>NZ_JAVIZM010000001.1:440000-810000 GCF_031453555.1 Bacillus sp. SLBN-46 | reverse complement strand
GGAATTTGGGCATAGGGAGCAGAAGGCGTATGACCTATTTAATTATCTTGATTGAACAATGTAAGAAAGAGCTAGCTGAGCGGGTAGAAACGTACGGCATTACCTCGGCTGAAGCGGTCGAATGCAGCCAACAGCTAGATGAATATCTGAACCTATTAAATCAGGTAACACAGAAAAAGGAGTAACCACGTGTGAGAGTGTCTCCACATGTGGCTACTCCTTTTTACTAAAGCATACGTTCTCTGACTTCATTGATTTTTAGCTTTGACAGACTGGCTGTCTTGTCATAGTCCTTGAAACAAACTATATAGGTTTCATTCTGAGGCGTAATTTGCGAGATTTTTGCCAGATTAATAATATTCGAGCGATGCGCTTGGAAAAAGGAGTCATCGAGCCGGGACATAATCTTACTGATGGCCTCACTTGTTTCAAAGATCTGTGTTTTCGTATACACCAGGCATTTCTTCCCTACTTTTTCAATAAAATAAATGTCCGAAAGCGGGATGTACTGCGTACAGTTTTGCTCCTTTAAGGGGAGCATTTTCATTTTTTGCGCCTCCGCTTCGCCCTCGCCCCATTCAAACTGAAGAAGGTTTTTCGCTTTTTCCAAGGCTGCCATCAAGCGATTCCGGTCAATTGGTTTCACCAAATAATCGACAGTCGCAATCGCAAACGCCTCGATCGCAAATTCATCATAGCCCGTTAGAAAAATGAACTTGAGCGATGGATGGAAAGAAAGGCATTCCTTTACCGCTTGCAGGCCATTTTTCCTCGGCATATTAATATCTGTGAGCACGAGATCCGGCTTCACAGTGATCACCATCTCCACGAGCTCCTCCCCGTTCGTGCAGCATCCGACTAACTGAAAATCTGGGCGTTCATCTAAGAAATATTTGATAATTTCCATGGAGTCGGGATGATCCTCTGCCAGTATCCATTTAATCGGTCTCATAGTGTTTCTCCCCTTTGATTAACGCTGATTGGGAATCGTGAACCAAAACCGGCTTCCCTTGCCTAGCTCACTTTTGACTCCCACTTCCCCTTGTAGTTCCTCGACAAACTGCTTGACAATGGTTAAACCAATGCCAGCTCCTTCAATATTGACATCCCGATTAAAAATTCGGTAAAACGGAGCGAAGATTTTTTCCTGTTCTTGTGGTGGAATGCCTATTCCGGTATCACTCACGATTAATTTGATGCTCTCGCCCTGCGGTTCACAAGTGACTTTCACCTGTCCGTTAGGCGCCGTGTATTTAACGGCATTGGCTAATAAATTCAGTACTATTTGTGTTACCCGTTTCAAATCGGTGTGAATCATGACGTCATCACATGTACTTGTGACATGAATCCCTTTGCGGTCCGCGAGGGGGCGGATCATTTTGACACATTCCGATACCATGGAGCCAATTGCCACCGGTTCCACCTGGAAGGTGCGCGTGCCTGTTTTCGTGCGGGCAATGTCAATCATGTCATTGATGAGCGATAATAAGTGCCGGCTCGACTTCTGAAGCTTCTGCACTTTATCCTTTTGTCCGGCAGACAATGGATCTCGTTGGTCCATCTCTAAAATCTGAGCAAAACCCATGATCGAGTTGAGCGGTGTCCTCAGTTCATGACTAATCATGGATAAAAACTCCGACTTCGCTTGATTGGCTTTTTCCGCCTCTTCTTTCTTCTCTGTCAACTCGGCAATTAAGAAGGTTCGCTCTAAGGTAGTCGCCACCTGCTGGCAAATGGTAAAAATAAGGTCAAGCTCCTCTTCCGTGAAATGCGACCGCTTTCTTGACCCAAAAGAAAGAGTTCCAATTAGTTTACCGTATGACATTAATGGATGACAAGCGTAGGCTTTGATGCCCCAGCCTTTTACGAGTTGCACACGGACGTCATCTGAGGTATCAATCTTTTCTGCGACAATCCGCAGGCGGTCACGGGCGACACAGCCACAAACTGCTTCCCCCAGTTCCAGCCACTCAATTTCTTTAGCCGTTGTTTCAGGAATCCCGCTGTAGTTCATTAAGCGGATTTTGTTGGTGTCCGGATCGTACAAATAATTAAAATAGACATCTAGGTCCAAGTATTCGGCTAAATCATGGAACAGCGCGTCTAGCAAAGCTTTTGGTTCCTTTTTATAAAACAAATGATTGGCTGCCTCCGTTAACAGTTGCAAGCGCTCATGCTGGACTTGGATTGTTTCTTCAATTTGCTTTTTTGGCGTGATATTCCTTAGGAGAACAGTCGCCCCATCCTCAGACGGATAAATATAAACTTCAAGCCATTGTGAGGATTGGGTCTGGATCTCAAAATGGATGTTACTTTGTTGACGAATCGCTTGGTTGATTTTCTTCTCCAGTCTATCAGCGTTTTCGTCTGGAACAACTCTACTTATAGGTTCCCCCGTTTGTGTCGCATGGGTTATTTCTAATAATTTGGCTGCTGGTTGATTGATATATGTGATTTGTCCTTTTAAATCTATACTAACAACCCCATCAGATATGCGCTCTAACGCCGACAGGGCAGGGTAAATATTGACTCCCATTTCATCACCTGCTATCTGGTTTAGTTGATTTCTATGTTTGTTGGTACGTAGTTTTTAAATGGTCATTATTCTCCTAAAATAATGGTAAACTATTTTTTCAAAAATTTTAACATGTAAAAGTTAGTAATTTTTTGGTGAAAAAAGGACAGATGAGTACTTTATACCTACTCTTTACTCGTCCTTTCGTCCATTTCACGTCCTACGGATTGTCGAAAGTTCCTGCGATATCTAAAATTAATCTATTAAGCTATTTCAATATGGAGGTGCAAGGTACATTATGAATTTATTTAATCCATATTTAGTATTTTTGTTTTGCATCTTATTGGTTTTACTCGTGATTATTGCTCAAGTTCTATTTTTGAATTATCACCGTGCGATGTTGCATTTCAATATACCCTTATTTAAATCACTTATTCAAGAGAATCCGAATGCCATTCTTAGTTTGGATGAGAATGGCCGGATAACAAAAGTGAATGCTGCGACGGAAAAATTATTCGGCTATTCCTTTCTTGAAGTAGCGGGTAAATTTTTCACAGAATTAGTGGACTCGAGCCACATGCTTACTGTTTTAACACAGTTGCACGCCGCCTTAAAGGGAACTGCTTCCGAATGTAAAGTTCAATACACGTGTCAAAATGGACGTGTTTTAGTGTTAAGGTTGAAGTTTATTCCGATGGTCAACGGGGGGCTATTTGGTGTGTACGTTGTGGTTGAGGATTACTCAGAAAGGGAGCTGGTTTCGGCTTCTCTACAGGAAACGAACGAAAGACTGGAATCTTTTTTTAACAGTACGGTGGATGCGATTAACATTACCACTCTGGATAGTAAGGTTACTTATGTGAACCCTGCCTTTGAAAAGATGTACGGCTGGACGAAGGAGGAGCTGATTGGGGCTCGGTTGCCGATTATTCCAGCTCGGTTACGCGAGGAAGAGGACCGGATGAGGGTGGCGCTGCTGCATGGAAAGGTGATTCGAAACTGGGAAACGCAGTTCGTTCGCAAGGATGGCTCTTTCATTGATGTGAATGTGTCTGTGTCTCCCTTAAGGGATGCTGACGGACAGGTCACTGGGTTTGCTGCGATTACGAGGGATGAGACGGAACGCAAGAGCATGGAGAATCGGTTTAAGATTATTGCGGAGCATTCTTCTGATATGATTCGTTTGGTTACCGCAGACGGATTGGTGCAGTATGCGTCGCCTGCCCATCATTCGTTGCTAGGCTATAAACCGGAAGTATTGATAGGAAAGCCGTTTTATATCAATATTCACCCTGAGGATGTGGCAGCGGTGCGGGCCTCGTTTGAGGAGATGGTGGCTGAACCGCGGACCTATGTGTTGGAGTATCGAAAGCTGCAGAAGGATGGTGGCGCGCCCGTTTATATTGAGGCGCACTGTGATCCGTATTTTGATGAGGATGGACGGTTGCTCCAGTATGTTGTGGTATCGAGGGATGTGTCGGAGCGTAAACGGTATGAGCAGAAGCTGGAGGAGCTTGCCTTTGTGGATCCTCTGACGGGTGTCGCTAACCGGAGGTCGTTTTATAAGCTTCTTGGGGCAGCGTTTGATGTGGCGCGAGCGGAGTTTTCCAAACAACGGTTTGCTTTGCTTTTTCTAGATTTAGATCGTTTTAAATGGGTCAATGATACAATGGGTCACCATGTAGGCGACGAGCTTCTGAAGAAGTTCATTGGACGGGTTCAGGCTGTTCTGCCCGAGGAGGCTTCGCTTTGTCGACTGGGGGGCGATGAATTTGCGATTATTTATTCTTGGGCTGATTCGAAGGAGATGGCGTCTGCGTGGAATGTGGCACGGCTCGATTCCAAAGGTCCCGCTCGTAAATTAGCTCAGAAGAACAAGCTCGATGATTTAGCTAGTGGAATTATTCGATCATTGCAGGAGCAATGGTCCATCGATGGCCATTCCTTTACAACCACTTGTTCTATTGGAATCAGCCTCTTTCCTGAGGACGGAGAGGACCAGAAAACGTTAATGACGCATGCCGATTATGCCCTTTACCAAGCCAAGGCCAACGGGCGAAATTTATTTCGCTATTATCATGACGTGCGTGGGTTGTGTAAAGGAAAATCTGCGTTTTAAACACTAATACTAATATATTAATATGTAGATACTAGGTTATTGAAGGGCATCGTCTTCCTTGTGAGGTGGTAGGTTCTTTTTTGTGAGGTCAGGTATGGAGGGGCGGGCTGGTTTTTTGTCTTTCATACGAAGGATGAAAGACAATTTCTGCTTGAGGTGGCCGGATTTTGTCTTTCATCGGCGTGATGAAGGACAATTTTTGCCGGGCGGAGCCTCATTTTGTCCTTCATAGACAAAAAAAGATCCAGCTCCATAAGAGAAGCCGGACGTACAATACAAATATAATTAAAAGGGGGTCTAGAAAAGTAAGATATGCATCTCGTTTTCATGTACTTACTATACCTCTATTGTATGAACAAACTATGAATAAACCGTTAAAGATGTTTAAAACATTTACCACCCAACGTAATCCTTTATGCCATAATACTTGAGCATTACCTCATTGACAGCTTCGGTTCTGCTTTCTTCCCGACCCGTGATTTCTTCCGTCTGAAACGAATCATCGGACGGTCCCTTTTTCATCCTTAGGCCGGTGTACTTCAGATCGATTGACATGGGTACCAGGTTAGTCGGTACTGTTAGCAAACTCTACCAATTCTAAACAATCTTCATTCCTACAATAAATATCTATGAAGGTTTTTACTAATTATTTCTTGTTCTCTCATTAATTCAAGACCAATATTGTTCAAAATGTTTACACATTCTATTAACCCTTCATAAATATAATTCTCGAGTGGGAAAATACCCGTATAGGAGTGTTTAATATAGTAAGTAGACCCTTTATCCACTTTAACTTGTATTTCTTTAAGTTCTGAAATAATCTGATCTATTTTTAACTTCAATCTAAATCCATGTTTAATCTTAAGACTATAATATTCCTTAGATTTCATTAATAAATTCATAATATCTATGATGATATCAAATTGATACTTTTCTACAAAAGTATTCTTATAATCAATTCTATATGGTTTCAAAGGATGTTCATCCGTTATGTTTATTAGGTTAATTAATGCTTTACCATCATTTGTATCAATGGCATCTATTTTTTGATGATAGGTGGATAGTTGTTCCTCCAGGCTTGTTTGGGCTACTATGTTTTCTAAATACTCAATGTTAGCCAAAAATTCTTTAATAGCTGACGCATTCTCAAGTAAAGGAATAGATGCTTTAAATAAAAGCTCATTTAAGTTCTCAAGATCTTCCAAGAGTTCTGCATTATCAATTCTAAATTGTAAACGTCTATAATCTAACATGACCTGAGAAACAGCGGGTTCATTAAAGTGTTCCTCAACATCTTTACCTATTTCCTTATTTTGAATAGGTTCCACATTTGAATTAACAATGATGTCATTCCTAGTTGAACCATTAAGCAACGATCTCATTTCTATCATCATTTCTAAAATTAATTTCACATTTTCATTGGTTTCAATGGTTAAATCAGCAATTAAATTCGCTGCTACTTGGATTTCCTCTAACATAAATTTATTGTCCACCATGGACTGGGCAGTAAATATATTATAAACCCTTGGGTTTTCCTTAATCTCAAGTGCAAAAAACCGAGAAATATAATCATATAAATGTTCCTTAATTAATTTCCCATAAAGAGGACTATCAATGTTAAACTCCCTCTTCGTTTTTTCGCATAAAAATTGTTCAACTTCTTCACTTTGCTCATGGAAGGTAGGATTTATAAGTAAGCTGGTTTCTTCAAAATCAAGTAGACTTGGATCTTTTTCGTCTTTTAATTCTTTTAATCTAACATTTAAATCTTTCTGTATAGAATTAACAGCATGATGTATCTCATTTAAATTTACTCTAACCTCATTTGAGAGAACAATGCTTTGTTGTAAAAATTCATCAGTGATTCTCATTATTGATTTATAGAAACTACTAATTACTGCTCTTTGAAGATCATGATTTTGAAATTTTCGTTCTGCATCTTTTTTATTTAATTTTTGTTGCAGTTCTTTATATATACCTTCTACCCTTTCCTCAAAGAACACCTTCACTCCAGCATCCTTTATTTTCCCTGCTATTTTTTTGGAAGAATCATATAGAACCTTTCCAGTTATGTATGCAGTTAACCCCTCAATTATCAATTTTCACACCTCAAAATTATGATTTTAATTACCACAGTTATTTTAGCATATTTTATGCATCTTACTTTTATGAGGATGGTATATTATTCCTAGTCAGTAAAGCCTACTAATTTATTTTACCAAAAATCTCGATTAAAATTTACAAATTATCCCGATGGATATCACTTTTTCACAGGCTGATTCTTTTGGACAGGTACTTCGTGTTAAGAAATGGTTTTGGGTAAAAAAATATCCGACTCTATGAGAGCCGGACATACTACATTTATTTAAAATGGGGGCTATATCATTTCTCTTTTCTTTCCGCACTTTATGCACATATCTGTATAATAGTTGTATTTATGATGTTTTCGTAAGTAACAAAGAAAAGCTTGCAATTTTCTCATTTAGTCCAACTCCTTAAGTTGTTTTGATGATATAAGACTAATCATACAGAAACAACATTAAACAGCCGTTACAGACAAATTAAGAACTATTACAGACACATTAAAATATGAAAATAATAGTGTTCTTGCATAGTCAGGCTCCTAATTAAACTATTCAATCCGGTATACAAAAATCAATCTTCGAAATGGTAGCATCGTCCTCTTCATACGCTCTAAATAAGTACCCATCTACATCATATTTCAAAATAGTAGTATGTAAATCTTCACTAGATTCTTCACCAATGGGTTCTCCTAAAGAGGAAAAGACATCCTTTGTTGTATGAAACAGGTCTACACGCTCTATGTTGGTGAGCTGGATATCATCATCGCCTGGCATGTTAAAGAAATCTGTCAAATGAAGAATAACATCTCCGTAGGTTAAATCCATTTGTCCGTCAGCATAATTTTGTTCATCTGGTTCACCAAGGAGATTTAGAATTTGTTCATAGGTATCACCAAACGAGACCTCTTTCCCATTAATCGTTGTTATTTTCTTAACTAACCTTTCTTTATTATCTTTATATGAATCCTCCTCAGATGAGGCATCCATATTAGTTGCCTCCGCTAACACTGTGTTAGTGTTTTGTTGGATGGGCGGTTGTGCGGTTGGGATTACTTTTGATTCTTGTTTTTCTTGGATAAAACCTTTTATATACTTATATAATATCTTATTTTGAGGAATGATCCCGTTATCTATAATATGATGGGCGACCTTCTCTTCCCCCCATGCACAACATCCCATAATAAGGACCGTAAGCAGCATCCTCCCCAATGTTTTCTTTCTATTCTTTTTAAAAATCAAGAGGAAAAGCAGGATCCAAACGGCTAATGCTGAAACTGTCTTTATCAGCCATAATATAAATCCTATCATCCCCAGAACTTCAAAACTCAATTTAATTCCTCCCTAAACTTCTTTAGAACAATCTACTACTATCGATTCTTCCCTTATTTCTTATTTTCGGAAAAAATGACCAATTGTTTATTATCCTTAAAAAGCATTTACCAAAATCAAAGAAGGTACTAGATGGGAGGTCTTGGTCTAGCAATATTAGGTGTAGCACAAAGAAAATATGATTGCTTATCCTGTTTCTACCTATACATGATTCTGATAAAATAGATAAGTACCTAAATTTTAAGATTTCCAGATTTAGAAATGATTTAGTGGGGAGAAAGGTCATTGGAAAATCGTAATTTTTCATTTATCCCAAAAGACTGGGAAGTTATAGAGTATCTAGCTAAAACTGCAGAAAATAATATTTATCAAGACCCTAATACTGCAATAGTAAAGTTAAGAATGCTTGGAGAGACTTTAACAAAAGCAATATTTGCTTTGGAAGGACTAACACTACTTAAGGGTCAATACAAGTGTTTAGTGTTGCTAAAAGAGAAGGAAATAATAACGAATGAAATCTATGAGAAACTAGAATTAATTCGAAAAGAGGGAAACACAGCTGTCCATACCGCTGGATATGGAGATAAAAAATCAGCCCTGCAATTATCAAGATACTCATTTGACTTGATTGTTTGGTTTCTTAGTACCTATGTAGAATCAAGCGTTACATCTCCAGATTATGTTCCTCCAATGGAACAACAAATTTCCAACAGTGCTCCAATAATATATGAGGAACTTGAACAAGCATTTAAAGAAAAGTTGATAGAACTAGATAAAGAGTTACAACGAGTCAAAAAGAATAATTCCATTGTTTTAAATCCTAACGCTCAGGCCAATGAAGAAACTTCACCAAGAGTTGCTCCAGGACATGCACAAGAAAGAACAAGAAGTGCTAATTGGCAAATGTTAAGAGATAAGCATTCAAATAGACAAAAACAGGGTATATTTAAGATGAAAATAGGAGCCATAGCAATTGCTGCTATGATTGTTCTGTTTTTGTTACTAAATGGAACGGTTGCTTTTGCAACGGGAAAATTTATGTTATCACCCATTGATCATTATTTTTTACATTCTACCATGGAATATAAAGGAGAATCCTTTCAAGAATATTCTTTTAAAAAAGCGATTGATAAAGAGGATACAAAGCGAATAGAAAGCCTAATCACTTTGGGAGTAGACCCAAACATTAAATCAGGCGAAGGTAAACTTGCAATCAACTTGTCCATTCAGAAAAATAATCGGGATTTATTCCGGTCACTTATTACTAACGGTGCTGACCCTTTTTTAAAGGATAGGAAAGGTAACAGCTCATTAGACGTCGCTGTTGAAAAGCAAGATTTATATTTTATTAAGGCACTATTAAAGGATAAGAACGTGTCTGACTTAACAGCTAAAACTTTGAAAAAGTTAAGTGAAAGTAACAATAGTCAATTGTTACGACTTTTCATGGAAAGCGGTATGAATCCTAATCTTCAACTTCCAGAAGGAGAGACATTTTTAATTCATGCTATAGAACAAAATAATATGGAAGCTGTTAAAATGCTGCTTGATCATGGAGCAGATCCTAACTTACAATCCGAGGGTGGTAAATACCCACTTCATACCTCTATACAAAAGAAAAATGTAAGTATGGCTAAATTGTTGCTTGAATCAGGAGCCAGTCCAAATCAAATCGATACTAACAAAAAATATCCCATTGAATTGGCTCATGAAGCCAATATGCTCGATTTTGAGTCTGTCCTATTACAATTCAAGAGTAGGTCTTTATTTGAAATTATGCTTCCTAGTTATATTGGGTATTGGAAAGAGAAAAAGGAAAGTCCTGAACAAATCCTGGAAATCAATAAAGACAATACCGGAAGCTGGTATATGGCTTTATATTCAGGAGATAGTGAAAAAGTAGTTCAAATGGTTCCTGGAACTAACACATTTACACCCGTTAATGATAAAGAAATAAAAGTATTGAATAGTGATTTTACAAAGGTATCAGAAGAGGAATTTCAAGCTGAGAAGAAGCGTTTAAGTTCGAAGCAAGCTGTTAGTTCACAAACTCAACAATTGACTATGACTTCGACTTCGAATACGAATTCTTCATCCATTACTAAAAACACAGAAACACCTTCTACATCTCAAAAGCCATCAGAGCCCAGCTTGCTAAGTAAGAAAGTGGATAGTTTAATTGGGGTATGGAAACGAGTACCTCCATTAAATAATACAACCCACGACGTTAGGTATATATATGTCGTTAAAAATAATTATGGTTCTGTTCCTTCTTGGAGAATATATTTTGAATCAAAATGGACTCAAGGTGCTGGAGAGAATAACGTAAAAGAAGGTGATTTAGAGTTAGTCGGTAATTCTATAGCAACTCTAAAAAGGCCTGCTCCTCCAACCTACACTTCTAAGGGGTTTTATAAAACGAATGCTGTAAGAGGTTTTATCATTAAGATCAATTCTGCTAATTCAATTAATGTACAACATCTTGACCACAACGATTCCCAAATTCTAAATGAAGAATTTAGGAAGATTTCAAAGAATGAGATGGAGCCAGAATACCTTGATATCTATAATGCAGCATCAGGTAATTAATAGGTTAATAAACTGGAAAAAACTGTGACAGTGATAAATCCTTAAAGCCACCTTCTACTGATCTGAACCCGAAAAGTTGGACAAATACAACTTTTAAATGGGAATGTTTTTGTATATAATGGATATATAATAAAAAAGAGAAGTGCTCTAACACTTCTCCATTGCAACCTCTACCGTCAGGGTGATGGTTGTTTAAGGTTTATTTTTGTGAGAATCACCCTTTTGCTTCCTACGGCTCAGGGTGATTTTCTTGTGTTCTAGAACCGTTTTCCGAAAGAAATAAGCACTAACTTCACGCATAATCCCCTTCAGAACATCTCGTGAAATTTCAAGAAATGCTTCCATGATTATCACCTCCTTCCCTTAACGGAAAGAAGCGAACAACCAACCACCCCAACAATATTCAGTTGCAACTACATTCTATCACTATCAATCTACATAATGGTCTATGATTCTTCGACAAAATTCGAGCGGTGCCTGGCATCATAGCCAACAAATTCCCATTACTTTTAATTACTTTTTTCCTATTTTTTTGCTATTATATAGATATATGCAAAATATGTGTGAATTTTGGAGGATTTGTCGAATGAGAACCCAGAAGAAGAAAAACAAGTGGTTTAAAATAATTGGGATAGTCACATTACTATTATTAATAGGTGTCGGAGTTTATGCATACACTGTCTATCACTCTTTAAAAAATGCTGTAGACACCATGCATCAACCAATTGAGAGAAAAACATCAGAAAAACGTCAGGAACCTGTGGCATTTAAAGAAAAAGATCCCTTTTCTGTATTAATGTTAGGAGTGGATGAACGGAAAGGCGATAAAGGACGTTCTGATACAGTGATTGTGTTAACAGTTAATCCAAACAATAAATCTGTAAAAATGCTAAGTATTCCTCGTGATACTCGTACGGAGATAGTAGGTAAAGGAAAAGAAGATAAGATTAATCATGCCTATGCTTTTGGCGGTATTCCGATGGCGATGGATACCGTGGAGAATTTCCTTGATATACCTATTGACTACTATATGAAGGTGAATATGGAAGGATTTAAGGATATTGTCGATGCTGTTGGTGGAATTACTGTTCAGAATGATTTGGATTTTACTCAAGATGGATTCCATTTCACTGAAGGACAACTAACTCTAAATGGTAAACAAGCGTTAAGCTTCACTAGAATGCGGTATGAAGACCCAAGAGGAGACTTTGGACGCCAATCTAGGCAGCGTCAAATTATTCAAGGGGTTATTAAAGAGGGAGCTACTTTATCTAGCTTGACTAATTTTTCAGACATTTTTACCGTTTTAGGTAAAAATGTGAAAACAAATCTAACTTTTGATCAGTTAATGGATATACAGAAGAATTATAAAGATGCAGGAAAAAACATTCAGCAAATGGAAATAAAAGAAACAGGTACAAAAATTGATAGAATTTATTATGGATTAGTTTCATCAGACGAAAAGCAACGTATCCAAAATGAATTAAAAACACAATTAGAACTAAATTAATGAACCAAAACTGAGTGGATGTGACCATCCATTCAGTTTTTTATTGAAATGAGGCATATGTATCAGTTGTAGTTTTAATTAACAATATAAAATCGTCAGAAAGCTAACGAATGCAACTTGCAAAATAGTTAGCAAAGCAGCGTGACTATTTAAGTAGCGTAGTTTATATTTTTAATTAAATTTTTGTACATTGGTGTGATTAGGGAGGCCTATTTTTTTAATTGGTTTAGAAAACACCTTCAAATAATGATAGAAACACATAGTAAATTACCAATCTTTAAGAATGACTAGGAATTTTATGCACTCTTCTTTCCCACAACGAGTTCACTCGTCTGTTTAATAACTGTATTTATGATACCTAAGTAAAAAACATATACTTACTCATAACGGTTGGGCACAATTCCTGTCCGAACAAATCCACAAAATTACAGTGAGAGCCCACTACTTAAAGTGTGAGAGACTGACCGCTGTTTAAACTGTCAAACCATTCATATAAAAAAGTGGAAAGAGCTATGTTGCTGCTCTTTCCACTTTAATCACTTTATTCTATTGTTTTCCTTTTCCAGCTACAACATCAAAAGTCATAACGGTTTGTGCCTCATAATAGTAGGAGAATAATCCAAAGTTGTACTTGTCCTTCGCTTGAACGATGACTGCATACGATCCTGGCTTTTTAGGTGTCCAGGTTACCGTATTGTTTGCCCCATAATCTTGTAAAAGGGTTAGATTTCCTTTTTCATCAAGAATATAAAAGCGATATTCTGGACTTCTGCTTCCTTCTGAGGTTGCAGTAAATGTAATTGGCTCTTTAAAATGCTGTGAGCTTGGCTTATCAATGGTTACGCTAACTTTAGTTACTTTTTCATCTTGTACAGTTACCTCAGCCGCCAGGCTAACATTACCTGCTGCGTCAGTTGCTGTTACGTAAACCTTAGCTCCTGCTGCTTGCTTCGCAATAGCCAGAGTGAAATTTCCTTGAGCATCAGCTGTTGCTTTGCCAATTTCTACTCCATTTACCTTTGCTGATATTTCCGCACCTACCTCTGCTGTACCCGTGATGACTACATCTTGATCCGTCACACGGTTAACAACTGGTGCTGTCGGTGCTGTTATATCGCTTACTGTTATTTCTGCTCCTGCACTTACGTTGCCCGCTTCATCAGCTGCCGTTAGGACAATCTTTGTGCCAGCTGCTTGCTTTTCAATTGCGATCGAAAACTTACCTTCTGCATCAGCTGTTGCTGCGCCAATCACTTGACCATCAACTTTTGCAATCACTCTTGCATTTTCTTCCGTTGTACCTTTGATCACTAGATCTGCATCAGTCACACCATCAACAACTGGTGCTTCTGGTGCCGTAATATCTGGTGTTCCAACCAACTCTCTCGTATCTCTTACACGGATGCGAAGACCCTGTGCATAAGCTCCTGAAAGACCCACCGCTTCTAACACGTCACCTTTCTTAAGAGCTGGAACTGGTCCACTTTGGTTAACGATGTATCCGTCAGTAAATACTAACACATCGCCCGAACCATCATTAATCACATACGAATTTTCATCGTATTTCGATTTTACCGTTCCTTTTACTTTAACAAGAAGCCCTTGGTTTGCTTCAGATGTCGCTTCTCCAGTTGCCACAAATTTCGGCTGTACGAGTTCACCCGTTCCAAGTTTAATGACATCTTTAGCAAAACTTGTAAACTCTAATTCTTTGTTATTTTCAAATGTCTTGATATGACCATATACACGTACTTTGTCGCCTTGTTTTAAAGAACCTTCTGGAACTTCAAGGAAGGCCATGATCCCACCGGTTTCATCTTGAACGTAGAAAGCATCAAAGAAATTGCCTGCTCCCGTTACAACCGTACCTTCCACTGCAACTTCTGTACCATCCCCTAACTTACGTGCATCACCAATCTTAGCGATCTTTGTTTCACGATGAGCTAACCAGTTCACTGCATTGAAAGTAAATTCGTCATTACCTTTTGGCTCATAGGATTCATCCATTTGCTTGTCATTAAAGATGTTCATACCTGAGATAATCACACGACCGTTAGTACCGATTTCTTCGGATGCAATCAAAGGAATCGCAGATCCGCCAGATGTATCTGAAACAGAATCATATGTGTAGCCGTCTTGGATATTTCCTTGATAAGTTGTTTCGTTACCTTTTGCTAAAATAACGACCTTGCCATCTTGCGTTAATGGCTGATTATTAGCTCCTGATAAACTTCCACCACTATAGTAATCGATGAATGAAACGCGGTCCGTAATATAATTGGAAACAAGACCTGGATGTAATCTAACGGCATAAGGGCTTACCTTTGGATCACTCCAGAAGTTTCCGCTCTTACTATCATCAAACACTCCATCGTTACCCATTCGAATGGAAGAACCAATTTCATCTAGCAATGCGTTATTAATGGTTGGGTCTGTACTGTTATTACTCTTACCAGCCATCAATAAGGAACCACCGTTTTTCACGAATTTAGCCACTGCTGCATTTTCCTCAGCTGTCAAAGCGATTCTTGCATTAGTAAGCACTAATACTTTCACATTACTTAACACCGCATCTGTAAGAGCTGTTTTATTTTCTGTTACCGTGTAGCCCTCTTTTTGCAGCATTAGGGTGAAGGATTTTAGGTTATTTTTATAGGTGCCGCTGTCGCTGCTTGTATTTTCATTGCCGTGGTTGGCATCGATTAATACTTTTATACCTAGCGGCTCTTTAATTTTTACTGGTAAGGAATATTTCACTTCACCAAGATCTAGGCCATCATTCGATGTAACAACAACAATTAACTGATGATCGCCTTTGATTGGGCTTGCCCATGTAGTAGAAGCAGTTGCTGAGCTCTTAGTTAAAATAGATGAAATATTATTTGTTCCAATAAAATTCTCTGGTTTTACTTCATCATAATAGAAATCTACTTTTAGGTTTTCCACCACTTCTGTACCGTTATTAGCAACCGTCGCTTTTAATGTGGCAGGGTTGCCGCCAACGATCACATCACCATCGATATCAATACTGTTCACTTTCACATCGACAGATTCTTCTTTTGACCAAATAGGTGAAGAGTAAATTCGTTCTCCATCCATTTGGGTAACCTTAACAACAAACCACTGCTGGCCGCCTGTTACCGTGTAGGTTGGTGACCAGGTAAAATCTTTTTCCATTGGTGAAGTAGAAGCAACGACCGCTCCACCATTTGTAATCAATTCAACCTTAGAGATTCTGTCATCAGACTTATAAGTTGTTGGTAGATAGTTATAGTCCGTTGCATTATGTTCTTCCGCAACAAGGTCACTACCAGAAATTTTAAACTTAAGTGTTTTGCTATCTACAGTGGATCCCATATAGTATCCATTGGCTAAAACATCCAACGTAAAGTTTGAATCTTCTTCCATGTACACCCGCATATTACGCATGGAATGAAGAAGAGATACTTGAGAAAGATCGTCCGCAACAATAACCGTACGAGCATTTACTTGGCCCCAAGTACCTTCATGGTTATCTTCCCCATAAGTAGGTGCAACGTGCCAACCAAGATCAAGTGCTGAGAAGAATTTGTTTTCAGCATTAGCATACCCATAGTGTCCCGAGCCATTGCCCACTTCTAACATAGTAAATAGTTTATCTACATCTTTGTTGTATGGCTTGAAATTATTAAAGGCATTGGCCGACATATCTGGATGATTAAATTGGCCAACGATATCGTCATAGGTCATCACCCATGCATAATACTGGCTTAAGTCTTGATATTGCTTTCCATTAATATTTCGATCAATGAAATTATCTGATCCAAAGATATTAGAATGTCCCCATGTTGTAGAGGTCATTTCAAAAGCAGGGAATACGACATAATCACTATTTGTATAGCGAGTTGCCAAGTCTTTCGTTAATTGCCACTGATCGCCGCCAGAACGTTCTTGCATCCCGTTGCGGACAACCGTATCTGTTCCCAATTTTTCTGGGTCGATATCATGTGAGTGATCTGAGAAAGCGAACCAATCATAATGATGGGCTTTACCAGCTTTTAATGCATCCTCCGGAGTTCCCGCACCATCATGTGAAATATTCGTATGGTTGTGTGTGGTACCACGATAATGGTTACCACCTGTAAAACGTGGAACAATTTCAAATGTCCAAGTTTTTTCCGTTGCATTTCCTTTTACGTCTTTAGCAGAAACCTTCACCGTGTGTACACCAAGTGCAAGTTCTTCTTCAGGCGTGTATTTCACCTGTGTTTTACTGATTGTCGCATTTGGAGCGGTAAGCTCTTGCCCATCTAACCACATTTGGACAGTAGTTTCGTCTACTCCGCTTGGATCGTTAATCAAAGCAGTAATCTCAGGGGTTGGACTTTCGACTCTTGTATCAGCCTGTGGTTTTTCACCGTTAATCGTAGGTCCGAACGTATCCTCGATTAACGTTACCGGATTCGGCGACTCGCTTGTTCCAACCGATTCTACCTGAACACCAGCTTTTGCTTCAATATAGTATTCAAATCCGTTTTGTGGAACATCGGCTGCATCTAACGTTACCGTATAACGTCCCTCACTGCCTTTGGTCATCGGTAAGACTGTATAGTTAGTTGTACCAGTAGCTCTGTAGTAAGTAGTTACTGAATCTGCACCATCTGCATTGGCCGCAAATTCAACACTTACACCCTTATATAAGGTTGTAATGGCTGTATGCGTAATGCCAAGAATAGGTGCAATGTCCTGCTCATCACGAGGGTAGACTTGATAACCATTTATAGCTGAAGCATTAGAAGTGAATTGACCTAACACACCTGTAACGGTATAGCTTTTTCCAATTACTAGGTCCGTATCAGGGACAATACCTGTTGCACTAATTACCCTTAATGTGGTGGTTTTATTGTTTGCATCTGCAAATGTAACATTATAGTTGGCACCAGAAGCGGTTACAGCTGACACTTTTCCTGTCACTGTTACCAGACTTCCTTCCAGCGGTTCAGCCACTGCGTACGTATTTAAATCTAGAATAGTAAGGTTTCTTGGTTCTGGAACGGGATTACCTTCACTCAATTTCTTAATAGAGGTAGGTTCAAACTCAGTTAAACCATTGTAGACAATAACTTTACCCGTAATTTGTAATTTATCTCCCTTGAGAACGTTGAAAGGTGTCACTAAGGAAGAATGAAAGATGTTGATTCCTGCTGTATCATCTTGGATATAAAAGTTCTGCTTTTGTGTTCCAAGAATTTGATTATCGACGTTTGCCACACCTTCAACTGTAAAATACTTATTTAGGTTGACAGGTTGACCTTTAGAATCCGATGCGCGAACATCTGAAAGTTTTGAAACCACTGATAGGTCTGGTGTAGTCACCGCAACAGGGGCGCTTTCTAGCATAATACCTTTAGAAGTGCTTGTCGTTTGTGTCACATAGACGGTATCAGGAGCATTAGAAATGGTGGTTGAGAAATCTCCTGCCGTGCCAGACTTAAGTTCTTTTGTCACTAATCTCTCAGTCGGATTAGCTGTCTCGTTCGGGTATACATTAATTTCGGATGCACCGACTGATGCACCTACGTTACCGATTAACGAGCCCTGACCATTGATAACCGCGTAGCTTAATTTAGATTGAGTGATAAGTGCACTTGCTTTCGCTACGTCAATTTGAATGGTAGCGCTTTCATCTAAATCACTTTGCTTTGCAGCAACAAAGACAGATGATAGAGCTTTAGAAGATGTACCTGTAACTGTAAAGGAGCCATCCGCTGCTGCCGTACCAGCTGCTATAGCAGTACCTTTAGTTGAAGTTTCATATACTTTAATACTAGAGTTGGGTGCTGCTGCATCCACAGCCCCTTTGACTGTTAGAGAAGTACCTTCTTGAACAAATTGAATATTGATTCCCTTAGGTTGTAGACTAATAACTGGAACCATCGGCGTTTCAGCTGGGCTTGCCGTGTTTCTTACAGAAGTAATTGCACCAACATAAAAGTCTGCTGCGTTGTCATCCGTATCCCAGGCATTCCCTTTC
This sequence comes from Bacillus sp. SLBN-46, assembly GCF_031453555.1. Taxonomy (GTDB): domain Bacteria; phylum Bacillota; class Bacilli; order Bacillales; family Cytobacillaceae; genus Neobacillus. The sequence goes on along the minus strand of NZ_JAVIZM010000001.1, from coordinate 791,841 downwards.
CCTGGAGCTGGGTTTGTGTTTGAATAAGGTCTGCGCTGAGCACTCTTAGTAGCTGAAGTGGTGCCTGTTGGACCAGTGGATCCTTCAAACCAATCTGTCCCGCTTCCATATCCCACTAAATCAATAGCACCGGTTGGTTTTGCACCTGATGCTGCAGTGGTTTTATCCTTAAATAATGCGACTTTCCCAGCTCCTGCTGCCATAGCGCTTGGACCTGTTTGGTCAGGAGTTGGTAAGTCGATACCATTCGCTCCACTCGCTTCTGCAACTAGGTAATACCCATAGGCTGGAATGTATCCCTTTAAAGGAGTAACACCCCAGGTTGTTCCCGTAGAAGATGCATATTGCACGGACCATCCGTCTAGAGAGACTTCCTGATTAGTAGGATTGTATAATTCGATAAAGTCCTTATTGTATGGAGCCCCGCTATTACCTCCCCCGCCAAATACTTGAGAGATAACTACATGATCTGCCTGATCCGCAAATGCTCTGCCAATGAAACTACTTGGCAAAAATGTACTGATCAATAGGAGTCCTGCCATGAACATGCTTGTCCAGCGTTTAAACTTCCTACTTCTCCTCTTCATTCATCTACCACCCACTTAATATATTATTGATAAAAAAAGTAATGAACCACGCACCTTTCCTTGCAGCATTCATTACTCTTTCATTCTACAAAATTTTCAGAAATAAATATATATAGTTTGAAAGATCTAGGGTTAAAAATTTTCTAAAAAAACTATCTTTAAATCTACCATTACCCTTATAATGTGAGTGTAATGGGTAGGAATGAATGGCTTAGCATTGCAACAAATGGAATAATTTAACGCAGGAAAATCAGGGGGCTACTGTGAATACTACACAATCTTATATTAAGCAAAAGTTGACTTCATTCGAAATAAAACGCAGGTTCTTCCTGTTTCTATCTATCTTCTTCATATTATTTATTTCGATTCCAAAAATAGCCCAGGCGCATGCTTACAGTGCAAGTTATACACAAATAACAATAAATAACGAAAAAACAGAAATCATCTTTACGTTAGACACTTTATCCCTGTTAGAATTACTACCTGATTTAGATCAAAATAAGAACTGGGTCTTAGAAAAATCAGAAATAAAAAAGGAGAAACACCATTTAGAGGAATTGATTACAGAGGGGCTCACGCTTGACCGGGACAACAAAGAAGTAACACCTAAGATTGAGAAGATGAAACTCGTGAAAAAAGAAAACAAAGAGTTTCTTTCAGCTTATTTGAGTTTCCCTTCCTTTTCCCCAGGTGAAACCATCTCTTATAATGATGGTTTTTATTTCAATGATTCGGCCACCAACTATGTGAATCTACTTTCTGCCTCTTACATGGGGGAAAAAAGTGAAGCTGTTTTACAAGGGAAGGACAGGACTTGGACGATTCTATTAACAGAGGTACAGCAAGAACAAGGTCAAACAACACAACCTGAGACTACTCAAGAACAGCCAAAGGAAATAAAACCAGTAGAAAAGTCAACTACTTCTTCGTGGTTTTCATTTTTCAAACTGGGCACTCTTCACATTTTAACAGGATATGATCATCTTTTATTTCTTTTTGCCTTATTACTAAGAAAGCAAACCTTCAAGCAATATGCAACAATTGTCACGTCCTTTACGATTGCTCATAGTATTACACTGAGTTTGGCCGTTCTAGGATGGGTCACACTCCCTTCTCGTTTTGTTGAAGCAACCATTGCTTTTAGTATTTGTTATGTAGCAGCAGAGAATATTTTCAGAAAAGAAATCCGTCACCGCTGGAGCATCACGTTTCTTTTTGGCTTAATTCACGGCCTCGGTTTTGCCAGTATCCTAAGGGAAATGGCGATCCCGAAAAGCCACCTTGCTGTCGCATTAATTAATTTTAATCTGGGAATTGAAGCCGTTCAGTTATTGGTTGTATTATCGCTTCTTCCTTTGTTAACTTATATGTTTAAGCTGAAAAATTCGAAGAAAATAGTGACCTATGGTTCGTACGCGATTGTCGCATTAGGAGCCATTTGGCTAGTGCAACGGTTATTCTTCTAACTCAATAGGGGCCGTTCTCGTGGTTGGTCTTTAATTAAAAAGAGCCAAAATATTTATTTGGCTCTTTTTTTGTTGGATTTTAATTAGACTTTGATAACAGTGGAAGATGGAACAAGGAAAAATGAACAATCCTTCTCACCTATGTAAGCACACAATTTTTTCAACTGACACTAAACACGGTATAATTATTTAATCTATTTTAATTTATTGAATAGTTCTTCCAACTTACCAGCTTTTTTATAAACATTAAACTCTTGAAGGAAATCTAAATACTTAGGTTTAAGCACATTTGATAACATTGCTTCTATTGCTATCTGTTCCATATAATTCTCCACATTTCTAACATAAACATTCAAAACTTCTTTCTTACTTCTAAAAAATAATCCTCTTGGAGAAGGAATTTCAATTGATTCACTTATAGCTTGTTTATACTTTTTAATAACCCTACCTTTTAGTTTTCCCTGTCCTACATAGTACACTTCATTTTGGAGATTAGTATATACATAAATACCATTCGTATAGCCTTTTAGGTATTCTCTAATCTGAGATGTTACTACCTTGGTATTACAGTTAGTATGATCAACAGTGATTAATTTCCAATCCCCATTCTCTAATGGAAGAAAGTTAGTTTGATGTAAAAAATCCTGAAAATTTAGTCCCATTTATAAACCTCTCTTTCCTTAATTCAATAGCTGTATAAAGGAATATGTCGAATGCCCTATTTTTTTATTCAATTTATTTTATATATTTAAATATCCTACTCACTTTCCCCGTGTTGTTATCATATCTCTCTATAATTTCGGAAGAATTACCCAATTGTTTATTGTTTTACACACTCCGACAGCATCCTTTTCCAGTAAAAAAAGAAAAAAATCATTATTAAGAACACGATCATTTTGAATAATGAACGAAAAACTGCGAAAGAACGAACAATATTTGGAAATTACCTGGAATTCGGCTGAATTCGAGGTTTTATTTCTATTTTTTTACATTATATAATGAACTCGTAAGTTCAATATAACGAACAAACATCCAACAAAATTTACAAAGGAGGGCGGTGAAATTGAAGAGGATTATCATAGGTTCGTTTCTATCATTCTCATTGTTAGGTGTAGGAACTACAAGGAACTACATATGCTTTTTCAGAATCCGATTCTGTGATTTCTACTTAGTATCACAATTCTTTTTTGGAAAGCAGTTTCGAAATGGATAAAACCACAGCGAACGAATGGAACGCTTCTCTACAAAAGATTGCAACAGACATTCAATTGGCTGCTAACAATGCAAAAGAGCAATTAATAGATTTTCAAGGAAGAACCACAGCTAATTTGGAAGAATCCATAAAAGCACACAAGGACCATTACATCCAACAAATTCAGGCTTCCAAAGAGGATCTTAGCCAGCAAAATAAAAACGAATTGCAAAGTTACAAAGAGCAAGTAAAAGAGAGAGAAGTTACACAAATAACCAAGGATGTTGAAGAGATTCTATCAGAAGTAGTAAGTGAACAAAATGGATTAACGGAACCTGTTAAGTGACGGCGTTCTTTAATAAAAACAAAACCCAAATTTGAAAGGATGGAATTTTATCATGAAATCAATCAAAACAAAAATCGTATCAGGTGTTGTAACAGTAGGTTTATTATCCGGTGTGGGCGCAGCATTTGCAGCTACGGATGCAGGTACACAATTAGAGAATTGGTATAAAGTTCAATTTTAAAGGTACATTAACCTTTAACCCTATGTATATAGTAAAAATAGATATTCCCTACCATTGATTTTGAAAGCTCACTCTCTTATAGTTAAAAAAACGCAATTGAAAAACTACATGGTGGTCTATATCTACTAATAGGAGTGGATTGCATGGATGAACAGGGGAATTTTTTAGGTGGTTTATTTTGGGTACTTCTCTTAGTGTTCCATTATGGGTGGCGTTTTTCGGTTGGGTAAAATTAATAATAGGTTTTATAGTTTAAAACACTTGCTATTAACATAATGAACATAAGTAAAATGTATAAAGAAAAGCTTGCAGTTTTTTCATTTGTTCCAACTCCTTAAGTTGTTTTGATGCTCTAAAACTAATCATACAGAAACAACATTAAACAGCCGTTACAGACACATTAAAATATGAAAATAATTGCTTCCTGCATAGTCAGATTCCCTATTAAACTATTCAATCCGGTATACAAAAATCAATCTTCGAAATGGTAGAATCGTCCTCTTCATACGCTCTAAATAAGTACCCATCTACATCATATTTCAAAATAGTAGTATATAAATCTTCACTAGATTCTGCACCAAGGGGTTCGCCTAAAGAGGAAAAGACATCCTTTGTTGTATGGTACAGGTCTACACGCTCTATGTTGGTGAGCTGGATATCATCATCGCCCGGAAGATTATAGAAATCAGTTAAATGAAGAGTAACCTTTCCATAGGTTAAATCCATTTGTCCGGCAGCATAATTTTGTTCATCTGGTTTACCAAGGAGATTTAGTATTTGTTCATATGTATCACCAAACGAGACATCTTTCCCCTTAATCGCTTTTTATACTCTTAACTAACCTTTCTTTACTATCTTTAAATGAACCTCTTCAGAAGGACTTCCTCCTTCATTCGTGTCATCCATATTATTGTCTTAAGGACATACCCAAGTTCCGTGGTATACTAACAATTATCGGATTATTAAACAATTTGTGGAAAGTACCGATATTAATTTTGATTAAATTAACCGGGAATTTTCAAGATGTTAGGTCAACTAATTCCTAAACGCATAGGAGAGATGTACAGAATGTGGAAAATAATAATCAAGTGGTTTATTCAGAAGGCTTGGCCAGTAATTAGAACTCTACTTGCAAAATATGGACAAGAGATACTGGAATATATCCTTAGTAAGGTTAAAAACCTTATTATCAGTTGGTTTACAGGAATGGGGAAAGAGAAACAAGAAAAAGCAGAAGAAAGTTATTACAAGGCTCAAGATGCTTCTGATCCTGAAGAGAAGAAAAAATATGAGTATGAGGCAGAGTTTTTCAAAAGAGAAGCACAATCTTATGCAGACAAATTAAAAGAGTGGGAACTAAAATTTGAGGAACTTAAAAAGCAAACTGAACAGGAAATTAAAATAAAAACCCAAAATCTTAAGGCAGAAGACTTATTTGAGACTAATAGTAAATCAGCTAATGAAGCAATTCTTCTAAAACAAAAGAGTAGTATTTTAATGCTCGAAGATAAAACTAATAATTAGTTAATAATTTCCAAAGGGGCGGTTCTCGTGTTTTTTTTACCACAAGAACCGTCTTTTTCATTAACCCTTAGCTTGGCGCACATGTAAAGAACCCATAACCTCGTTTTATTTTCCTATAAACCTGCAAATATCTTTTACTCGTCAGTTTAGATAATTTACTTGTTAGACTTTCATTTTACTCGCCAAACCACAACTTTACTCGTCATTATCCCCATTTTACTCGACACTCTCCAATTTACATCCACACTTAAAATGAACTCAAGGTGATGATTGCGACGATAGTTAGGCAAGGACCTTGAATAGTCACCATTGCACATTTCAATCCCGTTGCCTTAGATAAGAAGAACCAATACCTTAAGCGACTTACTATCACTTACGTTTATTTCATCCCTTTCGGGACTTTATTTTAAAGCAGTGGAGTCCACAAAAACCGTCCTCTTGGTCTCCACAAATTCATATCAAAACGGTTCAAATTTGCAAAAAACAGCTCCAAATTTGTTTTTTGAGGCCAAAAAAGACTCTTTTCCTCCCATTTTTCCTTTCAAAAATGAAAAAGCTCCATTCGATTAAAGCCTTTATTCTCGATATCTTTAAGCTACCTAGGAATAAATCGGAAGCATGCTGTCCCGAAAGGATCCAGCAATGGATAGCTTTAATCAGTTAGTCGAGCAGTATAACCCTATGATTCATAAAATCATGCACTCTCTTCATCTTTACCGCAACCAGGATGAATTCTATCAAGCAGCATTAATTGCCCTCTGGGAGGCTGACAATCGCTTTAACCCAGAAAAAGGAAGCTTCACCAACTATGCGTATACCTATATTAAAGGGAAACTCCTAATGGAGCTGACCCAAAAAAATAAGGATGAGACAATGGTCACTTATCCAAAAGAAGAGTATTGGGAAACCGTACAGGACCTAAATCCTGACACCCCTTTTGATGCTGAGATTCTGCTTTCTTATTGCCATGGACTGACAGAAAAAGAAACAAAATGGGTGGTGGGTATCATCCTCCATGATCAAACTATGAAGGATCTGGCGATTCAAGAAAACGTGTCTGTTTCAGCCGTGAAGCAATGGAAGATAGGGGCATTACAGAAATTAAGAAATATGCCTCTGAACTAAACCATTCTTTCTTAGGACACAGTCGATGACAATGGAGGCAATCTCAGGATTTAAAAGCTTTTCCTATGAATATTTTAGAAAAATTCATAAATTTGTAATATTCTACTTTTTTCAAAATTCTAATCAACTATTTGGTTGAAATCCATGTGTTTCCGCATTTTTGAAGGATCAATGAGGTTCATTTTTTAAAAAATGATCTTGTTTACGGCCCTAAATTTTACCTTGGGAAACTATTTTTATCACCGCCAAATAATGTAACCGTGGCAACGTGTCTATCTAATCTTATAAACTATTTAATGGTCTTAAAAAGGAGAAATTCCATTGAAGAGTCACGAGACCATTGGAGAATTAATCGTAAGGTTACGTATGGGGAAACAGAAAACACAAGATGAAATAGCAGACTGTTCCGGGGTAAGCCGTAAACATTTGAGCAATCTTGAGAATAATAAAGTCTTACCCAATTATGACACCATCATGAAACTAGCGAGGATTCTAGAAGTTCGTCCTTCTACCTTTACAAATATAGTAGGAAAAATGTTGGACAAACGATACGAAGAGGGGGATTTTCCTGATATTAGAGATATTTAACTAGAGGCAAGGACGTTTTCACAGTATAGAAGGGTGGTGGCTAGTTAGTAATACCTTCAAATCCCACTACCCGTAGTTTTTGTTTTATTAAATCCAGCAGAATGGCTGCAAAAGGAGCAACCTTGTTTGTTTATGGAAAAACAGTATATTATCACACCAGATTTCATGTACATGATGGGACATAATGATCGCTTTGGGAAAACATGCACGGAGGTTCACGAAACCAATCGGACCTTCCTTGTCGACATGTCCCCTTTAGAAATTCTCGCTATTAGTATCAAATGTATAGGGTATAATTTAAGCGGAGCCATTGAAACATCTAGAGATCTTCTTGGTGATGTTTATATGTGTCCCATTCTGGTCAATCCCATCGACCGGATCGTCGTGTTTCCAACCAAAACACACAAGCATGAAGATACCATCTGGTTTAATCCCTTCCACATCAAGAGAACGAGAAGCTTTACTCTAAAAACAAACGTTCTACTTAGCAACGGTTCTTCTATAATCGTTCCAACTAAACTCTCATCATTCAACACAAAAATCCAAAACGCCGAGCAGTTGCAAGACCTGACCGTTGGCCCACCTAAACATCCGGTCGTCTTTCTCCTTGATCCAAAGAAAAGAAAGAAAGGGAAAAAGAAACAACATTAAAAAACAGAAGAAACCACTGGGGGCGGTTCTCGTGGCTTTTATCAACACATAGTGCTCTCCACTTGCTGCAATCTCTAAGGCTCCTTTGGCCCATTCATGGCCAATAATCTGATTAATATCCCGTCCCACTTCACTGTGATCCTCTAACGATTCCACTGGTTGAAGGAGAGGCAGCATCGGATGGCCCGCTAAATGGTCCATGACATCTTGAAGTGTCTCTATATAGACTAGCTCTAGGCCAGGTATCTCAATTTTAGGAATGGTCGGGGCAAAGGGGAGAAATAGCTTCTTTAGCTTGATTTTTTTTCGCTGCAAGAATGGCAGCGATCATTCCTTCCACAGGCAGGATGGTTCCGTCTAATGATAAAGCACCAATAAAACCAGTATCCTTTGAAATCTTTTCTGTTAAAAACTTTCCACTTTGTAACACACCAATGGCAATCGCTAGGTCAAACAAGGGGCTGTTTTTCTTTTGTTCTGAAGGGGATAGGTTAATGGTCACTTTCATATCAACTAAGGAATGTCCCATACTATGCAGCGCTGCCAAAACCCTTTCCTTCGATCCTTTAACGGAGGCATCCGGCAGACCGACAATGATAATCGACTCCATCCCTTCTTTCACCTGCACCTCCACTTGGACACGGTATCCCTCCAATCCCTTTAGTCCAATACTTGTCACTTGTACTGTCATGCTTACATTCCTCCTAAAAATGGTTTATTGGCAGAATTTTTTTCAAATACTTTAGATGTAGCTATTGAAAGGTAAATAATAGGTAAGCAAATGTGTTGGAGTCTATTAACCGCTCACTGGCCCCTTTTATTATTAAGTTGAAACCAAACCAAAAAAGAAATAATACTTTCCACTTTCCAGGAGAAGAATTCTATTATGTCTTGGAAGGGGCGGTGGTAATCAGATATATTCAGCTGCTATTTCATTCTAAAACTTTCCATGATTCTAAAAACCTATCAATCTTCTACAAAATCCAGGGCGTGCCATCATAGCCATCAAGCGAATTTTTCGACATTAGTGGAAATTTTTTCTACCCTTGTGATTTCTATTTCGATGCTAAATTACATTCTAAAAAAGTGCATACTTTAATAAGCCTACAAAACTAGCTTTTTTTCAATATTTATTTTCACAAAACCTCTTAAGCAGCTCTCATATTGCTTTGTTCGAACACGCCGAGAAGGATTTCAAAAGGGGTCCTTTTCTTCAATCGTTTCGCTTTTTGTCCGATTTTTCTACCTGTTCAAACATAACCTCTATATTGGCTAAAAGAGCCTCACCTCCTTCCATTAACGCCTGGTAAAGTGTGGCGAGGAATTTTCAACTTTCCCTTCCCCGCATAGATATCTTCTATTACTCTTGTCTCACCAATCTCCATCTCTTCCATTATTTTTTCTATGTCTAATCTGACGAAATTCTCCATTCCATCCTTGACAAAAGCAAGTATTTTCGTTGTCGCCCTTGAAATATACTAGGTTTCTGCTTCACTAATCGACTTCAGGATCTCATAAGAAAGATATCCTAAATCACGATTAATTAAATCAAACTTCCGTAATGTACTCATAATCTCCTCGGCAAAAACTTGATCACTATCCAACTGGTCTTGTACAACAAGATGCAGGAGTTCCCTTTAAGCAATTCATACTCCAGCTGAATCCTGACACCTGATTTGTGATAACCGAAGTATTTTTCCTGACAGAATGTGGGCAGTTCAAAGGAAGTGGAATCCAATATTCGGATTCGGCCAATTTTAGAATGGCGAAGACTTGGGAGAAGATCGGATAAGAAATGTTTTAAAATGAGTGCAGAAAGAACATCCTTCAATAAATTTACTCTGGCTTCGCAAAACCGTTGGTTTAAACCTTCTGTACTAAGGGAAATGTTTCTTTCAGAAGCTAAAACACCACATAATTGGGTTAATGATTTTTTTCCTAATTGATGATTCAAAAAACCGCAAAGAGCAATAAAATCTTTAGGTTCGAATTTGCTGGACCTCTGAAGAAATAAATTTTTTCTTGCCAAATCATTGAGAAAATTAGGGCTAAAAATCTTGATCAAATCGACAGAAATTAGTCGAAAATCCTCTTCCACACTCAACTTACGATTTAACATAAAAAGGACCTACCTTTCTTTAGGTTTCAAAGAAAGAATAGGTTCTTTTTGCGAAATTAGGAAATTATTTGCTTAGCTTGATGGCTATGGTGACAGGCACCGATATTATGAACTATTCGAAGAATGTCAAGGGATGGAGCTTCTTCCCTTGCACACAGTAATTCCTGCATAGTTTTAACGAACTAATGGTAACAAAAGAGACGGTGTGGCTGCTATAGCCACCCCCATGTAATATTACTTCATTTTATAATACTCCACGTACCAATCCGCAAACTTCTGTAGCCCATCCTCAATAGAGGTCTTAGGCTTAAAACCAACTGCTTGTTCCAATGCCTCAGTGGAAGCATAAGTAGCAGGTACATCCCCTGGCTTGATTGGCTCGAATACCTTTTCAAATAGAACCTCTTTACCCATAGAATTACTTAAACATTTTTCCAACGTTTCAATAAATACCATCAATTTTTCAGGATTACTGTTTCCGATATTAAACACCTTATGCGGTACATTATTTTCATCAACAGAAGGATTGTTAAGAATACGTTCAATCCCTTCCACAATGTCCTCAACGTAAGTAAAATCGCGATATAGGTCGTTATCAAAATCTCCATTATTAAAAATCTTGATAGGCTCACCTGATAAATACTTATCAGCAAAACCAAAGTATGCCATATCTGGACGTCCTATTGGACCATATACTGTAAAGAATCGAAGTCCAGTTGCTGGTATCTTATAAAGGTGGCTATATGTGTGAGCCATCAACTCATTTGACTTTTTAGTCGCTGCATATAAAGAGACAGGATTATCTACCATATCCGTTTCTGCAAATGGCACTTTCTTGTTTGCCCCATAAACAGAGCTAGAAGATGCATAAACAAGGTGATCCACTGGGTTATATCTACAGGCTTCTAGAATATTAAAGAAACCAATCATATTGCTTTGAATATAAGCATCTGGATTTTCAATTGAATAACGTACACCCGCTTGAGCAGCTAAATTCACAACAATGTTAGGCTTGTACTCTTCAAAGATACGTGTAATTAAAGCCTTTTCAGAAATATCCCCCTTAATGAAAGTAAACTTCTCAAAAGGTTCAAGCTTCTCCAGACGAGCATACTTAAGATTCACATCATAGTAATCATTAATATTGTCAATTCCAATAACGTGGCAGCCTTTCTCTAATAGTTTCTTAGATAAATAATATCCGATGAAACCTGCTGCTCCAGTAATTAGATAAGTTTTGCTTTTATCTAGTGGTTTATAGTTTCGATTCATTTAAGCCTTTCTCCTTTGTATAAGTTTTACCTGTACCAAAGCTTCTTCCAATGGAGTGATACTCAACTCCTGCTTCCCTCATACCTTCCATACTATATATATTCCTTCCATCATACACTAAAGGAGTTCTCATCAAATTCTTATAGTCCTCTGGTTTCACAGCCTTAATCTCGCCCCACTCAGTAAATATAAAGCAAACATTAGCCCCGTCTAATGCACCTTTAACATCATCAACGTATGTTATACTTCCTGTACTAAGCTTTCCTTCTGGATATTTACGCTTAAAGTTGTCTGCTCCAACTGGATCAAAAGCATAAATATCGGCACCTTGATCCAACAATAATGGTACGTTATCAAGTGAAGGAGCTTCCCTTAAGTCATCAGTTCCTGGCTTGAAGGTCAAACCAAGTACCGCTACTTTCAGACCGCTAAAAGTAATTAATCTCTTACTTGCTTTCTTATAGAGTATAGTTTTCTGTTCATTATTTACATCAATGGCTGCTTTGACTGTTTTAAGTTCATATCCATGCTGATCAGCTATATACTTTAATGCCTTTGTATCTTTTGGAAAACAGCTTCCACCATAACCAATACCTGCATTTAAAAATTTACTACCTATACGCTCATCAAAGCTCATTCCAACAGCCACATCTTGAATATCGGCACCTACTAATTCACAAAGATTAGCGATGTCGTTCATATAAGATATTTTAAGGGCTAGGAAATCATTTGAAGCATATTTTATCATCTCAGATGATCTTCTGCTAACAGACACGATAGGGATATTAAAGGGCTCATATATATCCATTAGTAGGTCTTGTGCCCATTTACTTTCCGTACCAATGATAATTCTTGCAGCATTTAAAGTGTCTTTAACTGCTGTACCTTGAGCCAAGAATTCTGGATTAGATGCAACTTCTACTCTTATTTCTTTACCAGAGCCAGATCCATTCCCAGTATATTTCTCTCCATCATGTGGAAGGAAATCATAAATAAACTGCTCCACCTTGTCATTTGTCCCAACAGGAACAGTAGACTTTACCACAATTAAGCAATCTTTTTCGATTGTTTCCGCTATTTGTCTAGCAACTGTAGCAATAAATGAAAGATTAGCAGAACCATCAGGCTGCTCTGGTGTTCCTACACCAATGAAAATTGCATCCGCATCTTTGTAAGCTTGAGTATAATCGGTAGTGTATGTTAACCTTCCAGCTGCATAATTCTTTTGCATTAGTTCCTCAAGACCAGCTTCATATATTGGGGAAGATCCTTGTTTCATTAAATTTACTTTGTTCTCGTCAATATCAACACAGGTTACTTGATGTCCAACTTCAGCAAAGCAAACGCCAGCTACCAAACCCACATAGCCTGTTCCTGCAACAGCTATTTTATACATATAATAACCCCTTTACTTTTCTAATGACAACGCCCTTTCACTTGTAAACTAACTTCAGGCAGTCAGTTTTTATCCTACTAAATAATTCCCGATAAAAGCAGGGCCACGGTTTGTTTAAACCAATTATTCAACAATTTTCTATGACTAACCAATATTAAAAAACCTTCAACACCTCGGAAGCATTACGTCTATGAGACGAAGCCACTTTAAGTTTTTCTGGTAAATTACCTACAGCAATCATCATTATTAAAACATCGGAGTTACCAATGTTAGCCGCTTTTTTTAAGTCTTTTTCAACTTTTTCTGTAATAGCTAAATTTAGAGGACAGGTTCCTAATCCTAACGAGTGTAAAGCATAAATTAATGACATTGAGTACATACCACCATCAATATAACTTTGGTACCTTTCATGTACCCCCATGAAATTTTCAATTTTAGATGTAACTATTAAAATTTTACTGGCACTTTCGCCGAATCCAGCATTTCCGTTTTGGTATCTTAATACTTCTCTTTTTAATTTTTCATCATTATATACATATACTCTAGAAGTTTGTCTATTACAAACAGAGGGCGTTTTTTGTGCTATGTTAATAGCTTCTTCTATTAAATCTAAACTAACCTCACCAGGGGCAAAGTTTCTAATACTATACCTTGAGTATGCAAATTCCTTAAAATTCATATAACTTTTATTGATATCTGCTTTAGATAATTCCTGAACTCCACCCACCGAAAATTCACTTTCCAAAGGTAAGGCTTTATTTAAGCACTCTATTCTATTAAAAAGGTCCTTCATTAGTAGACCGTTTTCTTCATTAAAATAATAGTAAGCATACAAAGTATTTAAAGTGACTTTTGAAATATCATCCCAACCATATTTCTTATAGTATTCTTCTAATAATGATACAAGATAATCTACATTATCTTTACCAAATCCAATCCTAGGTTTCGGTAAAGATAACCCTTTTTCGATCTTATGATAATAAAATATCAAACTAGCTTCATAGTGTTGTTTTGTTTTCTTAGCGTTAAAAGTACCTGAATATTTAATGAACTTTTTCATATCAAATGAATAGTTTTTTATCAATTGTACTAAGGTCAAAAGTTTACTATCTACTATTTTTTGTTTAATTGAAATTGGAATAATTCTTTTAATTACTTTAATCATTATTTACACCTTTTTTCTATATCATTTAAAAATAAATCTTAACAGAAAGTTGATGTCGCACCGAAGAAACTATTATATATAGATACCAATAGAATATAGCTGTTATTAGTTACTGTATCGTTAAATATTCTATAATAAAGGTGTCTAAGTCAGTAAATTATTTTATTTAGGATCTAAAATTTTTCTATCGAGGAAATTTTTATGACTTTTCTTAATCTATTAATTATATTAAACAATTTAATCTTTACTAAAAAAAATGAAACTTTATCTTTTATCGTTATATAATTACTATTACATAATAGATTGAATTCTCTTTCTAAGATATCCTGGTCTCTTATTTGGATTGCTAAATAAAATCTTTTTCTAATATATTTTGCTTCGACAATTTTTATATATTTATTTTTTTCTATTTCATTCATTTTTATTGAATTAATAGTATTCAATAATATATCTTCATGTTCATAACAACGTATAAAGTGATCCTTCATTGTAGTTATTTTATGTGAGTGACTTTCACTTCTTACTACATAGGTATAAAGTGGTTCATCAATAAAACCACATTTATATTTAAACATAATCGGTAGAAGCATTTGCCAGTTTTGACCGGCCCTACTAGGATAGATTTGTTTGTTAGGAATAACATCAATAAATGAAGTTGTTCTAATCATATAGCATCCTGGTGCAAACCACACATTATCTTCTATAATGTAATCTAAAAATAAGTCTTCTTTAAACCTATTAGGATTTTTTCTTGCAAAGTAACCTGTTATAGTTGATAAATTCCCCTCATAAACGATCTTCGCATCAGTTCTTACTAACCCAAAATTTCTGTTTTTCTCTAAGAAATATACCTTTTTTTCAATACTTTCGGCTGCTAAAATATCGTCTGAATCTGGCCATGTTAAATAATCTCCTGTAAATAATTGTAGACCTTTATTTAATGCACCCGATTGACCAGTATTTTCTTGATTAATATAAATTAATTCCATACCTTTTTCCTTAAATTCTGGTATATAAGACTTAACTATATCTTCTGTCCTATCTGTGGATCCATCATTGACTAAAATTAATTCAATATTTTGATATGTTTGGTTTAATACAGAATTCAAATACCTACTTATAAAGTCCTCACCGTTATAACATGGAGTTATTATACTGACTTTTTTATCCATCTACTTTTCCCCTTTAGAACTGATTTAAGAATTTGAATTACTTCTCTAAATACACTAGACCTATAAAAACATATTATTATTATTAAATTAGGAACCAATAAACATACAATAATCCTTGCAATATAATTCATTATTGTTGTTTCTAAGAAGAACGTGTTGATAATCCATGAAGTTACTAATATTATTCCAAAAATAACCGACAAATACTTTATATATTCTAAAAAATATGGTCTAGATGATGTTTTAAAAACATACTTATATAGAATATAAGGTCTCTGCCAACATGGTAAAACTAAACTAGAAATTAGTGTTCCGATAAAAACACCAATAAGGCCAAATTTTTGAACTAATAATATTGAAACTACTAGATTTATTACCGCTTGGGTTAAAGGGGTAAATTTATCTACATCATAAATCCCAGCTGCTGATTTAACAGTTGTTACAGGAACTCTCATGCCTGTTAAGTAATAATTAAACAGAACTACTAGTATAATTTCTTGAGCTATTAAATATTTATTGCCAAGCCAAATTTCTATAGTTGGATTTAATAAATTATAAAAGCATATTGTAGCAAAACCATATATCCAAAAGCTAATAAAGTTAGTTATATTAAAAACCTCTAATTTCTTTCGATCTGATGACGTAGCTATTAAGTTACCCATACTAGCAGTTATACTCTCAAAAAATAAAACTATAAAAGCGTTAATTGAAGATATTATCATTGCATAGTTTGAGTATAAGCCTACTACACTTACACTTAAAAAGGCTGAAATAATAAGATTATCTGTTCCATTAATACTAAAATCCCCCAACTTATGAAAAACCATAGCTTTAACATTTTTTAATATTAAGTTATATTCTTCTTTTGGTAATTTTTCAGTGGATTTCGTTTTTAGAAATGGATATAAACGTGTTACTTTAATGTTCAGATATACAGTTTGAACAAATAACACTATCATATTTGTAATTAAATAAAATATAAAATTTTTTGTTGCTATTAATATTATTATTTGTAATAGGACTATTATTAAATTGAATAAAACATTAGTAGGAGCTAATAAATACCCTTTTTGGCTAGCATTAATTAAAGTGACTTTATAATTAATAAAATAAGGGAAAACTGACTATTAATATATATATTAAAAATATTAGTTTTAGGTTTTCAATATCTCCAGAATCCTTTATGATTAAATCTATAAATAACAATAATATTAATCCTACTAAGAAAACTATGATTCCGATAATTCTATATGCCTTCTTGTAAAAGTTCATAAGTATAATTATTTTTTTATTATCATTATTAGCTATCGGTTTATATAAACTAAAGGTAATTGCCGTGCCGATTCCAAGTTCTGCCAGATTTAACAATGATAAGACATTAGTCATTAGTCCATTAACACCTAAGTAGGATATACCGAGAATATTAATAAATACTGTCCTTGATATAAAATTTAAAATAAGGCTTATTATTTTAGTAGCAATTCCTGATAAATAATTCAGTAAAGAATTCTTAATTCTCATAATTTTAATCACCATAGAAATACATAATTTTGTAATAAATGAAAGGAGTTTATTTCCCATTTATTATATAGTATGAAACGAAAACTAATAATAATCCAAAATAAATCCCCTATATTATAGAAATAAAGTAAGGGTCGACATTTTTACGACCCACCTGTCTATAATTTTTACCACGGTATTTTAAAAATATGCAATTCTAGTCCTTTAAAGATTTTATCTCAAGTAATGTATTTCTAATAGTTTCTTCCGCCAGTTTGTTTTTTTCTCTCATTTTGGCCTGAATTTCAAAATAATCTTTTTCAACTTTTTCAACAGTTTGTTTAAATTTATCTCTCAATTCAATATAGTTCATATGTCTTATATCTATTATATAATCGTTAAGTCCATATCTTTCACCAATAATACCCCAATACTTAGTACTATAAGATAATGCTATTGCAGGTATTTCACACTGAATAGAAGATACAATAGGATGCATCCTGCTTGAAATTGTAAATAGTGATTGCTGAATATACCTTCTTACCTCAAAGGGATACATCTCTTCATTTTGGATAATAACTCTACCATTATATTTTGAATTAATTAATTCATAAAGCTCATCCACAATAATTCTATCATCCACATGCTCAGGCTTTAACACATGTGCAAGTAAGACTAGCTTTTTCTCTGGGTATTTCTCCATAATTTCATTTATCATAAATAAATTGAAATCTATCCATTCTTCTCTTTTACCTTCTTTTGAATATCTGTAAATCAATTCACTAGGACAATAAGTAATGAACGTTTTTTTTCTTTCAATTAGAGCTTGCTTTGAAAGAGGCAATAAAGCAAGGTCATCAGTTATCTCTATATTTTTCAATCCTAAGTTATTAAGGTATTTATAGGTAATAGGATCCCTTGGATATATTTTATCTATATTATTCAAAAGAGTTTTCATAACGGGCTTTCTAAAGGATTTATATGGGCCCATAGTTTGTCCAAGCATTACTACCTTTATTCCCTCTCTTTTTAAAATATTAAATCTTATTGCATTTAAAACTGGTTCTTTCCACCCGTAATCTTCTGTAAAGTCATCCCCACCCAAAACAACGACTAAATCAATATTATTTGCTAATTTAGAAATGATTTTTCTAAACCCTAGATACCCAAAGATATAGTCATACCTATTTAATCCATCTTTAAAAAGAGAGTTCATTTTAACTGGAAATATTTCATCAATTCCAGTAGCCTCCTTTAATCTTTTTATATTTAACTCATCATTTGTTTCGACATAATAATTATTTTTTTCCTTAAGTATTTTATTAAAATAACTAACAAAATTTTCACCCATCATCATTGAGCCATAATTAAATGTGTTTGAGCAGTTATAAATATATATATTCATTTATTTCCCTTTCTATACTATGCATTTGTTTTATCTTTACCTAAATAAGAATTTTAAGAAGAGAGATATATAGTTGTTGTTTTAAACCGGCATTTAACTCTATCTAAACTACCTTACATTAAAAGGTCATTAATTCTATCAGTTAGCTATTTTATTCCTCTTTAATAAAATTTCGTTTATTATTTTTTCATATAGAATATATTTTGCCCGTAAAGACAAATAAATTGTTATACATAACTTCTGTTTTAAAAAATACCTAAATAATTTAAACTGGACTCTTTGAAATGTACTTATATTCTCAAAAAAATTAGATGTCCTAGTGGTATTAATACATTTCTGAATCTCCTTGTTTTCTGACCACTGCTTAATACTATTGATTTTCTTTATTGCACTTACCCCACTAGAGTAAACTGTTTTTGAAATGCTTGAAAAACAACAAGAAATAAGATGAAATTTCTCGTAGTTAATGATCTCACTATTATTTGGAAATGCGAATTTAATATAATTTTCTACCTCTTCATGGAGCACTAACTGTATTTCTAAAAAATCTTCCCTATACTTTGACGCAAGACTACTCAGTTTTTTATTTATTGGCATATATTTTATATAACTGTATAATACGTCAGGAATACATATGATATTTTCTATACTTCTAATGTAGTCTAAATTGAAAATCAAATCTTCTCCTAATGAGATATCCTGTCTGAAATTCACTTTTATTTTTTTTTTGATATATAATTTATTACAAGGTGAGTGTAATAAAGCATTTTCATACATTAAGATAAAATCCCTATACCAATCTTTTGTAGTATTAATATGATTATCATGCATTCTAGACTTGCTTATGCCATCCTGTATTATCCTATAACCGCATATCACAAGATCACAATTATCACTCATCGCTTCGTACAACCGACTGCACATATCTTTCTCAATATAATCATCTCCATCTATAAATTGTACATACTTTCCCTTTGCGTACAATAAACCGTTATTTCTAGCATTTGATACACCACTATTTTTTTGATGTATGACTGTAATTCTAGAATCACGTTTCGCATATTCATCACAAATTTTTCCAGAAAGATCTGAGGATCCATCATTAACAAGGATAATTTGCAAGTGCTTATGTTTTTGATAAATAATTGAGTCCAAGCATCTAGGTAAATATTTTTCTACATTATATACTGGTACAATAACAGAAATTAAATCATCCATTCTCTACCCTCCTCTTTGCTATAAGAGTGTATTCTAACAAACACTTTTTTAAATTTATTAAGGCCATTATGTTTCACATTATATTACTTATATCATATGAAGGATTCTTTTTTACATAGTTCAATGCCATATACATTATTGTCAACGGAATAAGTATAACTAAACTCAAATTAGCCTCTATCATAATTAAAGAAAAAATAAATGATAAATAATATAATAATAAGTTATTCCGAGTTTTCTTTGTCAAAAACTTCAAAATAGGATATATTAATAGGAATACATTGGGTATAGCACCTATAATGCCATATTGAGTCAAAATAACGATAAAGGTATTATGTGCGTTATATACAATTCCTATTGTAGACTCAATAATACTCTTTGTTGAATATAGTCCATTTCCAAACCAAGGACTAATCAAAAAGGATTGGATTCCATATTCCCAAGCATGTAGCCTTCTAACATTATTAGACTCGTATGAATCCACAAAGAATCTATTAAATAGCTCATCAGGTAGAGCAATATAAACTACTATTAATAACAACAATAAAGTAAATAGATACGAAATTTTAAGCTTTCGTAAAGTTACCATTCTATAACAGAACACAGCTATTAACGGAACTATACTTCCTCTCGACCCTGTAAGAGCAATGGCCAAAAATATTATTAATGTGAAAATGCCATTCCTTATTCTTTTCTTTTGTACTTTCGCAACTAAGGTTTGATTAAAAGTTATTAATGCTGGAATTAGCATAAATGTTGCGGTGAAATTCACATCGTAAAAATCTGTTGAAGAATAATAAATCCCATAACGAATTTGACCTGGATAAGGTGGTTTCATTTGTATCAAAAGTATTATTGCTAAAATTAATGCAGAAATAACGTACGCATTAACCACCCATTTTAAGCTTCTTTCATTTAAATCAATTGACACCATAAGAAGAAAAAACAAATAAAATAACAACGTAGCAGCAACTATGTCAAATTCCGATCCCTTTCCTAAAACATAAACTATAAAAAAAGCATACCCTAATATACTTAAAACACATATATGTTCAATTCTAAGAATAATATTTATTTGCATTGTAGCTAAGTAAAAAGCAGAACAAATAATTGTGATAATGGGTAGTAAAAAATAATTTCCTAAATTAAAAAATTGATCTCTTGCAAAAAATACAAGTAATATTGTTATACAAAACATTATAATAGAATAATTTATATTTTGATTTTTATTAAGCGATATCATTTAAGCTTCTCCACATCAATTTTATATTAATTCAAACAACCCAACTTCCTTTACCAAGTGAATAAAACGACTGAATTTCATTCTTTTTATATCCTTTTTATTGTACCTAAGATCATGTATATGTTTCATTTCTTTATAACTTTTAAACTTAGTTAAATTGTTTTTATTTATTCTAAGAAGCAATGTAATGATTAAGAATGGTAAAACAATTTTTGGATAACATAACTTTCGAACTATATAGATGTTTAAAATAAAATTGAAATCCCTCTCTTGTCCTGCAACACGTGAAATTTTGCTAGGCAAATGTTCAACTTTTAAATCATCAAAATAAGCTACTAATTTATTCTCCTTTACAGCAATTAAAGAGGGGTATAGTTCTTCGGAACCAAACATTAATTTTTCTGGGTATAGGTTAAAACCCTCATAAAAATCTCTTCTCAATATATGAGCAGCTCCAATAAATGAAGTTGTTAATGAACCAGTATAATCGCTTTTTTTAGATTCATAGATTTTGTTATTTAAAAAGCTATTTGTAAGTGGTTCATAAATTTCCACTGCTGCTGCAACAATGTTAAGATTCTGATCCATCTTTTTACATATTTTGTCAAAGAAGTGCTCACTTTTTATTATTGCATCGTCATCCAGAGCAAAAACATATTCCCCTCTTGCCATTTCCATTGCCTTATTTCTACCACCCGCAACTCCTAGATTTTTGTTCGAATAATAATATTTATAGGTAATACCATAACTCATAAGAATTGGCTCTATGGCTTCCTTCGTACCATCAGTTGAATTATTATCGACCACAATGATCTCCGTATTAGCTATCATATTTTTAATGCAGGAATTTATAGCTCTTTTTAATTCATCTTTTCTATTACATGTAATAAAAATAATTGAAAGTTTCATTAAACTGTATTACCTCCAACGTATAACAATAATAAATCCTAAACACTATTTTAAAACACGAATTAGATCCTTTAATTTTGCTGCCATAACTATAGGAAAAACAAAATTTAGCCTTGCTAAAGGAAGTACACAGCGTGTTCTCAATTCCAAGCTGTACTTATCTAAATCAAATCCATAGTCATTTCGAAACTTCTCCATTGCCTCCTTACTTTGCTTTATAGCTTTATAAAAATCGTAGTATTGCGTATTTCGATAAATTGATACTATTACAGCAGTAAAGGCAAAACTTGTAAGAGTATTTTTATATATATCATATAAGTTACTTTCCCTTAAGTATTCTCTCATTTTCAAGCAAACAGGGCCGTATGGATTTTCATCGCGTTTTCCGGATTGGCTATTGGTGTGTATCACATAGTGATATAAAAATTTCTCAATAAAACCAACCTTTTTCGCATTATATAATAGCTTAAAACTGTAGATAGCCTCTTCACCAATAGCATCACTGGAAAAGCGTATATTATTTTCAGCAATCAAATTCGTTTTAACAGCTTTCCGAACGCCACCCCACGGTAATTTCCCAGTCATTTGATGTCTAATAATTGTTTCTATAGGTTGATCCTTATATTCAGACATACGTTCATATTTTATGAACTTTCCAGATTCATTTTCTTGTATTAGATCGACATATATAACATCAGCTTTATCTTTAATAGCAACTTCTACTATAGATTGAAAATATGTCTTTTCAATCCAGTCATCTGAATCGAGGAATACTATGTACCCCTCACCATTTTGTAATGTTTTGTTTCTTTCAGAAGCATACATTATGCCTTCATTGCGTGTATGACCGGGTCCTCTATTTAATTCATGATGAAAAACTTTGATTCTACTGTCTTCTTTAGCAACATGCGAAAGTAGTTTAAAACTGTCATCTGTTGAAGCATCATCAATTACATATGCCTCCCAGTTGGAATATGATTGTTCTATAAGGCTTTCTAAACACTTTTTTATATAGTTAGAGGAATTATAAACTGGTATTATAACAGAAATTTTAATTACTGGTTCTGACATTGAAAAAATCCTTCCTGTTTTAATTTCCGTAAAGGATTTTAAACCCACACTATTTTCTTAAAAATCTCTTATACAACCAGTTCTGTAATTTGACTGGGCATAAGAACATTACTATTTGGGCAAAGCTTACCATCACATAATCACCAAAGCCCGAATAGCCGATCTTCCATAATTTTCTTATAGTCGAGATATAGCTTTTTGTATTTTCCCAACTCCTTCGTCTCTTTGAAAGATCAATATTTGATCTGAATAGTAGTAAAGCACTATTAATATTGGCTGCTTTACATCCAGCGAACAACATCCGCCCGAATAAGTCTACATCTTGATTTCTTCTCAATCCTGCATATCCACCAGACTCTGTCACTTTGCTTTTTTTATACATGACTGTGGGGTGATTAAAAGCACTTCTTCGTTTTGCAAACTCATATATCTCTTTGTGGGAAGTCGGAACCACTCTTGTTGAAATAATCACACTTGGGTTGTCAAAAAATTCATCGACCATCGTGCCTACTATTGAAAGTTCATCATCTGCCTCAAATGCCAGCAATTGGTTCTCACACCTTATGGGCAGTGATATATCGTCTGTATCCATCCTAGCAACGAGCTCATTTCTGCAATACTTTAATCCAAGGTTAAGAGCATTTCCCAACCCTATATTCTTTTCACTGGTTACTATAGTGATTAACTCCGGATACTTTAGTTTATTTTCTTTAAGTACCGTTTCCAACTCATCAGTGAGTGGCCCATCTTTCACTATTACTATCTCATCTGGCATTACTGTCTGTCCTAACATACTTTCAATACTTAACCTAAGATATTCTGGTTTTTCCTTGTTATAAAGCGACATTAAAACGCTATATTTTTCCACAATTATTACCCTCTCATATACTATTACAGGGCTAGCCTCTAATTAGTTCTTTACTTTTCTCTATATATGCATAATACTGGGCTTCACTTATCTTCATTTCCCTTAGCAAATAATCACCGTAATCCTCTGAAGTATCAATGCCATCAGCACTAATACCTTCTCTTTTTATAACCTTTTTAATGGTCATTAGTATTATCTTTATATCACCTACAAGTGTAATATTTCCGATATATTCCAAATCCATAGACAGTTTTTCTTCCCATGCAATTCCATTTCGCCCATTTACTTGAGCCCATCCAGTAAGTCCAGGAGTAACAAGATGCCTTTTACGTTGCTCCTTAGTCATGAATACTAAGTCTTTTACAAGCTGTGGTCTAGGCCCTACAATACTCATGTCCCCTTTTAAAATATTTATCAGTTCAGGTAACTCATCAAGACTTGTGCTTCTTAGTAATTTTCCAAACTGTGTTAACCTTATATGATCTGGCAACAAATCTCCGAAATGGTCTCGCTCATTTGTCATAGTTCTAAATTTGTACATTTTAAAAACTTTTTCATCCTTACCTGGGCGTTGTTGCTTAAACAGCACAGGACTTCCAAATTTCCATCTTACTAAAAGAGCTGTGATTACAAGAACCGGGCATAATAAGATTAATGCTAGGAGCGACATTAAAAAATCTAATAGTCTTTTAAAATATTTTCTGTACAATCGAATTCACCCCATTTATTTAAAAAGTCTATAGATGGTTTGGATAACTCTTTCTTGATCCTCTTGAGTCATCTTTGTATCACTTGGTAGACATATTCCTCTATTAAAGATGTCTTCCGATACACTAATTCCATCTTCATTATGACTAAAGAAATCATACCCTTCAAAGAATGGCTGTAAATGCATCGGTTTCCAAATAGGTCTACTTTCGATGTTTTCTTTTTCTAACTCTGCCATAATATCAAACGGGGTGATTTTACTGTTTTCTGTTAAAGTAAAAGAAGATAACCAGTAGTTTGGTTCTCCATAATTACAGATCGGCATCATTTTAATGTCGGGCAAATTTTCAAATGCTTTTTTATAAGTTAGGAAAATTTCCTTTTTCTTAAATATTCTTTGTTTCAATACTTTTAGTTGACCTCTACCGATACCAGCTAAAATATTACTCATTCTATAGTTAAATCCTAGCTCACTATGCTGATAATGTGGGGCAATATCCCTTGATTGAGTGGCCCAAAATCTAACTTTCTTAATAGCTTCACCATCTTCAGACACTAACATTCCACCACCACTAGTAGTGATAATTTTGTTTCCATTAAAAGAATAAATTCCAAACCTACCAATAGTGCCGCTATATTTTCCTTTGTAGGTAGTTCCTAAGCTTTCAGCTGAATCCTCAATTAATGGAACATTATATTTATTACAAATTTCCATTATCTTATCCATATCAGCTGACTGGCCATACAAATGAACTACTACAACAGCCTTGGGTATGAATTTTTGGAATGCTTTTTCTAAAGCAACAGGACTCATATTCCAACTATTTGGTTCGCTATCTATGAAAATAGGAGTTGCGTTTTGATAGATAATAGGGTTTGCACTTGCAGAAAACGTAAGGGATGAACAAAAAACAAAATCCCCTTGCCCTACATCCAAAGATTTAAGAGCCAAATGTATAGCAGCAGTACCTGATGATAAAGCTGCAGCATTGTCGGTTCCAACATAATGAGACAACTCTTTTTCAAAACTATCTACATTAGGTCCAAGTGGTGCAATCCAATTAGTATCAAATGCCTCTTGAATATATTGCATTTCTAATCCTGACATATGGGGTGATGCTAACAATACTCTTTTTTCCAATTTTGACACTCCTAACGGACTAATTAAAAACCATTTAATAATAATTAAAGTCTTTTATTAAATTGAAATATATTCTTTTTTTATTGATTTTAGATTTTAATAAATTTATTTTCCGTATTTATTACTACTTCCTTTAAATATCTCAAGATTTCATCCCTTAGATCTTCATGTTGTAGTGCAAACTCAATCGTTGTTTTTACAAAGCCAATTTTCTCTCCAACATCATATCGTTTACCCTCAAAATCATAAGCAAACACCCGTTGGATCTGATTCAACTTCTGTATCGCATCAGTCAATTGAATCTCTCCACCAGCACCTGTCTCCTGTTGCTCCAAAAACCTAAAAATCTCAGGTGTAAGAATATAACGTCCCATAATCGCAAGATTAGAAGGAGCAGTTCCTGGTGCAGGTTTCTCAACAAAATTCTGCACTTGATACCTTCTACCATCCTGAGTCGAAGGCTCCACAATCCCATAACGATGAGTCTCTTCATCAGGAACAGTCTGAACCCCAATCACAGACGATAGTGTTTCTTCATATTGATTAATAAGCTGCTTTAAACAAGGCGTTTCACTCTGAACAATATCATCACCCAAAAGTACTGCAAACGGCTCATCCCCAATAAAGTTACGAGCACACCAAACCGCATGACCAAGCCCCTTTGGTTCCTTTTGCCGAATATAATGAATATCAGCAAGATTAGTAGCATAACGTACTTTATCCAACAATTCTGTCTTACCTTTATCTAAAAGGTTTTGTTCTAATTCATGCGCATAATCAAAATGATCCTCAATTGCACGCTTCCCTTTACCAGTAACAATGATAATATCTTCAATACCCGAAGCTATTGCTTCTTCGACAATATATTGAATCGTTGGCTTATCAACAATCGGTAACATTTCCTTAGGCATCGCCTTTGTTGCTGGCAAGAATCTTGTACCCAATCCAGCAGCCGGTATAATAGCTTTACGTACTCTCTTCATATTGATTCCACCTTTTCCTACATCAAACCGAAAGGTTCGGATTTTTCAAACAAGTCATTTAGTTCACAGCAGCGTAACTAGATAATCCCTCAAATCGATTATTAGCCACATCAATCAAAGTATCATGCATTTCCATTTCAGACATATCTAATAAACTACTAATCAAACGAGCTAACTCATCAGAATGAATAACCTTCGCCTTCCCAATATGAATCTTAGGAAAAACGCTCTCGGAATGCACCTCATTTTCATTAAGTAGCTCCTCATACATCTTCTCCCCAGGACGGAGTCCAGTAAACTGAATACCAATATCTTCAATTGAATATCCAGATAACTTAATCACATTTTTAGCCAAATCAACGATCTTAACAGGTTCCCCCATATCAAGCACAAAAACCTCGCCACCACGTGCCAAAGTTCCAGCTTGTATAACAAGCCGTGATGCCTCAGGAATCGTCATAAAGTAACGCGTCATATCTTCATGAGTAACCGTAACAGGTCCACCGGCTTGAATCTGCTTTTTAAATAGCGGAATAACACTCCCACGGCTGCCAAGCACATTCCCAAACCGAACCGCAACAAACTTCGTATGACTATTAACCGCCAAACTCTGAATAATCATCTCCGCAAAACGCTTGGTAGCACCCATCACATTCGGAGGATTTACTGCTTTATCAGAAGAAATCAAAACAAAGGTATTCACACCGAATGTGTCAGCCGCCTCCGCCACATTTCGTGTTCCAAAGATATTGTTCTTAACCGCTTCTCTCGGGTTATACTCCATCAACGGAACATGCTTATGTGCTGCTGCATGATAGACAACAAACGGTCGATGCTCTTCCATCACTTCAAACATTCTAGTCCGATCCTGTATATCCCCAATCACAGGTACAATCTCTATCTGTTTTTGATATTTCTTCCGTAGTTCCATATCGATTAAATAGATACTATTCTCCCCATGTCCAACCAAGACAATCTTGCGTGGATTGAACATACAAATCTGACGGCATATTTCTGATCCAATCGAGCCCCCCGCCCCCGTAACTAATACTGTTTTACCGGAAACAACTTCAGATATACCATTAATATCTAACTCCACTGGCGCTCTCCCAAGCAAATCCTCTACTTGTACATCTCGGAATTGGTTAACAGATACCTTTCCTGTCATTAAATCCTCCAACTTTGGAATGATTTGCGTTTTTGCCGTTGTTTTTGCACATTCTTCAATAATTCGATTCAACTCTTTCTGACCTAATGAAGGAATCGCAATCACAATATTGTCAATCTGGTACTTCTCCACTGTTTCTTTAATATTTCTCGAATCTCCAACCACTTTTATTCCGAGAATGTCCAATTTACATTTCATTGGATCATCATCAATAAAGGCCACAGGTTTTAAGTCAATTTCATGATTACTAAGTAATTGCCGTGCCACCATTCTGCCGCCTGCACCTGCACCAATGATTAACGTTCGCTTAATATTTTGTTGCTTATTCATGTAGTTGTCCCGAAAAATTCGCCACGAAAACCTCGACCCTCCAAGAAAAAGCACAAGAATCATCCAATTAATAAATAATGCTCTTCCATTTATATCATGGAATACAATCATCTGCGTGACTGCTGTAGATATCATTGAAAATGTTACCACTTTAACAATGGCCATTAATTCACCTACACTCGCATATTGCCATACCTTGTTATAAAGCTTAAAAATTAAAGCAAAAGCATGATAGAACAGTAGCAATGCAAGTGAGGTACTTAAAAACATGGGCACTTTAAAGATTTGTAACTCCGGATCAAGAGTGACAACTCTTATGTATCTTGCAGCTAGGACAATCACTGAATCAATTACGATCAGCATGAACAATCTTTGTCTATACGTCACCTTCTACTCCCCTTTTTCTCTCTATTCTCAATTCGCTTTTCTTCACTAAAGCACTTGGGCAAAAAAATAAATATCTAATGGAAATGCAAGTGTCTTGACACTCATTCTTTCATTAGATATTTATTGTTTTTTTATAATTGGGCATCTAACCCGTCCTCACACCATGCTTTTGACGACCTGCGCCTAAGGATAGGGAAATCACTCTCCCCTCCCACAGCATGATCGAGTGCCACCATGGATAACGGACAGGGAAGCCTCGCCGGTCAGGAATCGAAACTTCCCGACAAAAATACTTGCTTATTCTGTTCCTCTACCAGACTCTAGAAAAATAAAAATCTCTTTTTCTTTTTTATTTTCATCGGCATCTCTTTTATCACATTTTTTCCTTCTATTAAAAGCTCTGCATTTTCTTTGAATAAATAGATATAATCGATCCCAAACTGCGAATCAATCGCAGTAAAGGCTTCGTCCATTTTAAAGCCACGATTGCCTACGTTATGAGCATCTGATGCAATGAAGTGAGTTAAATTCGCTTCAATTAACTGCTCTGAGAAACTTTTGATCTTTTTTCCAAAATAACCGCACACACTGGATGCAGTTACTTGCGTTAATGCTCCTTTTTCCACCAGGCGATAAAGTACCTCTGGGCGTTCCATAATTTCCACATTCCGTTCCGGATGGACAATAATTGGTGTTAGCCCCCTTAACTGCAAGTCAAATAATAGCTTTTCTGTATACCTAGGTACATGGTTAGAAGGAAATTCGATAAATACATATTGACTATCATTAAGGGTTTGGATCTGATCCTTATCTAGGTCTTCAAGCAATTCTCCATAAATACGTGGCTCCTGTCCAGGAAGGATCTCCACTTTGATTCCCGCCTCTTGAATCGCTCGATTTAACTCTATTACCTTATCAACAATGATGCTTTTTCTGTTGTTGTACTGATTATTCAGGTGAGGGGTAGCAATGATTGTATGAATTCCTTGTTTCTCTGCTACCCTTGCCATCGTGAGGCTCTCTTCGATATTTTTCGCTCCGTCGTCAATACCTGGCAAAATATGACAATGAATATCAACCATTTGACCTACCCCTTCCATCATTATGCTGAAATAACAAGACTTTTATCATAGTAACATGGATTATAAATACCGCAAGGGGTGTAAAATGTCGAAAATTGTCACTTTGCCCCGTAATAATGGTAATAGTTCGTTTCTTGTAGCTTTTTGTTATTTAAAACCACACCAAGCACCTTACTTTGTGCAGAATCTAGTAGTTCTTTCGCTTTCACAATTTTATCTTTTTCAGTAACCCCACTAGAAACCACCAAAATAGCACCTTCACATTTATTGGCTAAGATTTGCGCATCTGTTACCACTAATATTGGTGGTGCGTCGAACAAGATCATGTCATATAATTCTTGTGCCTCCTGAAAGAATCGATCCATCGCTTGCGAACTTAATAATTCTGCTGGGTTCGGTGGAATAGGACCACATGGTAAAACGTATAAATTCTTTTCTTCCGTTTCGGATACTGCCTTTTCCAAGGTCATTTGCTTCGTTAATACACTAGTTAATCCAAAAGTGCTGGTTTGATTAAAGGTATAATGAACTGTTGGTTTCCGCAAATCCGTATCAACTATCAATACTTTCTTCCCCTGCTGTGCAAATACGACAGCTAAATTGGCAGTTGTGGTCGATTTTCCTTCACCAGGACCCGAAGAAGTAACCAATAGTGTTTTCACTTCCTGATCGACTGATGAATACTGGATATTCGTTCGAATCGTACGATATTGTTCTGATATCGGTGATTTCGAGTCCAACATTGTAATGAGCGTTCTCTTATTTGAATTTGTTTTCTTTTTTCCTTTTTTAAGAGCCAATAGTCTCACCTCTTACTCTCGAAGTTTGCGTTGTCCTTCTCTTTTGTTCGATTTTTGCTTCATCCATTTTTGCTATGACACCAAGGACCGGTAAACCTAGTAATTTTTCAATTTCCTGTTCGTCCTTAACGGTCGTATCAAAGTACTCAAGCAGGAATGCTATCCCTACACCCACCATTAAACCTACTACCAAAGCAATCGCTACATTTAATAATGGTTTTGGCTTTATTGGGGATATATGGTCAATAACTTCGGCTTTTGCTAGAATACTTACATTATCGACATTCATGATTTTAACAATTTCCTCTTGAAACACTTCAGCGGTTTTATTTGCAATCTTAGCTGCTGTTGCCGCACTCGTATCTTGGACAGATAAATTGACTACCTGAGAATTCGTTTCATTTTGAACAGTAATTTTTTGAGTCAATTCACCAACACTCATATCTAAGTCTAAATCTTTAATGACTAGTTCAAGGATCGCTGGACTTTTGATAATGACATTGTAGGTATTAATTAATTGAAGGTTGGTTTGTACCTCATTATATTGGTACGCAGTCTGCTCGTTTTTCGATTGGTTTACAAGTAATTGTGTGGACGCTTGATAAATGGGTGTTAAGAAAAAGTAGCTAATTACACCGCTTATTAACACAGCAATGAATGTTATGCTCACTATTAAACTAAGTCGCTTTCGCAACGTTTGCAACAACTCTTTTAAACTAATTGTTTCTTCCATGATGCCCTCCCAATAATTATCCAAAAATAGACACAAATGATATTATAGCATAAAGCAATTAATCTATATGCATATTTCGACACATTTTCTAATTTTTTTCCTTTTTTATTTCTTTTTTGCTACATCACTGTTACTTATTTTACACCCTTTTGTAAATTTTTGTAGATTAATTTTGAAATTGGAATTAATTTTCAAATGTTTATTTGCTATAATAGATTTGCAAAACAATTTGGGGGTATTATTTATAATGAAGAATGTTCTTACGATATTACTAGGAATAGCCTGTGCAGCCGTACTCATCTATGGTCATTCCTATTGGAATCAACGGATTGAAGCTGCACCACCTAAAACAACTGAATCACCAAAGTCTCAAAAAACAACTACTGAAGCTAACGAGAATCAAGAACTGGATTCGAACTTGATTGCTTATACTGCTAATTGGCCTAAAGCGGCTGTGGAGAGATTCAAGAAAACACATAGTGAAAAGAAGCCATTTAAAATCCTGTTTGTCGGCTCACCTGCCATCGGCTCGGATACCGCTGGGACATATCCTATTGTAAAAGAGAAACTGCTTACCACTTTTGGTGAGAAAAATGTGCAGGTTGCCATAAAGACTTATAATTCGATTTCTACCCAAGTTATTAAAAATAAAGGGCAGGAAGAAATCGCTGCAGAAGAGGCTGACCTTGTTGTTTTTGAACCCTTTATCTTACTGAATAACGGGAATGTGTTCATCCAAAACACATTCGATGATATTACTACAATGATTGATGCAGTAAAAGCAAAGAATCCTGATGCTACCATTATTCTTCAACCATCGTATCCCTTGTATAATGCGAAAATTTATCCACATCAGGTGGCACAACTTAAGCAGTTTGCGGAACAACAACAGATATCCTACCTGAATCATTGGACCGCCTGGCCTGATGCAAGTACAGAAGCCATAAAAGAATATTTATCTCCTGACCAAAGTGCACCTAGTGAAAAAGGAGATCAGGTGTGGAGTGCTTACTTGCTTAACTTCCTCATTTCTAAAAGCGAATCTTCATGATTTGCTTTTTATTTTTCTCCATTATTATTAGCAATATGTACTTCTTAATAAATGATTTAGCTGAATATGTCAGAAATTAATTTGGAATGAATTTTTATTCAAAAAAATATCCGGCTAAATGATAGCCGGACACGCAATACAAATATTTTAAGGGGGTCTTAGAAAAGTAAGATATGCATCTCATTTTCATGTACTTACTATACCCCGAATGTATGAACAAACTATGAATAAACCTTTAAAGATGTATAAACTATTTACCACCTAACGTAATCTTCTAACCCATAATACTTGAGCAGAACCTCGCTGCGCACTTCATCTTCACTATCTTCCTGACCAGTGAGTTCTTCCGTCTGAAACGTCTCATCGCAAGGTCCCTTTTTCACGTTTAAGCCGGTGTACTTCAAATCGATCTCTTCGTTTTCAGAAGAAGAATAGCCGCTCGTGCCAAAGATTTGGACACATTTCTTGTCGATTGGCTTTCTCTTTCCTTTTTTATCCACGTAAACGTATTTGTCGGTCACGGTCCCATAGTCCAGATCCGGTGTCGACGTGACGAAATAGCCTTTTTCATTGATACGGTGTATGTCATAGCCGTCCTCCTGCTCCACCTTTGGCGCGCCCTTGACGTTGTAGAACACATACACATCGCCCTCGTAGCCCTCAGGAATGAGGTACAAGTCGTCGGTTTGATGGTTGTCATGTTGGAGGAAAAGAAAAGTCCCGATGATGGAACCGCCAATCAGAATACTCAGTCCTCCCCGAGTCCAGACGGTGTACTGCGTTCTTTTTCCCAAGAAAGCGAAAATTATGTATAGTAAGATACTAGGTGCAATGAACACAATCGCTAGGTAATACATGGAGAAAATAAAGGACTCTGTCATGGAAGAATAGTAGATGTCGGGTTCTCGGTCAGCAACAGGTGTATAGCCAATGACTGCCAGTACGAGTGACAGAACCGCCGTGAAGGTCATCACCGACAATAGGTATTTTAAAAATTTCATTCTTCGTACGCCTTTTGCATCAATTGTTGCAGCTGTTGGCTTAGTTTTTCCTTTAGTTCCCGGTGGGCTTCCTCCCGATACTGATACTGGCTATCCCGCCACATGTCAGGTGAGTATTGCCATACAGGATAGGGCTTTCTTTCCTCGGGCTCCCAGTCGTAACGTGGGAAGATATGCGCATGAAGGAAGGCATCTGTATTTCCATAGATGGAGAAGTTGATTCTTCTCGGCTGGCAGACTTCCTGGATCGCGTCCCCTATTAGGCTCATATCCAGTAAGTAGTCGGTGCGCTGCTTGTAGGTTAGGTCATTTAGGGTGTTCACTCCCTTGGATGGTAAGAGTACGCAGTATCCGGGCAGGAACTGCGTATCGCCGATGACGGCGAACCCGCTTTTCATTCGCGCTAGGACCATGGGATTTTCCCCTCTATTGGCCGCGCCGATTCGATCGTTTTTCCAACTCATGTTACTTCCCCTTATTAGAAAGGAGCTGCTTTGAAGGCAGTTCCCCGTCTTCTATTGTTCTTTGGTGTTCGCTTGGACCGCCTTAATTAGCTCATCCAACTTAGCGTTTCTCTCTAGGTCTAATCTTGTTTTGTCGTTCATGAATCGCAGTGTCCGGACGATGAAATAAATCGTGAATCCGAGAATGGTCAAATACAATACAATCGGAAAAAGTGCAAATAGGCCAAACCGTAAGTCTCCCATAGGGCCCCTCCATCATTATGGATTTATACCATAATTATACAACACCCTACTCTTGGTGTATTGCACTTTCGTCCATCTCTTTTTCCATTCCCTTGAAAAACCATACGCAAAACCACCTTGTCATGGCAAAGGTGAGGAACAGTGTAATCCATGTCCAGTACCAGGCCCAGTTCAGGTAGTGGATTAGATCGGTATATTTTTCGAGAAAAATTTCTGGTACGGTCAGTGCGGTGCAGTAAGCACAATAGTATAGGAACTGGATGAGCTTGCTCCGAGTGTACGGGTAGAATACATTGAAGATTGCACAAACGGCCGGATAGACGAAAAACTCATAGGTAAAGCTTGAGCGATTGACGTCGGCAAATAGCCGTACAGGGTAGGACAGGAGCCCGTACTGGACCACCGCTAGCCCAAAGATCCACGTGATTCCTTGTTTGAATAAGAAGGCGGTTAGGGCTAGGCGAATTTTCTTTTTTGGGATGAAAAAAAGCAACCCGATCGTTAGGATCCAAACCGCGAGTAATATCCACCATTCTAGCTTCATTTGACAGCCTCCCTATCCACATGGAAATGGGCCTTGTCTTTAAAAAACCAATGGTAGATGAGGTGCGTGACGACAAAGATCCAAAAGAAATTCAGCCAGGTCAGGTACCAGGCATAATGAACGTACTCAATGAGGTTCGTATATTTTTCCAGCATAACGTCCATTACGGTCAGACCCGAGATCCATAGCGACAAATACAGGAAGCGAATGATGGGTGATCGCTTTGGTTCTGAAATGATATAAAACCCAGATAGAAGTGGGTAAAAGAAATACTCGGTTGTGACGAGTACATCGGTGGCTTTTGGAAATTCACGAACTGGGAAGGCCAGCAGGTGATATTTTACATGCAACAGTGAGCTCACCCATACAAAGGCCTGGCAGAGAATAAGGGCAAATAGTACTTTTCGGTATCGATTTTTCGGTGTAAGGAATAGGTATGCGATTATTCCTATTACCCATATTAGAATGATGACTGTGTAATCTCTAGACATTGGATTTAACCTCTTTTATTTAACGGGTATGTGAAAGTATTGAAGCAGTAACACGATAACAATAGTCGAGATTCCGTATGTAAGAAGCGGCCTGGTGAAATGCAGGCGTAGCATGGTGTACATCGCTGTGTAGAAAATGGGCTCCATCCAGAAGTGGTACCCGTGCTGCAGAAGGAGTCGGCCCATTTTATAATAAGGGTATTCGACGACGAGTGAGCCCAGGATCCACCACAGCATGTACTGCACTTGTTTCCCGTTGGATGTTTTAAATGGATAATGAGTAAGATAAATCAATGTCACCGCAGGGAGTGCGATAAAGGTATATATGAGATCAACGATGGCATGGGATTCCGGTAAGAGATCCGGGTTCTGTTTCCAGAGCAGATGGTCTCTGCAGAGGAAGTTGTAGAGTAGGTTACAGATTACAATATATAGAATGGTGTGATGGTATTTACGCCAATGTCGCCAATCCCCTTTCCTGATTGCCGCTAGGAGAAGGATCGCGGTTAGGGTTATATGCATGGGTGGGTTTCCTCCGAAAAATCGTAAGGGTTGCTCTAATTAGCTTATAACGGTCGAGAATTGGGCGATTGTGTAGTTTCGCCGGATTGAAAATAGTCTCCATTTTGCAATTCGCCGATAGATTGGGCGGATTCGCCGATTGGGTGCGGAAATTCGCCGATAGACCTGGCGGATTCGCCGATAGAATACGGAAATTCGCCGATAGACCTGGCGGATCGCTCTTACAATAATGCTTTTAAGTTACCTCTTTTTAGATTCGCTCATAAAAGGGTCGCATTCGCTCATAAGGTACGGAAATTCGCTCATATAATGTGAGATTCGCTCATAATTGATGAGAATTCGCTCATATATCGTTTGAGTTGGCCCAAAGACTTGATGAGTCCGTGGATTCGCGAATAAAGATGATACATTCGCGAATAAGTTATGCAGATTCGCGAATAAAAGTGGGAAATCCGCGAATAACTATCTACAATTCGCGAATACATATCCTTGTCAGCTCTATCTTTGGGTAGTAAATATTAAAAAAGGGTAATTTTAACGCATTCTGTTGATGTTGAAGGCCTTTTCTCCGCTTATCAAGCGCTTTTTCTTTATTTTTCCCACGAGAGTGGAATATAACCATTTTTCCCACAGAAAAAGGCTGCAGAGTTTTCCCCTACAGCCTTATGTATCTATTATATATATTAGCAGACGACTAATTGTCTTAAATCTGCTTTTAGTTCTTCCATTAGTTTTTCAAGGGTGATTTCGTTCTCGTTTACGCCTTTGTCATAAGCCTTTTTCACAATCTCAGAAAAATCGACGGTGTTTGCGCTTTTTCCAGCTTTCCTTTCCAACTTCTTATTCTCCCTCCCTTTTAATCTTCTAATTTTGAATTCTACAACAATATACATTAATTGTAAATGATTTACCCAACTGAACTTGTAGATAAACCATAAATTTTGTCGAACTATTGAAGGATTTATTTTTCAAAAAGGAAGAATATCCAGTATTTATATCCTATAAAACTGGTAGGCTTCTTTGTCGAAGGGAACAGTCCCCCGGCGCGGTTGTGCTTTACTCCGTCGGGGGACTGTCCCCCGACGGGGTAAAGCGTAAAAGATTAATGAGTTGAGCCAGTCCCAAAGTGCGGGGACTGGCTTTTTTATGTGGGGATTGAGCTGGATTTTGGTGAGTGGTTGATATCGGGTGAAAAGTGGACGATATCTGGAGAAAAGCGGCCGATAAATCCCCACTAGTGGCTGATATCTTCGTCAAAATGGCCGATATCAGTCGCAAAGTGGTCGATATGTGGGGGTTTCTATAAAGAGGTAATTGAAAATATTAGCTAAGTTCGGGGACTGACCCCCGAAAAGGACAAAAAAATATCCGGCAAATGGTTGCCGGACGCAATACAAATATATTTTTAAGGGGTCAGAAAAAGGTGCTTATGCCTTTTCGCTGCATGAAATTATCTTAGCCCATAAATATGAACAAACTATGAATAAAGGTGAAATATTTATATATTTTTTCTGGGTGGGGTCTGGCTTTATTATAGGATTTGGTGGACCATTTTTGGAGTTGGCGAGTAAAGTTAGGAATGCGACGAGTATTTGATGATTTTGACGAGTAAATAAGGAAAACTGACGAGTATTTCCCTGATTTTGACGAGTAAATTGGAGTAATAGACGAGTAAATGAAATTAGCAAATGTTTTAGGGACTGTCCCCCGAAATGGTAACGCATTAAAGCGCTGGGGGACTGTCCCCAATATTTTGTCTCATCTATGTATTAGGTGTGATTTTCCGTTTGTATTTACGGTATACTTTATTTTCCAGTTGATGACCCAAAAGACCCAAGAATAGGCCTAGAATGATGCCGTTAAAGACCGGGTAGTCCCAAACTTTAGCAGCCGCAAAATAGTTCAAAACGTGAGCGTCGTGCCAGAAGAGGCCGAAATCCATCCCCACGACCATTCCGAGGAAAAATCCAGAGAAATAGGTCCGCCTCTCCCCCTCTACTCCTGCTAGTCTGTTGTTGTTCACCACGGCGGAATTAAACGCCTGCCATAAGGCGAAGCAATAAATGGAAGGATAAAAAAGTCCCCACTGGTAATCAATCACTTGATGAGCGGAGTGTGCATCCCCGTGAAAGGTATTTAACAAGGCGATATTCAAGTGCGAATTTACATTGACCAGGATCTCCCACACCATTAATACAAAGCCAACTAAATAATCTTTATTGTACATCTGTCCGAAGCCTGGTAAAACAAGCGACCACAACATGGCCGCATATGGTGAGCGATATTGACGACTTTGCCTCATGGTGGTTTCCCCCTGAATGAATTATATCCATATAATTTCACCACAAACGGAAAAAATCCTTTTTTATTTACAATTTTAGGAAAAAAGTCGCAGAGATTTTTTCACTAGAGTCCAGATTCCTAAAAAATCTGACAATTAAATGAACTTATTTATTTTTCCAACCTTCTTTATGCCTATACATTCATAAAACGATAAACTGACGGTAATAATATCCACGAGGTGAATATCGTGGATAAAAATCAAATGAGACTCACATCTTCCGAAATCGGCACGCTGTGGGGAGAGTATGTAAACGGGACCATGACAGATACAGTAAATAGATATATGGTTACCATTATTGAGGATGCAGACATTAAAGCCGTTTTTGAGGATGCCATTCTGACCTTCGCGAAACAAAAGAAACAATTGGTTACTTTTACTGAAAATGAAGGATTTCCTCTCCCGGTAGGATTTACTGAAACAGATCTCAATAAAGGTGCGGAGAGGCTTTTTACCGATATATTTTGCTTAAATTATTTACACGTCATGACGTTACATGGATTGCTCGGACACACCACATCCTTAGGAGTTTCCGTTCGTAAGGATTTAAGGGAATTTTACGATTCCTGCGATAATGACGCAAAAAGGATGTATCACCAAACGATTGAACTCTTGCTGGAAAAAGGAAGCTTTCAAAGAGACCCTATGTTTTACCCAAACAAGCAAACTGAATTTATATACAGCAAAGATTTTACCGACGGGTTTTTCGGTAAGGGTCGGCGGTTGACCGCGACTGAAATTATCAGTATTTCTTTTAATCTGAAAAAGAGTATTATGGCGAAAACGTTGGCGATTGCATTCGGTCAGGTAGCTCAAAATAAATTGGTCAGGGAATTTCTCACTGACACGGAGAAAACCTCGGATGACCAAATTAAAATGTTTACTAAAATCATGCAAGCAGATAATTTACCTGTGCCTAAATCATGGGAAACGGAGGTCACCACCTCTACTAACTCTCCTTTTTCCGACAAACTCATGATGTATCATATCGGGTTTTTATTCCAAGCTGCCCAAGCCTATCATGGAACCGGACTTGCATCTGCCATGCGGTCGGATTTAGTTGTTGCCTTTGAAGGCGTCATTTTGAAAAATATACTGGTCACCAAGAAATGGTTTAATATTATGGTGAAATATGGCTGGTTAGAACAGCCCCCTCTTGCCCCTAATCGGGAGGAGCTTTCGAAGGAAAATTGATTTTCTCCTCATATATACAACAGGAAGCCGGCTTATCGGGAGCTGGTTTTTTTGCGTTCGAAAACTGTCACTTTGTCCTCTCATGCTGAAATCTATCATTTTTCCGCTAATTAATGTCAGTATTTGCAATTTTTTACCCGAAACACTAGAAAACTATGGTAAAATTAATAAAAAAAATGAAACTATATGAGGTGATTTTTTTAGATGAAGAAAACCATCGTACGTACTCTATCAACAGCCGCGCTTTTTTCGACACTCTTTGCTGGTTCTGCCCTTGCTGATACATACCAAGTTCAAAAAGGCGATAGCCTATCAAAAATTGCCTCAAAATATCATACTAGTGTGAGTGGCTTGAAAACATTGAACGGTTTGAAGTCGGATATGATCTACGTCAATCAGGTGCTGAAGGTAAGTAACGAGCCCATCGCTGTGCAGGCGCCAAAGACGACGACGTATACCGTTGTGTCGGGTGATGCACTGATCAAGATTGCGAATCGTTATAACGTGACGGTCGACGAGCTAAAGCAGTGGAACAACCTAGATAACACGATTATTTATGTGGGACAAGTGTTGAAGGTTTCTGCACCAGGGACAGGTACTGTGTCTGTTCCGAAGCCTGCACCGACCCAAACACCGAAACCGGCTCCAACATCGGCACCGAAATCTTCCCCAGCTCCAGCAACGCAAGGGGCAACTAATGTGTATACGATTAAAAGCGGCGACAGCTTGAGCAAGATTGGTGTTCAGTTTAAGATGACGGTTGCGCAGTTAAAGACACTGAATAACTTGAAATCGGATATGATTTATGTCGGACAAAAACTGAAGGTGACCGGCGCGGTTTCAACTCCTACTAAGCCGCCAGCTACGACTCCTCCTGTGGTCACTCAGCCGTCGACTACAAGTGAGTATGTTATTAAAAGTGGCGATACTCTCGGAAAAATCGCCGTCCAAACGGGTATGTCGGTACAGGATTTGAAATCGCTGAACGGCTTAACCTCTGACATGATTTATGTTGGGCAAAAATTGAAGGTTAAAGGTGGCAAAGTGAGTAGTGCACCTGCGCCTGCGCCGTCTTCTGATTTTGCAACGAATATGGTTAATACGGCAAAAAGCTTAATGGGAATTAAGTATGTTTGGGGTGGCAGCAGCCTGTCCGGTTTTGACTGCAGTGGCTTTATCTATTATGTAGCGAATCAGGCTGGTAAGCAGATCGGCCGCTATTCGGCAGAAGGGTTCTATAGCCGCGCCTACTATGTCGATCAACCTAAGGCCGGGGATCTTGTATTCTTTGAAAATACGTATAAAAAGGGCATCTCTCACGTGGGCATCTACCTGGGCGGCGATCAGTTCATCCACGCCGACGAAGCGCACGGAATCATGATTTCCACCTTAAAAAGCCCATACTATACAGCGCATTTGGATGGGTTTAAGAGATTCTATTAATTTTTTAGCAAAACTGGCTCTGAATGGGGCCAGTTTTTTTGTTGTTTTTAGAGAGTTGGTGGACGAAGATTTTGGTAATAAGGTAAAAATTCGGGGACAGTCCCCCGACGGGGTAACGCGTAAAAGATTAATGAGTTGAGCCAGTCCCAAAAGTGCGGGGAATGGCTTTTTTTATGTGGGGATTGAGCTGAATTTTAGTAAGTGGTCGATATGTGGTTGAAAGTAGTTGATATGTATCAAAAAGTGGTTGATAAACCTCAAAAAGTGGTCGATATCTGTACTCAACCGGTCGATAAAGTTCAAGAAGCGGTTGATAAATGGTTTTTTATATATAAAGGGAATTTAAAATCCACTTTAGTAGAGCATTCTAGCCTGGAAAATGGTCTGAATTTCCAAATATGGTCGCCTATCCGCAATTGCGAGGGCTCATCCGCCAATTAGCTGCGCGTATCCCCCGGTAGAGCACAATAAATCTAAAAAATTCTCATTTTGCTTGTATAAGAGACTGATAGTTTGGCAAGAATGGGGATAACAAGGTAATCGAGGGGGACGAACCAATGAATGAGAACAAATTGTTATTGTCGGAGTTTGCTAGTGAGGATGGTTTCGAGCTAAACAACTATATTAATCAATTATTTGAGTACTTCTCTACTCTATCGAAAAGTCAAAATACAAATACCGAGCCAACCCCATAACAATCATGTCGGGTTGGCTTTTTTTGTGCTTCAATGTGCCCTATTGGAATAATTTGTGGAAGTTGGCTTTTTTTATGTTTAAATCCCCCTAAAGTGCGCTATATAGACTTTAACGAATACATATTACGGGGATTGGGTCTTTTTCAAAAAAAAATAGCTAATTTTGCTAGATTCTAGCGAAAATTCTTGTGCGGAATTTGGCTAAAAGTATTGGGAGGAAATACAGTGACCCAGCCCTAATATTTAGGTTAAGACAAAGTAATACCAACGAGAGGATGGTTCATTTGCTAAAAATGAAGAAGTTGATGGTTGTGTTGCTTGGGGCCGTGCTGCTTTATGTGTTTCCGAGTGTCGTGGGTGCGGAAGAAAATGAGAATCCCGCGGGCTGGGTGCTTCAGGATGGAAAATGGCATTTTTACGGTGTTGATGGTGCAATGAAGACCGGTTGGGTACTCGACAAGGGTGCCTGGTACTATTTGGCCGCTAAAGATGGCGTGATGCAGACAGGCTGGGTGAAGGATGGTGGCAAGTGGTACTACCTCGATGCGCACGGGTCGATGAAGACCGGATGGGTGCTGGTGTCAGGCACCTGGTATTACTTAGATACGCATGGTGTGATGAAGACGGGGTGGCTCGAGCTTGGGAAACGTAGTTATTATTTAGGTCAACAGGGTGCAATGGCTACGGGGTGGCGCTCGATTGGGACAAGCTGGTATTACTTTGATGGATCGGGTGCGCGTGCGGCAGGCTGGAGACAGGTTTCAGGCGCTTGGTATTATTTGAGCCCGCGTGATGGTGTGATGGTGCGGCAAAATTTTGTGGATGGGTATTATTTGATGAATGATGGCCGGATGACGAATTCCGGAAATGCAGCGGTTGTTTCGGTTGTGAATGACCTGAAGAGTTGGATTGATGTAGGGGTTACCCAGGATGGACTGAAGTCGAAGCTGGGGTCGAACTATCATGATTTGACTGGTGTCGAAGGTGAGAATTACTGGCTGTATACGATAAAGGTGACGGACGCGAAGAATTTCAAGGTCGTTAAGTGGGATACCACGGAAGTTGGCGCGGAAGAACTGGCCGCGGGTAAGCAGGATATCAATTTGCTCGTGTTCTGGGATAGCGCGAAAAAGGCGTTCCAGGTGGCGATGGATTATTTCGACGCCAGTCATAAGTTCCATAATTACAATTCGTTTAAATTTGATACTGTGTATAACTGAGTTTTTTTTGGGGACAGTCCCCCGCTGCGCTAAAGCGCCGGGGGACTGTCCCCTTTATTGTTTGCCTTTATTTGCTGCCAAGCCATATGCCGAGATAGGCGAGTAAGATGCCGCAGGTGTAGCTGATTGCCAGGTACAGCACGGCTATTCTTATTTTTCCTTTTGCACGCAGCTGGATATTTTCTAATTTAAACGTGGAAAACGTCGTAAACGCCCCCATGAAGCCTGTTCCTAGAAGCAATCTTAACGTAGTATCTGTATGCGCCCCCATGATGAGTCCCAGCAAAAACGAACCCAATAGGTTGACAAATAGGGTAGCGAACGGAAAATCCGAAGGGTACTTTTTCTTTATAACTAATCCCACGCCGTAACGGGACATCGCCCCGAAAAAACCGCCGAATGCGACCCATAAGATATTGGTGATCATGACCGTACACCCCCGCCTACTGCTGCATCCTTTTTCAATCCTAAGCGGTAGCCGAGCCACGAGAACAACAGGCCGCCCCAGAGACTGAGGAGTACATATAGAATCGCAGTGCCCCATTTCGATGCATCGATTAGGTGAACGGTTTCCACACTAAAGGTTGAAAACGTCGTAAACGAGCCGATCAATCCAGTACCCATGGCCGTGATGACATGCGGGTGCAACGATTTGAATCGTGGCAGAAAATGGGTGAACCAGCCTAATAGAAAGCTCCCCACCACGTTGGTGACAAAGGTTGCTAGCGGAAAGTCATTCAGCCACCACTGGCTGAAGTAAACACCCAATAAGTACCGGAGTGTGGCTCCGATTATGCCGGCAATCCCTACTAAAATAAAATTCACTCTGGTCCACCTCTATCTTACTTTTATGATTCGCTGATAAAATGGCGAAATACGCTGATAAAACTATGAAATTCGCCGATAAATCCCCGAAATCCGCCGATACGTGCTGCGAATTCGCTGATATATACCGCTTGAGTGTAATTTTACACCGAAAATCCAGGTTAAAAACAACAATTTTTAAAAAAATAGACTCCTACCAGGGACTTTTCTGGTAGGAGTCATTAGCTTTTCGGCGTTTATGGCGAACTCCATCGCCTGTGCAATTTTTATACTAGTAGTTTAACAAATTAGCATCCATTTTTTCAAGGTAGCCTTACCTTGCATTCAGGGTGACGACACCCCAGCCATCCTTCGTAATTTTCAGGTCCGTTTCCACTACCACTTTAAAGGTAAAAGTCTGTTGAGGAAATAGCCCGCCGTCCGGTAGAAGAATCGCCACTCTTTCGAAATTTCCACTGTCTTCATATAACTGAGCAAACAAGCATCCTTCAATGATTTGATTGTATGTATTCTTGATGTCACCAGTAATTTTATAAATGTTTCCGTTGTTCGTAGTCTTCACGT
The DNA here is from genome assembly GCF_031453555.1 of Bacillus sp. SLBN-46. GTDB lineage: Bacteria > Bacillota > Bacilli > Bacillales > Cytobacillaceae > Neobacillus. Next base: position 748,913 of record NZ_JAVIZM010000001.1, on the reverse strand, counting down.
TCTTCATTTCGAGCTTTGACATTAATTCATTCGGCTCATTGCTAGAAATAAATTCACCATCTACAGCGGCGAAATACTCCGTTTCCCTAAACCCATCTTGAATCTTTTCATCTAGCTTAAATACCCTTATCACTAGTAAAAAATTCATAATCAAAATTAATGCTAATAGAATAGGTACCACTGATTTCATTACCACATACACTTCCTATCACTCTATATGTAGTAATACTATTCCATAATCGCCTTAAAACTTCCTTCTTTTTCCAAAAAAACTAAATTTTCACTATTCCCAGCGTATGATGCTGTTTAAGGATATCCTCCACCAGCTCCACCTGGTCTTCTTTGCAATTCACAATTAACAGGACATCCGCGATGTTTTTTCTGAGCGTCTTTTTACGGACAGTTTTTTTCCATATGTAATCAATGACAAGTCCAACAATTGACCCGGCAATTAATCCGATCAGGCCCCAGAGGATGGGACCCCAATAGAGGACAAACCCGTATATCGTGCCCAGTAACATGACTGACATGCCGATTCCAGACACCAAAAACAGATTGAGTCCATCCGCGTTGTATGGGTCAAGGTACTTTTTTTCGACGACATTCTTATTGACAGATGCCGCCAAAATTCTTTCTTTTTCGATGTGATGGTTTTCTAATTCACTAATGGCGAGTTCGAGTGCTAAGGAATGTTCGAAGATTGAGATGACAGGCATTAGACATTCTCCAATTGTTTGATAAAATTTTGTTTGTTTTTCGGGCCAAAGTAATTCTTTTTCAAATATTGGGCTTGTTCCATCTTAAAAAGCTCATTGATTTCAACGGCGTGGTAGTAGCTGTCACAGACTGCAAAACAATACACCGACGGTAAATACATTGTCCATTGGATATTCATTACGGCCGAAGCTTGCTCAAACTCCCCCAACACGCAAAAATACACCCCTTCCAGTATTCTGGATTGGTAAATCGAGATGATGAACCAAACCATCAGGTAGACACCGGAGACGACATTTCTAATAATGAGATGCCCCAGTCCAGGCGTGACCATCGACCAAAAGACAGGGATCCATGCATTGAGCCTTTGAAGGTAGTTGATTTCTAAGATACTGATGTTAAAGGCTTGGAACGGTGTTTTCTCTCTCACCGCGAGCATCGAAAATTGGTTGATATCCGTCGTTAATCGATACGCGTCCCAGGCGTTAAAAATGTAGACTCCTATATAAATGAAGAACCATCGGCTATCTAGACACGCTTTTGCTAACTCGAATTGTCCGGTACACGAATAAAAAATGGATAAGTTCAGATGCGCTTGTGTATTGACGAGGAATTCAAATACAAATAACAAAAACCCCTTAAATTTTTTCCCTATCATAATGTGGCCCGTGCCTGGCATCGCCATTCCCCACCACAAAGGCATAAACGGGTTTCCCACACGTAAATAATTGATGTTAAAGGAAGTTAGGTTTGCCTTCGGTCGTCTTGGGTGCCACTTTTGTGTAATGATCGGCATGTTTTTCACCATTTTCAATTATTTTTTGCTAAAAACCTTATAAATCTTAGATTCAAGACCAGGATCCAGTATAGAAATGGGTAGCAAAGGAAGGAATACCACAGTTTCCATTCATGATGATAAATAACCTCAGTACGTAATGAGATGTATTCAAAGCTAGTGGTAAGAAAGGTCCAGACCGCAACATAACTTACTTTTTTCATCCATGTCTTTTCAAAGGGGTAAAAATTTAGGAACACGATGTTTGCCGCTGGATAGACAAAGACAAGTATCGGCAGGTATTGCCAATCCACGCCCTTGTTAAAAAAACCGTAATAGTCAAATTTGAAATCTAAATAAATATCCGCGATGGCGGCTAGGATTATAGCAAAGAAGGAGGTTGAATACATTTCTAACTTGGAAATGCGCTTTGGAATAAAAATGATTGCTAGGATGGAGCCAATCACGGTCATAATTAATAAAATCATTTCTCCCCCTCTCTCCTATTTATTTTCCGGCCAATTCGTTCCGGTTTGTTGCAAGTGGTGGCTGTTCTAACCAGCCATTTTTGATTAATAGCTGGGCCCCATCCTCTGCGTATCTTCCGATGTCGGCCATAAGAATCGTGTATTGTAGCGCCAGGTCTCTTCTCTGTGAAACCGATAAGCCAGCGCCAAAGTAGCCGACTCCCGCAGAAATTAGGATGACGATATGAGATAACATCAATTTATCTGAAAACGGTGGAATGGTTGAATCAGTCAATTCCGATACCCATGAAGCGGGTGAGGTGAGATCATCTTTTGTTAGGATCGAACTCAGGGTTTCGAACTCCCTTTTACAAATTTCCTTTCCTCTTTGAAAATATTGCCGTAGCTCTTTCGATTGACAGGTTTGAGCAAAGGCAATTTCCAGTACGATTTTTGCCACTGTTTTTTGCATGTTGTAGCTAAGCCCACTAATCTCCATTGCATTTAGCGGGCGTTTCTTTCCAAACCAGCCGGTTAAATAGCTTTGCTCATTGACAAAGTCAACCTGCTTTGGCGTGTTGATTCTTGGCGGCTTACTGTAGATTCCTTTTTCTAGCATTAATTCTACGATTTTGTTATGTAACTCCATCGTTTCGATATTACATTGGATGAAATAGGCGCGTTGATCGGCGCGCACGGATGTACTAACTGCTCCCGCGTAGCCGGTCAGGCCATGGATTCCCATAATCAGCATGTAGGCCAGCATGAATTTATCTGTAAATAACGCGGGTGCACCGAGGTTCACGTCGGCTTTCGTAAATCCTATTGGAATCGGAAAGTTTTCTTCGTTGAAAAAGGCAGTAATTTTTCCGATATGTGATTCGGCTAGTTGAAGAGCAAACTGAAGGATATCCTTAATCTGCGGGTCCTGCGTTGTTTCAATTGCATGGGTGAGTACACAAATGGCCATGGTGTCGTTAATATATTGAGTCCAAAGACTCGCTATTTCCCCTGTCGTCAGGCGAACGGTATGATTCATCTCTTCCACAAGAAACCTCCAAGATTTACAGTATTTAGTCATATGGGGTTATTATGCTAATTTTTATGGAAAATTATGAGTGTTGGGGTAAAGTTTGGGGACAGTCCCCCATTACGTTAAAGCGTTACCCCACCGGGGGACTGTCCCCTTATACGTTAAAGCGCTGGGGGACTGTCCCCAAAAAGGTCTGCGAGGAGGCCTATTTATAAGATTGGGACTGGTTTTAGTGGAGTTCTTGTAGTTTTTGCGATGGTAGGAAGAATTCTTGAGCGCTTTTGATGGAATTCTTCCTGATTTATATGGATTTCCCCAGACCTTAGTTGGAAAATGACCTAATTTTATAGGATTTATCCCGATCCAGAATGGAACATCCCGTCGTTTTAGAGGAATTCTACACACTTTTGGATTATTTCTACACAAAATCAGGTTTTATCTACACGAATTTGGATTATATCTACACAAATTCAGGTTTTTTCTACACGAATTTGGGTTATATCTACACAAATCTAGGTTTTTTCTACAAATCGAGGTTTTATCTAATCGGAGTTAGATTTTTTCTTACCGAATCCAGGGGTCAGCGACTCAGGTTTAGATTAATTCTACAAATTCAAGAGGTAATTCTACAAAATTTCGATTTATTCTACATAACGCGTGAGGAATTCTACAAAATTTCAAGTTATTCTACAAATCTAGCAAGGAATTCTACAAAAAATGGAAATCGAATTCCAATTTATAAGAAAAGGGTGCCCGCCAGCACCCCCTACTCCCCCCGATTCCACTCCTCCAACGACATCATCCCAAACTCCTCCACCCCATCCAATCGCAATGGTGTCATGAACTCCAAAGAATTGCCATCTGGATCTTGAAAATAGATCGCCGCATGCGCATGAGGATAATTCGGGAGAACAAGCGGCTGGTTTTCCGCCGAAAAGCCGAAATCCGGCTTAATCGCGATCCCTCTCTCCTCCAGCCAACCCTTCACCCTCGCCATATCCTCAAGCTCCACCCGGAACGCCACATGCCTCAAAGACGGATGATAGGGCGTGCGAACCTTATCCGTTTCCCATAACCCCAGCCAGTTGCGACCCTTTTCAATCCAAAAGAAAGCTACCTTTCCCTTTTGATAAGCTAATTCTAAATTGAGATTTTTATAAAAATCGATAGACCGCTCCAGATTGCTAACTGGTAAATGTGCTTCATACAGACCTTTTATCATAATTCATCACCTCATGCCATTTGCTCAAGTGAATCGCACCGAGTTCAGGTCGCGCCTCCCCCTCAAGTAACGCCAAATATTCCAGCGAATTGCCGTCCGGGTCCGCGAAATAGTAGGAGGCGGCTGGCATCCAAGCATGGACCACAGGCTCTGATGTATCCAGCCCGAACGACGGGCGCAGCTCGATTCCCTTTTTTTCTAAAAATGAAGGTATCTTCAGTAACTCTTCCAATGACACCCCAAAGGCAAAGTGTGATGGAACAAACTTTTCAGCAGGCTCCTCCCACACGCCGAGCATTTGCTCCTTCTTTTCGGCATCCCCCAGCCAGAAAAACGCGACTCTTCTCTCGTTGATTACGTGTGCGATCTCCAACCCGAGTGATTGATAGAATGCAATGGATTGTTCTAAATTCCTTGTGTTTACATGCGTTTCATATATTTTCATACCGCCCAACCCCATTCCCTATTGATACCTTTATTTTAGTGTTTTTGTAAAAAATAGACATTCAGCTTTAGTGGGAAGTTTTCTACAACTATAGTTGTAGATTTAGCATCGGGACCTAGTCAAAGTTCCGTCTCTGGCTGAATTTTTCCGAAGAGATCCACTGATAAACGTTTTGAGGTGAAATATTACGCACATATTAGATTATAAATGTGTGCTATTTAGAAAAACCGCTATAGTAGCGGTTTTTTTCGTATATATAGTAGGTTTACCTATTTCATCCATAGGCGAGACCACAAATAAATATAAAATCCCATGTTTCCAAGCCGCCCCCTCCTCGAATGGCGAATTTTTGGTTATAATAAAGGAATATGGATTTTTACCAATGAATGGACGGAATTTAAAAAAAGATCGCGCTGCGGTGATGATTTTTATTTTTCCAAAAAAGGGGGTTTTGGTTATGGAGTCGACACCGGCTAGTGAAAAAATTGAGCTCTTCTCGGAACAGGTGAAGGAGCTGCTGCATTCGAGTGTGACGGAGGATGCGAAGCTGGTTTCGAAAGGGTTAATGCTGTACCGGCAAGGACTGGTGAAGCAGGTCCAACTCTTCCATGATGAAAAAGTGACGTCGACGGTTCAGGATGTCACGCCTTGTTATGTGAAGCTAATCTTGTCATTTTTGTCGGAAAGCTCGTGTTCGTGTCCTGCGGAGGGCTTTTGCCGTCATCAGATGGCGACCTTTTTTGCGGTGTATGCACGGTTTGGCAGTGTGGCTGATTGGGTGACGGACTGGCGCGAACCGGCACGGGAGCAAGCGGCATTTTCAACGTGGGGTATGCAGACGGCGAAAGATCTCGTGAAGGCGAACGGTGTGATGAAGCCGGATTACAGCCGCTGGGTGCAGTCGTTTGAGTTGAGCTTTGATACGCTCTTGGCGACGAAGAAATACACGAGCCCTTATGTGATTCCGGAGCTGTTTGGGATTTATGAGCGACGGGTTCATGCGAGTGCCCCGGTGGAGCAGGAATGGCGCTTGTTGTATGAGATGGTTTGGATCGTGGTGTCGTTCCGGAAGCTGGCGGTGCTGAGTGACCAGCTGGAACATAATGAGGACATGGTGAAGCGGGCGTACTTGCATGTGTTCCAGAATTTGCTGGAGGATGCGCATGAGCTGGCGGTGAAGATTGGTGTGCAGTCGCTGCCGTTTGCGTTTGACGAGTTTATTGAGAAATTGAAGGACGATGCGTTTGATTTGCTGACGTGTACGAGCGGGATTGAGAACGAACGGATTTATTTGTATCGCCTGTTGTGGGTGCAATTTTTCAAGCAGAAGAGTTGGCGTGAGGCCGAGGTTGGCAAGATTCGTGCGCGGCTGAAGGAGCTTCATGATTGGGAGAATCCTGCGCCGCTCCTGGTGGCGGGGATCCATATCAACTTGCTGCTTGGGGACGATGAGGCGGCGTTGAAGCTGATGGGTCAGTTTGAGGACAGGGTGATTGTGCCGTATTTGTTGTATTGGATTGATTATTTGAGCCAGTTGAAGGCGTGGCGCCGTGTTGGGGTTTTAATTGAGTTGTTTTTGCAAAAAATTAAAGGGTATCTGGAGGAGCTAGGCGGCTATCATAGCTGTGTGGCGTTTGTCCGGGATGCGCTTCGGGCGGTGACGCCTTATTGTTCGGAGACGGACCGGGTGGATTTGTTGGAGCGGGCGTTGCTGCAGACGCTGCCGTATAGTTTCCGGGAGTATGAGTATATGTTGTTTGAGCGTGGGCAGTATGACCGTTGGGGCGAGCTCCAGGCGTTTGTCGGCTTGAATTTTTATGATTTGCCGAAGGAACGGTTGAAGTTGATTGAGAAGGAGCGTCCGGAGGTGTTGCTTGGGATGCTGCATCAGACGGCGCAGCGGGAGATTGACCAGAAGAACCGGAGCAGCTACCGGTTGGCGGTGCGGCATTTGAAGAAACTAAGGACGTTGTACAAGAAACTGAAACGGGTCGATGACTGGGAGTACTTCATGGAAACATTGCTGGACCGGACAAAGCGGTTGCGTGCGTTCCATGAAGAATGTAAGCGGAGTAAGTTGATCGAGAGTTAGGATTTGGGGACAGTCCCCCATGGCGTTAATGCATTAAAGTGCCGGGGGACTGTCCCCCAGGCTGTTAACGCATTAAAGCGCCGGGGGACTGTCCCCAATATAAAGGAGTTTGTGTACCGATGCTTAAAACAAGGTTTATGAAATTGCTGACAACTAAATTAGGGGATGGCCGCTTTTTGCTTACGGCCCAGGATGAGCGTGGTCACTTTATGAATCCATTTCGGTGGAAAAACCTCGTTTTTAGCAGCCACGAAGAAAGCTTCTTTGGCACGCTCCTTGAGACGGAGACCGTAAACGACGTCGAGGGTGTGGTCCTTAGCAGCTGGCAGCTCGTCTCCCTTTTTGCCAAGGAGTCGTTCAACCGCTTCATCGAGTGGGATTGGAATGAGCAGTCCGAGATTTGTCTTGCGGCCGCTCATTCCATGCATGAAGGCATCTTGGAAAAAGACTGGCTGCCGGACTTTTCGGTGTGGGAGCATGGTGATTTCCGCTGGAAGCTTCCGGAACGCGTGAAGGATGAATTTGATCCCTCTTTTTGGGAGCAACCGGTTTCGGGTGCAGACAATCCTACCGATGACGATAACTCCGGCACAACAACTAAAAAGTACATATCTGATTTATACAATACTGCCTTAGATGCCTACTTAACGCGAAACGCGGCGATGAAGCAACTGTTCGGGCCGAAGCTCGACCTTCTAAGGAAACAAAACATTTCCGGCGGCGAGCTCGCCCGTTATTTTGACGAGGAAAGCTGGCTGGAGTGGGTTGGCATCAAGGAAAGCGATACGCCGTTTTCGATTGGGCTCCGCCTAGATGAGCCACTTGATGGCGAAGGTGCATGGACACTGGATGTCTTTTTACGTGGGAAGAAGAACCCCGATGAAATTCATGATATCAAGGGCACTTCCAAGATATCAGCTAAGTGGCGACCATTTTTAGAAAAAGTCGACCGCGAACAAGGCCGCTGGGTGCGACTCATCCCTTGGCTTAGTGAGGATGGCTACTTCAAAACGCATCTGACCGAGGAAGAAGCATGGATGTTCTTAACCGAGGCAAGCGAAACGATGCTGGCGCTGGATGTTGAAATCCTCCTCCCTTCCTGGTGGCAGGCGATGAAAAATGCCAACCTGAAGGTGAAGGCGTCGTTGAAAGGTACTGGAAGCCATCGGCCATCGTTCGTCGGACTTCAGGCGATGCTTGACTTTAACTGGCGGTTCTCGATGAACGGGGTCGACCTGTCTGAGGAAGAGTTCGGAAAGCTTGTGGAGGAAAAACGTCGACTCGTTTATGTTCGCGGGCGCTGGGTGAAGCTGGATCCGCAGTTCATCCGACAAATTCAAGATCTGATGAAGCGAGCGGAAAAAGAAGGCTTGCATGTACGTGACCTTCTCGAGCAGGAGCTGGTGGATTCAGAAGCAACCGAAGACGAACTGGAGAATCCAAAGGCGTTTGCGAAAATACAAATTGAGCTTAACCGCCAATGGAAGCAGATGGTGAAGCAGCTGTCTGAGGTTCATGAAATTCCGCTTGTGGATGTGCCTTCCGGATTGCAGGGCGAACTTCGTCCCTACCAGCAGCTTGGCATGAGCTGGCTCTGGTTCCTGCGGCAGTACGGATTTGGTGCGGTTCTCGCCGACGATATGGGTCTTGGTAAAACCGTTCAGCTCATTTCCTACTTATTGAAGGTAAAATCAGATGCTAGCAAGGAGCTAGATTCGGTGCCTGACCCCAAGGCTAGCAAAGAGCTAGTTTCGGTGCCTGACCCCCTATCAAAGGTTCCGACGAAGGCGGCACTGATTATCTGCCCTACTTCCGTTCTTGGCAACTGGCAAAAGGAGCTCGAGCGCTTTGCACCGGAGATGAATGTCTATCTGCATTATGGTTCGAACCGTCTGAAAGAGGAGGCTTTTTCCGAAAAAGCGAAGGACGCCGATGTGGTATTGACCTCATATGGCTTGAGTCATCTGGATTCTGAGGAGTTTGAGTCATTGATTTGGAGTTCGATTGCGATTGACGAGGCGCAGAACATTAAGAATGCGCAGACGAAACAATCGAAAGCGGTTCGCAAGTTGCGCGGCCGTCACCATATTGCGTTGACGGGAACGCCGATGGAAAATCGCCTGTCTGAGCTGTGGTCGATTTTGGATTTTACCAACCACGGCTATCTTGGCAGCTTGGGGCAGTTCCAGAAGAAGTTCGTCATTCCGATTGAGAAGGATGAGAAAAAAGAAAAAGTGCAGCAGTTGCAATCTTTGATCCGCCCGTTCTTGCTGCGCCGGACGAAAAAGGACGAAGAGGTTGCTCTCAACTTGCCGGATAAGCTCGAGCAAAAAGAGTATTGCCCGCTTACTCCTGAGCAGGCGTCGTTATACGAGCAGCTCATTCATGATACGTTTGCGGAGATTGAAAAATTGTCCGGTTTTGAGCGCAAGGGGTTAATTTTACAAATGCTGAGCCGCTTGAAGCAGCTGTGCAACCACCCAGCTCTCTATTTAAAAGAGAAATCAGCGGCGCGTGAGCTTCTTGACCGTTCGAATAAAATGGAGAAGCTGGTCGAGTTGATTGATGCGGTATTGGAACAAGGCGAAAGCTGCTTGATTTTTACGCAGTATATTGAAATGGGTGAAATGATTCGCGCGACGTTGAAGAAGAAGTTTGGTATTGAGGTACCGTTCTTGAACGGAAGTGTGCCGAAGACGCAGCGTGATGAGATGATCGAGCGCTTCCAGGACGGGAAGTTCCCTGTGTTCTTGCTATCGTTGAAGGCGGGCGGAACAGGGTTGAACCTGACGGCTGCGAATCACGTGATTCACTACGACCGTTGGTGGAATCCGGCAGTTGAAAACCAGGCGACGGACCGGGCGTACCGAATCGGGCAATCGCGCTTCGTGCATGTGCACAAGCTGATTTGCACTGGCACGCTGGAGGAAAAAATCGACGCGATGCTCGAGAAAAAACAATTTCTCAACGACCAAATCATCCAAAGCGAGAACTGGATTACGGAGCTTTCTACTGATGACTTGAAGGACTTGGTGTATCTGGGATAAAAAAGTAGCTGAAGAATTTTTCTTCAGCTATTTTTTGTTGAATTCTACAAATTCGAGGTAGAATTCTACAAAATTGAAATTTATTCTACAAAATTAAGGTACAATTCTACAAAGTTTAGATTTTTTCTACAAAAATTGGAAAACCATTTCCAAATTCAAGAATATACCACTAAAACGCCAGGCGTGTAGCCTGGCTCAGGTATCTTCCTTTCAAATTTTGTGTTGATCACCACTTGAAAATGCATCTAAAATTACCTTTTTTATATGATTTCCTTTCTTACTCGTCACTTTCGATGATTTACTCGTCAAAAATATGATTTACTCGTCGATTTTCTATTTTACTCGTCAACCTTCACATTTTACTCTTCAATATCCCCATTTTACTCGCCAAACCCATTCCACCATAAAAAACACCACAGTTTTCAATTAGAATATACCACTTTACTTTTCCGTCTTTACAACGAACCTACACTTATACAACAAAAAGGAACACTTCTGTACCTTAAAGAAATGTCCTTTTTATCGAAGCGGTATCGAAAATAATTTTATTAATATAAAAGGAATTGGAATCGAAAGGATCATAGTAAGGATGGGCCGTTGATCATGTAGACGAAGGAAAGTGAACATAAAGATGTTAAATATAAAGGAATGTACGAGTGTCCAGCCATGTTCGTATACGAATGTACTGGTTTCGAGCAATATCCATTCATTTGCTGTGTAAAGGATCACCCACAAGCTTGTCCAACGAAATGAAAAAAACTGATTAGATGGGTAGCGTCCTAAAAATAGCAAAATGGTACCGGCAAATACAATAAATTCTCCAATCAGCGCTACGAATTCACTTGTCAGTGGGGGTGTAGGCGTGATGGACCAGAGTCGGTGATTATATGTGAGGTAATAATATAGCACATCGCAAAAAAGAAAATACAAAATGGTTGCGTAATACTTCTTAACATTTCTCCAGTCCCCCCACCTTAGGGTCACTAATGTCCACATGCTGACTCCAATTATCTCAGCCATATCATCCCTCATTAAGTGTCTTATTACCTTAGCCATTCCCAAAAACAAGGGATTTATTTATTCATATTTAAACGGTTCCGCCTCTTCAAACTGAATGGACTCTGCTTTATACATTTTTCCATCCCAGGCATACTTGATTCGCAAGGTTCCAATGTGGCCAGCAGGAGAAATGTAAACCACCGTCGTACCATACAGAACCCCGTTTTCCGCAGAATAGTTTTCTACTTGGCCAACACCTGGACTAGGGGAAAAGGTTCCCGGTAGATAATGAAACTTCGAAAGTTCAACTACTTGCTTATTTTTCCCTATTAAAATGGTGGCCAGGTTCCCATGCCGCTCCATTTTGACCAGTCGTTTGACTGCGTCATTGATGGATTCAACCGGAACCTCTTCGTATCGTCGATTAGGGTCCTGGATTTGATTTAACAGATGAATTTCTTTTGTCGAGAGCCCTGACCCGGCGCCTGAAATCAGCACAACTCCAATATCTTTTAAATGGTCCCCGGTCAGATCCTCATAAAATAGCTCAGGCGTAAATTTATTGTTGTACCAATTAGGGAAGTGGTACTGCAGCACACTTTCACCACCACCCAGTCCCACTTGGATGGTAAAGTTCCTGTGAGCCATCCAGTCTCCGTCAATTGTGTCGGCCATCAAGAAAAGATTGTCATACCACAGCTCTGATGGAAGGGATGAGATGACCACGCGCTCAACCGCGTTCGCTTTTTCGAAGGTCCCCCCAAATAGGAAAAGCATAACAAAGCAGATAGGAATTTTCTTGATCATCGGTACACCCCTTTTACCTATTGTTCCCTTGTTTGAAGGCTGTTATTTCTGAAATATTAATTGCCTTTTCAATAAGACTTTCTTTTCATACGCGGATTTTTTTCTGCTATAGGATGTTTGTCCAAACGACCTTACTTTTAAAAAATATATATAGTGTGAGGATATTTTTTTCTTCCATTCATCCACAAAGGGGGTGAAAAATATGGGCTGGGGTTACAGTGGCGGCTATGGCGGTGGCTATGGCGGAAGCAGCTTTGTGCTAATTGTTGTATTGTTCATCTTGTTAATTATCGTGCTTTCTACTTTCTAGTTGAACTTAACTAACGATGAAGACAGATCGCGACAATACGCATGGAAAAAGGGGCAGAACTTAGTGTCTGCCCTTTTTCTGCTAATATGAAAAGGATGATACATGGAATGCCGTTTGAGACATTCTCTAATTTGTCATGGGGTCAGACCCCCTTTGGCTTCTCCCTATTCGTCAAGGTCCAAAAGAATTCATCCCATGTTCCGGCGGATATTCCTCTAATTTATCCGCTGTTCTCATATCATCAGTCGGTGCCATTCCCGCTTTTTTATCAAAATAAATAGCAATGCTACTAAGGACAACGATCGGCAGCATAATGTATATCCAAATCATACGAATCCCTCCATAAATACACTCTCCATTACTATTATAGTGAAAAATTTACCAATTTTTACAGTAATTATTAAATATCATTATTTACTAAAAATAACTCTATCCAATTGAATGGACTAGAGTTATTTTTATTATGAGTAGTTAAACGAGAAAACCACTTAGATTGAATTCATCAGCCGTTGTTGTCAGTCATGCATCTGATCGTGCAATTACCAGCATCATCACAGATGATATCGCAGTTCGTTTCCCCCGCTTCAGTACCAAAGCAAGCGAGTGTGCAAAAAGGTCCCACACAAACTAATTGGCAGTTGTCTGGAATGTCTCTTATAGGTATTATTTGTAACCTCGGCAGTGAACCGAGTTGCAAAATAGGATTATTCTTTTGATTGGAACACTCGCACTTCTTGTCCTTTTTTTTCTTCTTTGACATATACCATCCACCCCCTTCATAACAAGATATTCATGAAGGAGGACAAGTGTTAATCAAGTTAATAATGCAAATGGGTATCCCTCTGGCGCTTATTCCACCTTTTTTAGACTTGCAACGATTTTTACAGCCTCTTTAATCGACCCTTTATAAAAAAAGCTATACACAAATCCATCACTGGTCTCCCAGACAACATTCACGAATGCAGCGCGTCTGGTACCTCGAATGAAGATTTCCCCCTCTTCCATGTCCATATTTTTAAGCCAACTTACTTTTTTCATATTTTTGAACAGCTCATCAGCCTGCTCATACGGTTCTTCTCCATGATCACCATCAAATAGAAGCGTCCATTTTCCCTTCTTTGCATGGATCATCGATCTTACTTTTGGTTCAATCCATAAATCGAATCCGTTTTTCTTTTTATAAAAAACAAAATTTTTGGGGCGAACGACAGATGTTACCGTTCCGACGTTTCCAAACAGATCCCCCATTTTACTAGACTCCCGCGGATTAAATAAGGCCGAATCGTTCGGTGGATACGGCTTATTCATAGACAAAAAATCAATCCTGTACTCATTTTCGTAGGCCTGATAATTGCAAGTCATATAATTCTTTGACTTGTTCGTTTGTTCACTCCAATAGGTGGGCAACAAAACCGGAACCTTTGTATTTTGTGTCAGCACCTTTACTGCAGGTCGTAAAAAGGGAACAACTTCCGGTGGCTTCGCCATTGCGGTGAGAAACACAAAACAAATCAGGGACAGCAATGCTAGCTTTTTCAAAAAATCCCTCTTCCATCGCATGTTTTTATTATTATTCTCAAGCTGTTTATGGTTATATCCCAATAAATGTATTAGAATTTACTGGAAAAGCCTATCGTTCCCTTCTTAAGAATTTCGTAAGATTTGAGTAATAAAAAAGAAAATTTTCCTGTCTAAAATAAGAAACAGATAAAGTAAGTTATGGGGGTTGGATTTGATGGAAATTAGTTCATTTGCAGAGGTTTCGTTTTACTTGTGGGTATTGTCTGAGATTGCTATTTTAATAAAAACCAAAGCGCAACGAAAAAATGTGGCGTCAGAAAACAAGGATAAGGGTTCTTTTTGGGCGATTACGATCGGTATATTTGCCTGTATCCTCGTCAATCAAATTTGTAATTCGATGAAAATCGGGTACGTCAATTCAACCATTTCGGATCTGGGTTCCATCTTAATTATCATCGGTGTAGTGATTCGACTTTGGGCAGTAGTAACATTAGGTAGACATTTCTCGTTGGTCGTCTCTGTTGAATCCGAGCAAAAAATCATCCAAAGCGGCCCTTACCGAGCGGTCCGCCATCCTTCCTATACAGGTGCATTGCTGGTGTTTATTGGGATTGGCCTTGCTTTTAATACGTGGGTTGGTTCCGTAATTATGCTTGCCTTCTTCATCGTTGTATTCGGTTATCGGATGAGCATCGAAGAGAAAGCCTTGAAAGCTGGCTTTCCAGAAGAATATCCACGGTATATTCAAAAAACATCGAAATTAATTCCGTTTGTTTGGTAAAATTCAAAAAGGGACGGTTCTTGAGCCGTCCCCTTTGGGATTCACGCTGGATTGGCAATACTTGTGTGTTTTACGTTACGACTAAGGTTGTTATAATGGTTGTTAAGATATAATTAGGGGGATACCGCAATGAACACATTTAATAAGTTAAAGCCTATAATTGCAGACCAACTGGGTGTCAAAATGGAGAATATCACACCGGACGCATCATTTAAAGATGACTTAGAAGCGGATTCGCTTGATATGGTGAACCTGACGATGGAAATTGAAGATGAATTCGCGATCGAAATTAATGACAAAATTGCAGCAACGCTTCAAACGGTCGGCGATGTTGTAAAATATATTGAAAACCGTTAACAAATAAGAAAGGCGGATCGCCCAGCGCAGCAAAAGGCATCCGCTCCATCTTCCCTATTACAATGCTATTATTCTTTTAAGGAACTTCCATTTCGTTTGTCTTGAAATGACCGTTAGCCCTTTGAAAAAAGCAAAACCTATTAAAGCGCCACCCACATTTAAAATGACATCATCGATATCAAACTGCCCGATTTGTAGAAAGAATTGACCTATTTCAATAGCAAAGGTCATCACTACTACATTTATGAGAAGTTTGGCAAATGAACGATATTTTTTAAAAAGGATCGGCAGTATTATACCTAAAGGAACAAAAATCAAAATATTACCTAGTGTGTTATGTAATATGATATCCAAATTATAGTGTTCCCTTTCAACAATATAGCGAGAGATGGTCTTGAACGGGACTGAGATTCGAATTCAGTTTCCACACCTCTATGCTGAAAAAACTATTTGTGTTTTCCGGGTACCAAAAGTAACGGTTAAATGAACCATGATCAATGATCCTACCGATGATTCGTTGAAATAGTAGATTCCAAAGTATGATAAATGAATAGAGATAGAATGCAATCTTTACGCCATAACTGTAAATCTTATAGCCTGGAAACATAGAGGATTGCAATCCCTCTGTTAAAGTATTCTTATCTCCAAAACTAGCTAGCGCTTGTTGAACCGCCTCACTCTCAGAAAGCCCCTGTTCTATGTACTCGTCCTTTAACAATTCTAGATGTTGAATCATTTCCTCCGCTATTTCCGCTTTTTCATTTTTATCGCATTGAAGTTCCTTTACTATCTGGTCAACGTAGGTCTTAATGTTTTGATCCAAGCTATTCCCTCCGAACATTTATTAATTAAGTTGTGTACCTTATTCCATTCAGACAGTTTTCTCTCTAACTCCTTCTTGCCATCCTCCGTGATGCGGTAGTACTTTCTCCTTGACCCGACCTCCGGATTTTCCCAGTAAGACTCAATCCAATCCTTGTTTTCTAGTCTTTTTAATGCAGGATATAGAGTGCCCTCACTCATGTTATATAGCTCGTTGCTGTTTTCTTTTAACGTCTTGACCATCTCATATCCATACATATCCCTTTTGCTTACGATCGAAAGAAGCAATATATCGATGCTTCCTTTCATAATTTCCTTATCCAAAAAAGTCACCTCACTTTACCTTGATTTCTTTTTACATCGTATCACGATGTACCCCGTTACACAAGGATATAATAGAAAAAATATCCATTTATGCGAGAGACGTCGGTTTTTGCTTAAAAAAATACGAAATACTGGCTATATAATACAAGGCGCCATTATATTTATCCAACCCCCCTTTTCTTTTGTTGCATATGCTGAGATAGGACAAGTAAAGGGGGTGAAATGATTGGGAAAAGATAAGGATGATAAAAAGAAACATCATTCCAATCCATTTAACAATGAGATTCAGCTTTGTTGCGATTGTGGCGGGTGCTGTTTGGTGCATCAACAGTTCACGATTGAGGAAGATCTGCCGGCTTCACAGTTTCCTGGTACGTTGACAGTATTTGAGGCTAACTCCTATGAACCTGCCTGTGTGCCGGGTCAAGTGGGGCCGTGTCTAGGGGCAGCTGAAACCGAACTAGCAGACGTGGTTATTACACAAGTTCAACTACGAACATTGCCATTTGGCACCGTCATCGCCCGGAACATCGGGAATTTTGCGTATGATGTTACCTTGGTTGGAACAGATACCGAGGATGACGTCATCACGAAAACCGTGCCGCCAGGAGCACAAGTGGCTCTTTCTGGAGTAGTTCGAAGAGTCGATCTTCAAATTCCGAGTGACCCTATTCACGCGTTATTTAACTTTGACCTTTTCTTCATTCCGCCAAATCCGGTTTAACTCTACTGAAAGGGCCCAAAAAACCCAGGCAGGGAATCTTCTCCTTGCCTGGGTTTTGGTGATTATCACCCCCTCTAAGAAATAGGGAGTAACCATTTGGAAATTCTACATAAAATGATGAGAATTCTACAAAATTTTAATTAATTCTACAAAATCGGAGTGGGATTCTACAAAAATTGGAAATGGACTTCCAGACCTTGTTTGCGCTAAACCAATTCTCATGATTATTTACTTTCTTGATTCAAATACCATTTCAAAAACGCATCTTTCTCGATCACATTCAATACGCAAGGAGCCTTTACTTGAGACTCTAACTTAGAATGTTCATCTGGAAATTCTGCTTGTACATCTACCCTTATATAAGGAAGCTTTTCCTGCGCCTTTTGCGATCGGATATTGGACAATTTAGCTCCAGCAAAAACGTATTCTAAATCCAACTCGGTAAACGCGGTATATAAAATCTCTGCCTTAGCTAAGGCATTGTACCCTTTACCCCAAAACGGATGCCCGATCCAGGTTCCGATATGACTCGTTTTCTTAGTTGGATCGATCTCTTTCAAAGTAATAACCCCAATTACCTCTTCCTTCTCATTTAAAATGACTCTGGAATATTGCTGCCCTTGTTTTTCTTGTTCCAGAATGAACTCAATGAATCCAATCGTTCCCTCCACTGAGGTTTGGCTATAGGTAAGTCCCAATGCATCTCTTACTTGAGGTGCCGAAGATAGAGCCGACATGGCTTCCGCATACTTTCTTTGGTGCTCCACTAATAAAACTTTTACCATAATACACTCCTCCAAACATACACGAGAGCCTCAAACTACTGAGAATTCTTTTTTTATGTAGTATTCGATAAGGTTTTTTCAACTCCTGCCAAAGGAGCCGTCCCTCTGGTACTTGGTGTAGGTATGAGAATTCATAGGCGGAGAATTTCCGGCTAATGTATATAGAGGAAGCTTAAGAAGCAGATATAAGCGGAGATATTCCGATTAACTGCTCTAAATAAGGAAAAATACAAAGATTTGGATAATATAGACGGAAAAACTTCCTTTATTTTTAAGGAAATATGAGTATTTCCCAATTTAAACGGAATTTTACCGTTTATTTTTCAAACACAGTGATATCAACATTCAGTTATAACAGAGCCTTTTGAAAAAAAATAAATCTTTTTTTATGTTAAGAAAAAGTTAAGGCTTGCCAGGCATAATCAATCTTGTAAGCGAGGAAACAGCAAAAAATAATAGATACATTTCAAGTTTAGGAGGAATTTTACTATGAAGAAAAAATGGTTATTTTGGGTTCCAGTCGGAGCCGCTGCAATCTGGGCTGGTTCGCATCTACTTCCAGGTTTAGGACACTTTGGCGGTCATGACATGATGCAGGGCGGATCCGGACAGGGCATGCTACAAGGCGGCCACGGTCACGGCATGATGCAGGGTGGAGCTGGACAGGCCATCGCACAAGGCGGGCAAGGTCACGGCAGGATGCAAGGTGGAACTGGACAAGCCATCGCACAAGGTGGGCAAGGTCGTGGCATGATGCAAGGCGGTCGTGGTCATGGAATGATGGGACATGGTGGTAACCATGCTTTCGACTTTGACTTCGGTTGGTCAAGAATTCTTGTTGGAGTAGGGATCGCACTCTTTGGTGTCGCCCTTCGCAAACAGGCCAAAGATAAAGTTTGGAAAAAGTGGGCTGGTTACGGATTAATCGGTGTTGGCCTTGTAGCCACTTTTAAGGTAGCTTTTCCGGTTCTAGCCGTTGGTGCGGGTGCTTATTGGTTGTTCAAGAAAGCTGGTTCCACTAAACAAAAGGATTTCAGCCCAGTCGCCGCCTACGCTGCACCAGTAGTAAACAACAACTCACAAATTTTAGATGCATGGGAAAAGAACATTTCTAAGGAGGAAAAGTAAAATGGGTATTTTTAAAAGAGTAAAGACAATCGTTATGGCAGATTTACATGAATTATTGGACAAGGTGGAAGATCCGATCAGCCTATTGAATCAATATATGCGTGAATTGGACGAGCAAGTGGACAAGGCCAAGCAGACATTGGGTCAACAGCTGTACTTAGAAAAGCGTCAAGAACTACTTGTAAATGAGACTTCGGCCGTTGTTGCCAAGCGGAAACGCCAGGCGGAGCTTGCCGTCGAAAAAGGTGACGATACCATCGCAAGGATTGCTCTTCAAGAAAAATTGCAACAGGAAACGAAGCTAAAGCTCTATGAAGACCAGCTTGCGGCAATGAAACAACAGACGTCTTCCCTTCGTGAACAAATTGATGTATTGCTTGAAAAATACAACGAACTATCCAACAAGCGTCTTGTACTGATTTCACGCGCACATGCGGCCAAGGCACAACAGCAGTTGCAGTCGGCAATCGCTTCTTTCAGTACGGACAATGCACTAAAGGGATTTACCCGTGCGGAGGATTATGTCCAGCAATTAGAGTCACAGGCTCTAGCTGCCTCCTACTTTATCCCTTCTGCTCCTACTGTAAACCTGGAAATTCAAGAGGCAGTAGAACGTGAATTGGTATCGCTTAAGGAAAGCAAGTAAACAGAATGAAAGACGTGAAAAAGAAGAAGAATGGCTGGATTTGGCTGTTTGGTGGGATTGTATTAAGTGCTTTATTGTTTCTAGGTCTACACTATAGTGGGGCTTTCCGTATCTATGGAACTGGGATTCCTAGTCAACCACTTCCCTTTGTTCGAGAGCAAGGAACTCGTCTTATTCAAAGCTTAGGGGCAAGACTAGTTGATTGGACAGCACAGGTACATTTTTCCACAGTAGGCAATTTAGAATCAATGGTTTCACAATTGACCGAAAAGTTGGGGATTGGAGTTGATTATGTAGCTTTGTTTAGTATTCTACTTGTTTCCATCACTCTAGTAGCTTTAGTTGTTGGCTGGTACATTCGTAGGTTTGGTAAGAAAAAATGGTTAGGGTATCTCATTAGCTTCATCGGCTTTCTACCCATCCTAGCGATTATGATAGCCGGCTCACTTGTTTTTTGGTTGGGTAAACAATATTGGAAGAGTGGGAAAGTTCGTGCAAGGAAAGCTTCAACTGCAAAGGAACCTATCAATAAACCGACCACTATCATCGATGACTGGGAGCAATCATTTAAAGGATTGGAATCCTGAAGACAGAAAGACTGCACAATGGCAGTCTTTTTTGATAGAAAAATTATTCCCCAACTGTCTTCAAATCCTCTAATCCAACCATGTTAATGGTGTACGGTTGTTTGTATACTTTGTCTACTTGTGCTGCTACTTCCTTACGAATTTGCTCTATTAACTTCTGATCCTTTTTCTCAAGAGAGGTTTCGATCGTAATGACAAGCTCACCCTTAGTAGAGTAAGTGAAAGAATTGATTTTGTACGCCTCTTTCTTAGCTAGTAACCCTTCGAAAGTCGTATAAAGATTCTTTTTGAGCTTCGTTTCCTCATCTATATTATTTAGGTTCACTGATCGAATATCCAAAGAAAATTCATTATACTTCTCTTTTTGATAGGTTTGGATGATCGTCCGAACGTCATCCACGTGTTTTTCTGTCTCTGGAAGGATCACAAATATTTCATTAACCCCTCGATTCATTCCAACGTAATCGACACTATACCCTTTATCCTTGATTAATGTTTCGATTTTTTGGGCTTCCGCCATCATGATGCGATTGATTCGTCTCATAGAGGCATAAAAATCAGCTTTAAACGGAAGAACGTCTATCGATTTAGCATAGTATCCCTTCTGATCGAGAAACTTTTTCGTAAGATTTTCAACTTCCAATTTCCTTTGTTCATTATAATCTTTACTTTTTAGGAAGACGTAGACTTTATCCGGATCGTCCCCCTCCATCAATCCTTGACCCACACGCATTCCTGTAACCTCGTATCCGCGTTTCAAACCTTCTTTCCGAACAAGATTCAAAACGGAATCTGCCACATCCTTATCAAGGTCTTTCATAAATACTTCATTTAAGAATGGAATTTTAGATACTATCTGTGCCATTGCTGGAGAGACAAAGGTAGAACCGAAGAACAATCCCCCCACCGCCACAAGTCCTGCTAATGAACCGATGAGTTTTTTTCTTTTGCTCATGCCCCGGGCTTTTATCGGCGTTGCCATCTCTTCCCCTTTTGCTTGCTCGATACCTTTAAACATACGCACCATTACCTCATCTGGAATTTGAATTTTTTCTAGCTCCCTCTGAATCTTATTCATGAAAGTTCCTCCTTCGGATAATCCAAGCGGATTTTTTCTAAGGTTCGATAAATTTTCGACTTGACCGTACTGACTGGTGAATCAACAATCTCCGAAATTTCCTGGAAGGTATATTCCTGATAATACTTGAGATAAATTAACCTTTTTTCGTCTTCATCTAAGGCATGTAGTAGCTCGTTTAGTAATAAATCTGAGTATTCGTCTTCCGTCTGCTGTGTTCCTAGTTCTCTAGTAAAAGGCAGCTCGACCACTTTTTGTTTCTTCCTTAAAAAGTCAATGGATGCATTGATGGTGATTTTCATAATCCATGTCTTAAAGTAACCCAATTCCTTTAAACTGTTTCTGTTTTTAAATGCGCGATAGGCAACCTCCTGGACGATGTCCAATGAGTCCGCTTGATTCTTCATATACATATAGGCCATCCGATAGATCGAATCTTTATGTGTTTCAAATAAGCTAATAAATAACTTCTCATTTAGGATTCCATCATTGGCAGAAAAGGTCATTTCCTCACCCCTTTATTCTCTTTACACTATTAGACCGAAACAAAGTTCATTTTGGACGAAGAAATGTAAAAAAATTTTTTTGGGGACAGTCCCCCGATGTTTTAAAGCTTTAAAGCGGCGGGGGACTGTCCCCACGTTTTTTTGTGTGTAGTGGACGATAAGTTGGTGGAAGTGGACGATATGAGGTCGAAAGTGGACGATAATCTGCGGAAAGTGGATGATATCTTCTTCAAACCGGTCGATAAGAGGATTCGGTAGTCGTAGTCCTAAAGATTATGTTGGCTTTTTTCCCATCAAGGAGGTCTTTAGAGCCAAGAGTTCCTTCCCTGTGTGCCCTCTACGTCAAAAAAGAGCAAAAAAAAACGCTAAATTTAGCGTTTTCTAATTTTTACGCGCCTTAGAGGATTCGAACCTCTGACCGTACGCTTAGAAGGCGTATGCTCTATCCAGCTGAGCTAAAGGCGCATTAGGATATGTATTAACGGCGGAACGTGAGAACTGTAACTCTTCAGCCTCAAGAAAACCTGCCCGTAAATAAAAAATGGCTCCGCAGGTAGGACTCGAACCTACGACCGATCGGTTAACAGCCGATAGCTCTACCACTGAGCTACTGCGGAATAAAACATACTGTTATGATGGGCCTAAATGGACTCGAACCATCGACCTCACGCTTATCAGGCGTGCGCTCTAACCAGCTGAGCTATAGGCCCATAGTTTGGAGCGGGTGATGAGAATCGAACTCACGACATCAGCTTGGAAGGCTGAGGTTTTACCATTAAACTACACCCGCATGTTTGGAGGCAACACCCGGATTTGAACCGGGGATAAAGGTTTTGCAGACCTCTGCCTTACCACTTGGCTATGCTGCCATGACTGGGCTAGCTGGATTTGAACCAACGCATGTCGCAGTCAAAGTGCGATGCCTTACCGCTTGGCTATAGCCCAATAATTTATAAAATAAATGGGGCGACTGATGGGAATCGAACCCACGAATGCCTGAACCACAATCAGGTGCGTTAACCACTTCGCCACAATCGCCATAATGTGGTGGAGGGGGACGGATTCGAACCGCCGAACCCTGAGGGAGCGGATTTACAGTCCGCCGCGTTTAGCCACTTCGCTACCCCTCCACAGATTTAAAACTTACTTACTATTAAAAGGTGGCTCAGGACGGAATCGAACCGCCGACACAAGGATTTTCAGTCCTTTGCTCTACCGACTGAGCTACTGAGCCACACAATATATATCAACAGTAGAGTTAACCTACTGGGATAAAAATGGCGGTCCGGACGGGACTCGAACCCGCGACCTCCTGCGTGACAGGCAGGCATTCTAACCAACTGAACTACCGGACCATATTGCGGGGACAGGATTTGAACCTGCGACCTTCGGGTTATGAGCCCGACGAGCTACCGGACTGCTCCACCCCGCGACAATAGAATATTGTTTTGTAAAATATAATGGAGGAGGAAGAGGGATTCGAACCCCCGCGCGGTTTAACCCGCCTGTCGGTTTTCAAGACCGATCCCTTCAGCCAGACTTGGGTATTCCTCCATATTATCACATTAAAAATAGTTCGGACTGGTCGGGAAGACAGGATTCGAACCTGCGACCCCTTGGTCCCAAACCAAGTGCTCTACCAAGCTGAGCTACTTCCCGTTAAAGTGCGCCCTGAGAGATTCGAACTCCCGACCTTTTGATTCGTAGTCAAACACTCTATCCAGCTGAGCTAAGGGCGCATATGAATTAAATAAACTTAAGTGGTGCCGAGGACCGGAATCGAACCGGTACGGTAGTCACCTACCGCAGGATTTTAAGTCCTGTGCGTCTGCCAGTTCCGCCACCCCGGCAATATGAGAGCGGAAGACGGGATTCGAACCCGCGACCCCCACCTTGGCAAGGTGGTGTTCTACCACTGAACTACTTCCGCATATAAAATTAAATGGTGCGGGTGAAGGGAGTCGAACCCCCACGCCTTGCGGCGCCAGATCCTAAGTCTGGTGCGTCTGCCAATTCCGCCACACCCGCATATTCATTTAAAATGGTGAGCCATGAAGGACTCGAACCTTCGACCCTCTGATTAAAAGTCAGATGCTCTACCAACTGAGCTAATGGCTCGTACTAGATGTAAAAAGCATGGTGCCGGCGAGAGGACTTGAACCCCCAACCTACTGATTACAAGTCAGTTGCTCTACCAATTGAGCTACCCCGGCATTGTTATATGGTGGAGGATGACGGGATCGAACCGCCGACCCTCTGCTTGTAAGGCAGATGCTCTCCCAGCTGAGCTAATCCTCCAAAATGGTGACCCCTACGGGATTCGAACCCGTGTTACCGCCGTGAAAGGGCGGTGTCTTAACCGCTTGACCAAGGGGCCAAATGAAATTTTGACAAAAATAATAGCCCCAATTGGGGCTGGCCTGGCAACGTCCTACTCTCACAGGGACTTTCGTCCCAACTACCATCGGCGCTGAGAAGCTTAACTTCCGTGTTCGGTATGGGAACGGGTGTGACCTTCTCGCCATAGCTACCAGACCTATTTTGTTGAGAGATCGTTCTCTCAAAACTAGATAATGTAGAAGAAGTGTTTGTAAACAACGAGTTCGCTTTAAAACTTGGTTAAGTCCTCGAACGATTAGTATCAGTCAGCTCCACATGTTACCACGCTTCCACCTCTGACCTATCAACCTGATCATCTTTCAGGGTTCTTACTAGCTTGACGCTATGGGAAATCTCATCTTGAGGGGGGCTTCATGCTTAGATGCTTTCAGCACTTATCCCGTCCGCACATAGCTACCCAGCGATGCCTTTGGCAAGACAACTGGTACACCAGCGGTGCGTCCATCCCGGTCCTCTCGTACTAAGGACAGCTCCTCTCAAATTTCCTGCGCCCACGACGGATAGGGACCGAACTGTCTCACGACGTTCTGAACCCAGCTCGCGTACCGCTTTAATGGGCGAACAGCCCAACCCTTGGGACCGACTACAGCCCCAGGATGCGATGAGCCGACATCGAGGTGCCAAACCTCCCCGTCGATGTGGACTCTTGGGGGAGATAAGCCTGTTATCCCCGGGGTAGCTTTTATCCGTTGAGCGATGGCCCTTCCATGCGGAACCACCGGATCACTAAGCCCGACTTTCGTCCCTGCTCGACTTGTAGGTCTCGCAGTCAAGCTCCCTTGTGCCTTTACACTCTACGAATGATTTCCAACCATTCTGAGGGAACCTTTGGGCGCCTCCGTTACTCTTTAGGAGGCGACCGCCCCAGTCAAACTGCCCACCTGACACTGTCTCCCACCCCGATAAGGGGTGCGGGTTAGAATTTCAATACAGCCAGGGTAGTATCCCACCGACGCCTCCACCGAAGCTAGCGCTCCGGTTTCTCAGGCTCCTACCTATCCTGTACAAGCTGTACCAAAATTCAATATCAGGCTACAGTAAAGCTCCACGGGGTCTTTCCGTCCTGTCGCGGGTAACCTGCATCTTCACAGGTACTATAATTTCACCGAGTCTCTCGTTGAGACAGTGCCCAGATCGTTACGCCTTTCGTGCGGGTCGGAACTTACCCGACAAGGAATTTCGCTACCTTAGGACCGTTATAGTTACGGCCGCCGTTTACTGGGGCTTCGATTCAGAGCTTCGCTTGCGCTAACCCCTCCTCTTAACCTTCCAGCACCGGGCAGGCGTCAGCCCCTATACTTCGCCTTGCGGCTTCGCAGAGACCTGTGTTTTTGCTAAACAGTCGCCTGGGCCTATTCACTGCGGCTCTTCGAGGCTATTCACCTCAAAAAGCACCCCTTCTCCCGAAGTTACGGGGTCATTTTGCCGAGTTCCTTAACGAGAGTTCTCTCGCTCACCTTAGGATTCTCTCCTCGCCTACCTGTGTCGGTTTGCGGTACGGGCACCTTTTATCTCGCTAGAGGCTTTTCTTGGCAGTGTGGAATCAGGAACTTCGGTACTAAATTTCCCTCGCTATCACAGCTCAGCCTTCACGGAAAGCGGATTTTCCTACTTTCCAGCCTAACTGCTTAGACGCGCATATCCAACAGCGCGCTTACCCTATCCTCCTGCGTCCCCCCATCACTCAAACGATAAAGAGGTGGTACAGGAATATCAACCTGTTGTCCATCGCCTACGCCTTTCGGCCTCGGCTTAGGTCCCGACTAACCCTGAGCGGACGAGCCTTCCTCAGGAAACCTTAGGCATACGGTGGATGAGATTCTCACTCATCTTTCGCTACTCATACCGGCATTCTCACTTCTAAGCGCTCCACCAGTCCTTACGGTCTAGCTTCAACGCCCTTAGAACGCTCTCCTACCACTGACATCTAAGATGTCAATCCACAGCTTCGGTGTTACGTTTAGCCCCGGTACATTTTCGGCGCAGAGTCACTCGACCAGTGAGCTATTACGCACTCTTTAAATGGTGGCTGCTTCTAAGCCAACATCCTGGTTGTCTAAGCAACTCCACATCCTTTTCCACTTAACGTAAACTTTGGGACCTTAGCTGGTGGTCTGGGCTGTTTCCCTTTTGACTACGGATCTTATCACTCGCAGTCTGACTCCCACGGATAAGTCTTTGGCATTCGGAGTTTGTCTGAATTCGGTAACCCGATGAGGGCCCCTAGTCCAAACAGTGCTCTACCTCCAAGACTCTAACTACGTGAGGCTAGCCCTAAAGCTATTTCGGAGAGAACCAGCTATCTCCAAGTTCGATTGGAATTTCTCCGCTACCCACACCTCATCCCCGCACTTTTCAACGTGCGTGGGTTCGGGCCTCCATCCAGTGTTACCTGGACTTCACCCTGGACATGGGTAGATCACCTGGTTTCGGGTCTACGACCACATACTCAATCGCCCTATTCAGACTCGCTTTCGCTGCGGCTCCGTCTCTTCAACTTAACCTTGCATGGGATCGTAACTCGCCGGTTCATTCTACAAAAGGCACGCTATCACCCATTAACGGGCTCTAACTACTTGTAGGCACACGGTTTCAGGAACTATTTCACTCCCCTTCCGGGGTGCTTTTCACCTTTCCCTCACGGTACTGGTTCACTATCGGTCACTAGGGAGTATTTAGCCTTGGGAGATGGTCCTCCCTGCTTCCGACCGGATTTCACGTGTCCGGCCGTACTCAGGATCCACTCAGGAGGGAACGAAGTTTCGACTACAGGGTTTTTACCTTCTCTGACGGGTCTTTCCAGACCGCTTCATCTACCCCGTTCCTTTGTAACTCCATGTTGAGTGTCCTACAACCCCAAGAGGCAAGCCTCTTGGTTTGGGCTATGTCCCGTTTCGCTCGCCGCTACTCAGGGAATCGCGTTTGCTTTCTCTTCCTCCGGGTACTTAGATGTTTCAGTTCCCCGGGTATGCCTTCAATACCCTATGTATTCAGGTAAAGATACTGTTCCATTACGAACAGTGGGTTCCCCCATTCGGAAATCTCCGGATCAAAGCTTACTTACAGCTCCCCGAAGCATATCGGTGTTAGTCCCGTCCTTCATCGGCTCCTAGTGCCAAGGCATTCACCGTGCGCCCTTTCTAACTTAACCTAAAAGGTTTATTTCTCTTAATTAAATAAGAGAGAAAACTAAAATGGCGATTACTCGATGTGTTACTTGACTTCTTCATTACGATTATCTAGTTTTCAAAGAACGATGTTTGAGAGAAATTGCACTCTCAAAACTAAACAAACAAGAAACAATCAAACAAACATGTTTTGTCTGGCTCATATGTCCAGCTTATATCCTTAGAAAGGAGGTGATCCAGCCGCACCTTCCGATACGGCTACCTTGTTACGACTTCACCCCAATCATCTGTCCCACCTTAGGCGGCTGGCTCCTTACGGTTACCCCACCGACTTCGGGTGTTACAAACTCTCGTGGTGTGACGGGCGGTGTGTACAAGGCCCGGGAACGTATTCACCGCGGCATGCTGATCCGCGATTACTAGCGATTCCGGCTTCATGTAGGCGAGTTGCAGCCTACAATCCGAACTGAGAATGGTTTTATGGGATTGGCTAAACCTCGCGGTCTTGCAGCCCTTTGTACCATCCATTGTAGCACGTGTGTAGCCCAGGTCATAAGGGGCATGATGATTTGACGTCATCCCCACCTTCCTCCGGTTTGTCACCGGCAGTCACCTTAGAGTGCCCAACTGAATGCTGGCAACTAAGATCAAGGGTTGCGCTCGTTGCGGGACTTAACCCAACATCTCACGACACGAGCTGACGACAACCATGCACCACCTGTCACTCTGTCCCCCGAAGGGGAACGTCCTATCTCTAGGAGTGTCAGAGGATGTCAAGACCTGGTAAGGTTCTTCGCGTTGCTTCGAATTAAACCACATGCTCCACCGCTTGTGCGGGCCCCCGTCAATTCCTTTGAGTTTCAGCCTTGCGGCCGTACTCCCCAGGCGGAGTGCTTAATGCGTTAGCTGCAGCACTAAGGGGCGGAAACCCCCTAACACTTAGCACTCATCGTTTACGGCGTGGACTACCAGGGTATCTAATCCTGTTTGCTCCCCACGCTTTCGCGCCTCAGCGTCAGTTACAGACCAGAAAGCCGCCTTCGCCACTGGTGTTCCTCCACATCTCTACGCATTTCACCGCTACACGTGGAATTCCGCTTTCCTCTTCTGTACTCAAGTCCCCCAGTTTCCAATGACCCTCCACGGTTGAGCCGTGGGCTTTCACATCAGACTTAAAGGACCGCCTGCGCGCGCTTTACGCCCAATAATTCCGGACAACGCTTGCCACCTACGTATTACCGCGGCTGCTGGCACGTAGTTAGCCGTGGCTTTCTGGTTAGGTACCGTCAAGGTACCGGCAGTTACTCCGGTACTTGTTCTTCCCTAACAACAGAGCTTTACGACCCGAAGGCCTTCATCGCTCACGCGGCGTTGCTCCATCAGACTTTCGTCCATTGTGGAAGATTCCCTACTGCTGCCTCCCGTAGGAGTCTGGGCCGTGTCTCAGTCCCAGTGTGGCCGATCACCCTCTCAGGTCGGCTACGCATCGTCGCCTTGGTGAGCCGTTACCTCACCAACTAGCTAATGCGCCGCGGGCCCATCTGTAAGTGACAGCCGAAACCGTCTTTCAGCTTTTCCTCATGAGAGGAAAAGGATTATCCGGTATTAGCTCCGGTTTCCCGAAGTTATCCCAGTCTTACAGGCAGGTTGCCCACGTGTTACTCACCCGTCCGCCGCTAACCACCGAAGTGGTTCGCTCGACTTGCATGTATTAGGCACGCCGCCAGCGTTCGTCCTGAGCCAGGATCAAACTCTCCAAGAAAGTTGATTAGCTCATTTTGTTACGTTGGCTTCGTTTCATTAAAGAAACGAAATAATTTTGTTTGTTGACGTTTTGTTTGTTTAGTTTTCAAAGAACAATTTCACCATCGCTCGAAAGCGACTTTTAAATCTTATCAAGTTATCAACTGTAAGTCAATAACTTTTTTAATTTCTTTTTTCAAGCGTTACTGACTAGCAGCAACAGAAATTAATACTATACTATAAAACCAACTTCGTCAATCCTGAATTTTATTTTTTCAAAAGAAACAACCAAAACCGTGTTGTTCCGCATCAGGAATTACTATATTACTATCACAATCACCTAGTGTCAACAGTTTTTAGATTATATCAATTCGCAGTCTAAGAATTCACCTTAAAAGAACTCGTATAATCCGTTAACAAAATAATCATATTCCCTTTTATTAATGATCTTTTTCCCATAGCCTTCAAAGAAAATTTGTTGATCTACTTCATTCTCGAACGCATTAGGTTTGGGGCGAATAGCTATTGAAACATCATATCTAGGGTCTCCATAAGCTCCACCACCCCAATCGATTACACCTGTAATGAGGCCGTTTTTTACTAATACATTATCTATTGTATAATCTCCGTGAATAAGCGTCTGCTTATACTCATTAGGCCTATTCATTTTAATCTTTTCTAATAATGGTCCCGTTCCATCCACCTTGCTATTTTTCAAATTACATTCCGCCTGGATTAACATTTTATCAATCCAAGGTTGTTCATGTATGAATTCCTTTGGACAAGGAGTTAAATGGATTTGAGAAAGGGTCTTTCCAAAGTTAAATATCATCTCTCTTCTTTTCTCCGCATCTTCCTCGTTGAATAAAGCCGTTCTTAAGGTTTCCCCCTCGAAAAAATCCAATAGAGCCCAAGATTGACCTTTATTTTTTTCCATAATGAATCTCTTCACTTTCGGAATGGGCAATGTGCTTCCACTAACCAAAAGGTTAATCACGGTTACTTCTTTATGTAGCCAAGAACTAAAGATCTCCCCTTTTGTTCTTTTTAGTGCGTACATCCCACTACTTGTATCAATTATTCCTACATCAGAGGTATATCCTTGTCGTGGAAAACTAATAGAATGAATCGTTCCCACATATTGTTTTATTTCAATAGGGATTTCGCTCAAATGAATTGGTTCCAATTTGGTCACTCCGAATTTTGAAAATGATAATTTATAAATGGGGCACTATCACTTCAAAGTGCCAATCCAACCTTCAACATTCTGCACTTCCGCTTGGCGCGGGAATACTTTTTCCATGAGCACACGGTGAACCTCAGAATCTGCATCCAGACACGCATCCGAAAGCACAGTAATGGAAAAGTCTTTATCCGCCGCTTCCCTTACTGTTGATAATACTACTCCACTTGTAGAAATTCCGCTGAGAATAAGTGTGTTAATTTGTTGTGCGCGAAGGATGACTTCAAGATTGCTGCCCGCAAAGGCACTAATACGATACTTGGTAATAATGGGCTCATCAGGCTTAGGCTGGACAGATTCGTGAATTTGGGTAGATGAATCCATGAGGGTCATTCCACCGGCTTTAGAGATAGCTGAGAATATCTTGTTTGTTGGACTGACCTCTGGGTAGCCTTCACTAAACCCTACTCGAACAAAAATAACGGGTATATGATTTTGCCGAGCGGCTTCCACAGCTCTCTGGAACGGTTGAAGAATCTCAGTGTTTTCTGCGAAGCGGGATACAATACCATTTTGAAGATCCATTACTAACAATGCCGTTTTACCATTTTGATTGTTCATGTATTTTCTTCTCCTATTCATTTTAATCGTATTATGTATTTATTAAGTATGTGTATATATGATATTATTTTAAAAAACAGAAGAGGTTATCATATGAATACAACATTATCATCGACAGGATCAACTAAAACAAGAGTCATCGTCATTAACGCACTTTTCATCGCCTTAACCCTCGTAGCCACAATGTTCATTAACATTAGGCTCCCATTAATGGGTAACGGAGGTCTCATCCATTTGGGTAACGTACCTCTTTTTATTGCTGCCTTAGTATACGGCAAAAGAACAGGATTCATAGCAGGCGCTTTCGGAATGGGCTTGTTCGATGTGATTTCTGGTTGGGCCCTATGGTCACCATTTACCTTTGTCATTGTTGGGGCAATGGGCTTTGTAGTCGGACTTATTTCCGAGAAAGTACCTGGCAAAAGGGTCGTTGTGAACTCTTTGGCAATCGCAACTGCGTTAATCATCAAGGTGGTTGGCTACTATTTTGCCGAGGTGATTCTATACGGAAACTGGATTCAGCCTTTTGGTTCGGTCCCTGGAAACATCATGCAGGTCGTCATAGCGGGTATCATCGTAGTCCCTCTTGTAGGACGATTAAAGAAAAGAGCTAAACAGTAAACAAATAATGGGGACAGTCCCCCAGCGCTTTAAAGCAGCGGGGGACTGTCCCCATTTTTACTCCATTAGGTTCAAGGCAGTATGAATATAGTATTTTTTCGTCACTATATTCCCTGAGTCACTAAAAACTCCCATTTTATAAATCGAATTCTTCCCTTCAAAAATCATTCTTCCATCTGCTCCACGTTCAAACGCTATTTTTGATATGTCCCTTCTGGGAGACGAATTAATCTTTTGGATTATTTGTCTGATAACCTTCCTATCTTTAATGACAAACGGTCCTTCTTTATCCCAATTCTTATAAAGGGTGATTTTTGTTATGTCATTATCTTTAATAATTTTATCTTCTAAATGGTTATAACTGCATCCACATAACATAATTATTGTGAAAATTACTGAACCTATAAATAATAAGTAAGACCTCTGACTCATGCCCATCACCCCCATTACACCTTTATCACCAAAATCCTTACATAAATTATGAATAATCATCTAAAGATAAAAATAAAAACAAAGAGGATTATCCTATGAAAAAGTTATTGATTTGTTTAGTCATTATTTTCGTTTCAAGCTCAAGTGGTATCTATTCATCGAACTTTACTCATACCTCATACGCACAACGGAAACCTATTCCTCCCTATGCTAAGTGGGGACGTTTGGCAATGAAGAGTACTCAGGAGAAGTACCCAAATGCCCAAATTAATGACTATCTCCATATCGGACGAATTAGCGGTTCTCGGTCGTCAACTGAGAAATTTAAATTATGGCTAAAAGATCAACAAAAAGAATTTGGCGTTTTAGTAGATATTGAATTTAACAATACAACAGAAAAAGTCATTAGGGTCACTTTTAAGGAAACCACCAAATGATACCTTGAACTAACCTGCCGTAGTTTCCGTAAATTTATTAATCAATTGTCCTCCTTAAGTAATTCTCTAAACTAGAAAAATATTCCTTTTTATTCCCCTGCTCGTTTTGTTACCAGCTAAATGCGTGTCAGGACATTCTTTCGGCTCATAATAACAATGCTGTTTATATTGTCCTGCCATTGGCCTTTCGAACCGCTTCAAAAGAGAAATTTCCTCCTTGCACTTGATAGATGAGCTCTGTTTGATCATAAACTCTAGCGCCACCAGTCGAATTACAATGGCACCAAAAGGATACAATGAAGAAGTGGCGTGAATTTTCAAAATCTTTTACAATAAAGTCAGGCATCTATTGTGGAAAAATCGGATAAAAAAATCGTTTTAAGAGAGGCGGTAGAGGAAATGGAATCAGTTAAACAAGTAACAGTAGAAACAACTGTTCAATCACCCGTTGAAAAGGTATGGGAATACTGGACAGAGCCCACTCATATAACCAAATGGAACAGTGCTTCAGACGACTGGCACACACCAGTTGCAGAAAATGATCTAAGACCAGGTGGGAAATTCCATTCGCGCATGGAGGCCAAAGATGGCAGTTTTGGCTTCGATTTTGGTGGAATTTATGATGAAGTGAAATTGCATGAAGTGATCGCTTATACACTCGGCGATGGAAGAAAAGTTCAAATTACCTTTAAAGGTCAAGGAAACGAAACCCAAGTAATCGAAACGTTTGATGCTGAAACGACGAATCCCGTTGAGATGCAGCAACAAGGATGGCAGGCGATTCTAGACAACTTCAAAAAATACGCAGAGCAATCGTAAAAAGCCGTGGTGTCAGGCACCCCTCATGGGCAATTGTCCCTTGTAGGTGCCTGACACCATTAATCTAAGTGAGATGTACTATTTGCAAACCTTATTATTTGTAGACCCTTGTAATAATCCAAAAAATGAATTCCTGTATTATTGGTGTGGAACCATTTATTATTTTCCTTTGGTAATTCAAGAAAACTTTCAATCATTTTGGTGATCATTCCACCGTGGGTTACTACTGCAACTCTAGTATACTCACTACTATTTTCTTTGATAATTGAAAGAACCCTTTCCCCGCGCAACCTAAATTCTAGATTACTCTCTGATTCCTGTTGTTCTCTTAACTGATCTATGTATTCAACAGGACAACCAATCATATTGGTTAATTTCTCGGCAGTTTCCCTAGCTCTTTTTAACGTACTACTCCATATAAAATCAGGTGGAAACTCATTTAATACGCGTTGCGCCATTTTCTCTACTTGTATCCGTCCATTGGGTGTTAAAGGCAAATCTGTTGTTCCATTATAATTTTCCTCTAAAAAGTCATCTTCCGATTCTCCGTGACGAATCAACAAAATCTGCATTTTTCACACTCCTTAATCTTTATAATTCAAAGTTCTATAAGGACAATATGCTTGAACAAAAAGGTATATACATTAAAATAAAGACTAATTCTATTAGGTTTAAACGTAATAAATGTTCCACCTCTAATTTAAGCAATGATGTTTATAAAATTCTTTTTCCTTACCTTTAAATCCTTCTTTCACTAGATAGCACCGTTCAATAAGCACATACCCTATCCAAAAAAGGTAATAATACGACTACATAATCGAAAAGAGGTGGATTGAAAAGAATGAAAAAGATGCTAATGGCTTTTATATTTTCCCTTCTTATTGCTTCTTTTCAAACAACAACCGCTTCGGCAGATCAACCCACTCAAGATTCCGAAGAACTTCGGTTACAGGATATGCTTATGAACATGCTTACTCCTTATATCAGAGAAGATTTGAAAAAATATTATTATCCTAAGATTTTAAAGGATTTTTCACCACAGGTCTCTCCATGGTTAATTGAAGTGATTGAAACAAAAAGAGTAAATAGCTTTCGTGGCTTACTATTAGAGATTACCTTTGAAATTGAGCCTGACGATGGTGGACGCCACGTTCCCGTTGGCAAGGACCGAATGACATATCGGATTTCATATGGACCAGAAGTGGAGTTAATCAATCACACTCACCTAAAGACGTATGAATTATCTACCAAATTACAAGGACAGTTTGATTTTAATAAGCTACCAAAGTTGTTTAGATTTGTTCTTACGAAACGATTTTAAGTACTCTTATAACTTTAACCTTCTTTCATCGTAAGTTTTTTCATCCTCCGTACCAAAACTGTAACCATCAGAAATAATAGATTTGACTGGAACGTGTTCCACTGACCATCCTCTAAAACCATAGCAATCAAGAAGTAATTAACACCCTCTATAAAATACTTGTTCTGTGAGTGCACCTTATAATTTACCCCAACATAATACACTCTAGGGTTATTAAATTTCTCTATATAACGATCAGGCAAAAATTGTTTGCCGTATTCGTAAGGTAGTTCCTTCCACCTAACAAGATTCGCTTTTTTAATATTCAACAAGCCACGTTTATCCGCTTGATTTTCTTTGTTAGCAACAAAGTCTAACAATTGCTGTCTATTATCATTATTCCACCAAGAAATAGCATTTTCCCACTGATTATTATTTAGATCATGAATATAGTATTTGATAATATTTATTGGAGCGGTAGGTTCTTCTCCTCTAACAGGTAAAGTAAATGGGGTAAAGTAACTAAATAAGATTAGAACTAAGACCGTTATCCTCAATTCCCAACGCCACCTAGTACAATTTTTCCTTAGGTTGCCCTTTTACCTACTAGATACCCAACCTTCTATCACAAAACTGTTCAACTTCTGTTTATGAAACTCCTCCTTCACCCCCACTAGAACCCTCCCCTTGGTATTCTAGAATTGAAACTTTTTATGAAGTGATACGTATCATACATTTAAATAGAATTTTAGAAAGGAGTCGGAGTATGAAAAAAGTACATTTTTTTCTTATAATTGCGGCCTCACTGTTCCTAAACGCATGCTCATTTCTAGGGGAAGTGAATAATTCAATTGAATATGTCAATCAAGCGACTGACCATATTAATAAATTAAATACCTTTGCAGAGGAAGCTCCTCAATTGATCGAGCAAGCTGCCAATGATTTAGCTATCCAGAAAGAACTTGAAACTAAATTGGTGACCCTTAAGCAGGATATAGTAGCCTTTATTAACATCAATGACGTCCCTACTGTGGCAAAAGACATCCATCAAGAATTAGTTGTTAAAAATGAACTCTTACTTGACGAAATCAACGAAGTGTTACAAAACGGACATTTGGCGTTGGATCAGTTAGAAAGCTCCCAACTATTTACAACGGTTAATGACGTAACCAATTTGTTAAATAGAATAAAAAACCTGGGGCAATAGCATAAAAAACAGCCAGTTAGGTAAACTGGCTGTTTTTTTAAGTGATCACTACACGAGCTATCTCAGCAATAAACATAGTGTCTATATCGCAATATACTCGTATCACTTGCAAATCTAATATGTTAAGATAAAAGTATAAGTCAACCAAAAAATAACTTTAGTTAACATTAATACCTGTCGAACTGGGGGTTAATTATGTATAAGCTACGTGGACATCATCTTTTTTGCCTTTTGGGCTATCGTGGAATGGGCTATTCCCAAGAATATGTGGAAAATATGACGCGTTTGCATCAAACCTTGAGGGAGAACCCTGAAACGTTGATTGAGCTTGTAAAAGGACCTGATCAATTATGTGAAAAGTACCCGAACACTGGCGATTACCACTGTCAGGATGCCAACCTCTATGAGAGGGATGCTGTTATTTTAGAAAAAATGGACCTTCTAATCGGGAAAATCCTGAAGTGGGAAGACATTGAGGCCCGCATCAAAAGGCAGGTCGTCCCCACTGATATTCAGATTGTTTGTGAAACCTGCCACTGGCGAACCTACGGGGTTTGTGAAGAAGGCATTCAAGAGATTCTTGATGGGAAGGGCTTAAGAGAAGTGAAATAAGCCCTCCCTGTTTTTTTGCTTGAACGTTTCATTAATGAATATCAATCTTTCTGAAATTGCCGCCCTTTACTTCTGCTACATCATAGACAGTAACGAAGGCCTTCGGGTCAATTTCATTGATGATTTCCTTTAGCTTGGTTTCTTCTAATCGGTTAATGACACAGGTAATTTCTTTAAACATTTCATTGGAAAAACCGCCGTACGCTTCTTTATAGGTTGCCCCACGGCCTAAGCGATCACGAATGGTCTCAATCATTGATTCAGGTTGATTCGTGATAATAAGGAAGGTTTTCGAGCCGCTTAACCCTTCTTCAACAATATGAATGACTTTTGAAGCGATAAAGTAGGCAATGGCTGAAAGGAAGGCCCCTTGGAGACCGAATACGGTGGAAACGAAAATAAATACAAACGTATTTAAGAAGAGAATAAGGTCACTTGTCCCAAACGGTAATTTCCGCGAGAGCAGGACGGCAAGCATATCAATGCCATCTAACGCACCGCCATTACGCAAGGCTAACCCCATCCCAAAACCGAGGATAATCCCGCCCACTACAGTAATTAACAAGGTATCCCCTTCAATAATAGCCGGGGTATGGTGCATGAGGCTTGTCCCAACAGCTAGTGAGATGATTCCGATAATCGAAAAAATCGCGAAGCTTTTACCAATCTGTTTATAGCCTAACCAAATGAAGGGGAGGTTCAACACGGCAATGAGAATTCCTAGTGGTAAACCAAACAGTTCGGAGCCAACGATGCTAAGACCCGTCACGCCCCCATCCGAAACGTTATTTGGAATTAATACCGTTTCAAGTCCATAGGCCGCAATAAATCCACCGAGGATCACCATGAACCCCCGTAAAATCCATTTCAGTTTGTTCGTCTTTTGTTTTTTAATCGTACTCATCAAATTCCTCGCTTTGTTTTTCTTTATTTATTTAATTTTACCATAACATTCTCCTTTACCTATTCCGGCAGGCCTGCTATCCATAAAGACAAGCTGACACGGAAAAATGAGCCAATCCCCCTTATAAAATCAAGATAATCGTCCCAACCGTAATAATGACTCCGCCCAAAATCTTATGTTTTGCTACTTTCTCTTTTAAAATAAAAAAGCTCAACACCATCGTGAGCACGACACTAAATTTGTCGATGGGAGCTACGACCGAAACATCCCCTAAGGCAATCGCAGCAAAATAGCACAGCCACGACAAACCAGTGGCCACACCTGATAGGATAAGAAAAAGATAGCCCTTTTTGGAGATCCGCCACAACTCCTTAAATGTCCCTTGAAACAACACGATCCCCCATGCAAAAAAGAGGATGACAACAGTTCGCAAAAAGGTACCGACATTCGAATCGACCCCTTCCAGCCCTATTTTTGCTAAAATAGCCGTTAACGCAGCAAACACAGCCCCTATCATCGCATGGACAATATAGCGTTGAGAGCCTGTAAATCGTTTCTTCTCTTCGTTTTTTCCAATTAAGATAAACGTACCAATGGAAATAATGGCCCCACCCGCAATTACCACGGCTTTTGCAGGCTCTCCCAACACAAGAATCGATAAAATAATGGTCAGCACAATACTGGCCTTATCAATCGCCACGACCTTAGACACTTCTCCTATTGCCAGAGCCCTGAAAAAAAACAGCCATGACAAACCCGTTGCAATGCCCGAAAGGCCAATAAACAATAATGCTTTGTTGGTAATCGTAGAAATCGTATGAAGTTGATGGGTAACCAGGACCACGATAAAAGCCATGATCACCACAACGATGGTCCGAACCGCCGTGGCTAAGTTGGAATTGACGTTCTCCATTCCGATCTTGGCTAATATCCCGGTTATTGCCGCAAACAAAGCGGCCAACAAGGCCAACACTACACTCATTCCAAACCCTTCTTTTCCATGAAAAATGTGGACCGTACTAAATGCCTTTTAGGATAATATATCTTTCCCTCGTTATTAACAAAATATAGTATAATAACTGGTAACCACAATTTTATTGAAAATAACGGAACTAACATAAGCAAATATTACTGTTTGGCTTATTTTTTATTTCGACTTCTATTGTGAAATGTGTAAAATTTCATAGATGGTTAGATTGCTAGATGAGGCCACTTCTGGTTTTTCTTGAAAAAAGCTGAAATGGCTATAGCCCCATTTATCAGGATTGTAAATTAAGAAATCCCCACTCTTTGCTTCTGCATTTTTCACATACTGATCCACTGCAGTGAATGAAAAATCGACTAATGATTGCTGTTCTGGAATGCGCCCCGCATATTCAATCGCGTATCTACTTTTAGAAAAATTCTCTTCCAAGGTTACATTTAATGGTACTCCAATGTTAATATGCTGCCATCCAAATGAAGCTAATATATTGTCATAATACCCGTCAAAGACAAAGGAATTCATCCCTTGCGCAGTGTTCCAAATATACAAGGGTGCGTAGGAATTGTATAAGCTGCCGTTTTTCCCAGACTCTGTGGTTAAATAGGCCTTAAACAACAGCCCCGGAAATCCATCTGTCTTATGCCCGTTTTCTTGCACTCGCCGTCTAATAATATTCATATCGTAATCCGTTGGTAAAATAACCTTATATTGCATACCTATCATACGTACCACTCCTCTTATTCGCTATAAAATAATGGTAACCTTTGGGTTTTGTGGTGTAAAATAGGTGTTAGTGATTGGTGACATCATTTTAAATGATGGGGTGGAGTAAAAATGGAGTTAAATGATTTGATTATATTCAAAACGGTAGTTGATGAAGGGTCCATCACGAAAGCGGCCAAAGAATTAGGGTATGTTCAACCTAATGTATCTGAAAGAATCAAGAAACTCGAACAAGAACTAGAGGCCCCTTTATTGCATCGGAATCACAAAGGCATTTCGTTACTTCCATCTGGAGAAATTTTGTTGGAGTACGCGAACCGAATCCTACATTTAGTGGATGAAGCCAAACGTGAAATTAAAATTGGCGGGGAGACGTACCGGATTGGCACTTCTCCATCTATTTTGTCCTCTTATTTAAAGAACCGGATTAAAGAAGATTTTACGAAGTATCAATTAATTATTGATCATAGCAGTCAATTGCAGCCATTGTTATTTCAACAAAAAGTAGACATGATCATTACCTACACGAATCATGCGAGTCCTGAATTGGAAGAGGTATTCCGCACCAAGCTTTCAATGAGCCTGCAAAAAGCAAAAGGAAAACCTGTTCCTGATTATGCCGATGAGTTTTTTTTCGTTAGTCACGACCCACAGTGTCCTTTTCGTAGGCATACCGTTGCATTCATGGAGGAGCATGGACTCTCCCAGCGAAAACTCCATCAGGTGGATTCCTATTCCTTAATCAGGGAATTTGTTGTTCAAGGAAAAGGGGTAGCGTTCTTGCCCAGTAACGTGGTGGATGTAGACACGATCGACGAGTTATCGACTGCCGATCTTCCTATTTATTTTTATATTCATCGCGCCTCCCGGAAACGAATTCCGAATGACATTTTTTAAAAAAGAAGGAAGAAAGAGGTACAAACCAGTCTTTCTTCCTCTATTATTTTATTAGTATTTAATGATTAAAGGTGAATTTTGCCTAGACCGGTTCTCTTCTCTTTATTTTACTTCCCCGGCACTGCTCCTAAGACCTCTTTGGTATTCATATCAACAAATATAACAATTGGTCCTCCACTATTTGGACCATCCGTTTCGAGCATTACTTTTAATGTCTTTATTCCTTTTATGTTTCGTTGTTTGTGAGTCATTCTATTGTGAATAATTAGGTCTGTTTCCGATGTATACTCTTCCACTTTAGCATTCTGACAAAATTCCCAGATTAAGTGGAAAAATGTCCTTCATAAGCACGATGAAAGACAAAATCACATAGGTTAAGTGGAAAAATGTCCTTCATAAGCACGATGAAAGACAAAAATGCTTAACTCAAGATGATTTTTGTCCTTCATAAGTAAAACCTGCCCAGACCCGAAAAAAAGTTTACATTTATTCTACAAAATTTGGAAATAAAACCCCCATCAGGGACAGTCCCCCAGACTAGTAATGCGTTAAAGCACCGGGGGACTGTCCCCACCAATTACTTATAAGTCTTTTTGGTCTACATTTAGTTCAATCAGGTTGCCATCTGGGTCGGCGCAGAAGATCTGGGCGAATCCGCTTTTTCCATGTGGTTTTTCAAGGACTTCCACTTCATTCTGCTTCAACCATTCCAAAGTGTCATAGTAATTCCCCACTCTGAGGGCAAAGTGGCCTTCTCTGCTGGATAAGCGTTTATCCTGACGAATCGTCTGCGATGAAGGATCGACGATTAAGTGAAGCTGCTGGCCCTCGATTTCGTACCAGGCGCCTGGAAAATCAAAAGCTGGACGCGGTATTTCCTTTAAACACAAAATTCTACTATAGAAGTCTTTTGCTTTTTCCAAATCAGTCACTGTCAGACTGACATGATGGAGGCATTTGTATGTAATCAAACCCTTCCCTTCTTTCCTTAGGATGTAGGCTCAAGTGGAAGGCTGCTCAATTGCACTTTCTTATTAGCGATTTCCTTTAAGCCCCTTTTGATCATGAGAAAAACTACAGTCCATGATACGAGCATCAGGAAGATTTGTCCAACAGGAAACATTCCTGATATAGGAGTGTCCCATAAAGCATGGATCAACACAACGAGCGCGAAGACCCGGATAAACCTTGGCTTGAACAGCATGTTCAGTTCAAAGGTCTTTTTCCCTTGGACTCGGCAAAAGGCAGCCCCTGTTAAAGCAGCCCACGCAACATGGCCGCCGGGAGCCAAAAAGCTGCGCACTAGGATGGTTGAATACAGGCCCGGAAAACTACCGGATAGGAGTGCTCTTAATGAATATCCAGCCGTTTCAAACGCCGCAAACCCAGCTCCGACCGCAGCTCCTAATAGCAATCCATTGAGAGTGTAGCGGTATTTTCTCGTTCGCACAAAAAATATGACGACTAGCGCTTTAGCCAGTTCTTCCACAATCCCAATCGTGATTGGATTGATGTTATTTTTTAATATATTAAAAAACAGCAGCGCCACTAACATCGAGAGGATTCCCCCGATAAAGACGACATAAATGATTCTATAAATAGCAATATTCTGCGGCGCATTCATTTCCCAAAAGAAGATCAGTGTCGAGATCGGAACAGCAAATGCCCCAACAATGATAAGCCCTGGTATAAAGTTGATATTTTTGAATATGCTTACCCCCACATACAATCCTATGAAGGAAATAAGCGCAATCAGAAATACTCTCGCGAACAGCCACGGCTTCGGCCAAGTTTCCTTCACTTCTTCAAGCTTGGGTGTGGTTAGTG
Organism: Bacillus sp. SLBN-46; assembly: GCF_031453555.1. Lineage (GTDB taxonomy): Bacteria > Bacillota > Bacilli > Bacillales > Cytobacillaceae > Neobacillus. The sequence continues at coordinate 707,904 of NZ_JAVIZM010000001.1, read as the reverse complement.
CGGTTCCCACCACGAAAAGCCGTTCAGCCTCCAGTTCACTATGCTTTCGAAATACCCGAGAGAAGATATTTTGAAATTTAGGCTCCACCGAGCGTGCATACTTCGGCACCATGTCGACATAGGTGGCAAACTCATAAAAAAGGCTATTTGAATCTTGAGGTGTGTCGCCGTCTCCCAAAAAGGTAAAACCGCAATTGAGACAGTACTTTCCCTCATGCTTATTGTCATAATCACATTCCGGGCATTTCATGTAGGATCCCCCTCTTTATATACGACTCTTGAAAATTCATCTTTTTACTTTCCCCTTTAAACCATTGTTATATTAACTTTTTGATAATAAAAAAAGAGCCAATCGACCATTTTAATCGATTAGCTCTTTTTATTAGGTTGGTTGAATCTTTGTCGATCTTCGTTTTTTCCTTAAGACCCGGGTTTCCAGAAAATAAGTAGGAATGATGATGGCTGCCCAGATGGCAAAGTAATTAAGAACGACTAAAAATGGGTTGCTGTTACCACCATGTCCTTCTCTTCCTTCTCTTCCGTCTCTATCACCAAATTTCCCTCTATGAAAATCTTCTCCGTTAGGCGGTTCCTGATTTGCATTTGCGGTAGTTGTCGTCCCAGTATTCCCACTAGTAGCCGCCTGCCCGCTTTGTTGCATTTGCTCCTGCTTGAAATTACCCATGCTTGGTGTAGCGGTTGAAGCAAACCATTGGATTCCACCTGCCAAAATAGCGAGTGACAGGACAACAGATGCGATTACACCCTTCCGAAGCTTCCCTTCCTTGGATTTAAACTCTCTTTTACAGATACTCATAACCCATTGCCAATGTACCCCAACATGAAGACCAACAAACGCAAGGGTAGCATCTGCAGATAATCCATGGATTTCACGAAGAGCGTGTCCCCCTTGAACAGCAAGACTTGGAAAAACGACTTTCGAAATGAAGATTCCCGTAATAATAACGGTTGCCATCGAAATTAAAAGTAATATATTTAACAGATAACTAAATCGTGTTTTCTTAGGTAGTTTGGGATCAAAAATCTTTTTCGTTGTATTAATCACCCATTGGTAGTTCAATCCGATGTGCGCCAGAATCGCTACGCCTATTACAAGACCCGCGATTTCATGGAACGGTAATCCGTCTAGGACTCTTGGATTCATGAGCAACACAAACGTGATGGCCATCAGCAAATCCAGTACAATTTTTGTAAAATTCTTTTTCATATTCATTCCTCCAAATTTACTCATAACCTTAACTGTTTCCCATTTTATTGAAGGAATCTTAAGATAACCTTAAGAAATTAAAAACTGTAAAAGGAGTGTTTAATTAATTGAGTAATAACAGATAAATAGAAAGGTTAGGCATGTATCCAATCATACGTAGGTGAAGGCTCATAATCTACTGTGACATGACATGAAAGGATGATAAGAATGTATTACTACATCCTATATCACCACTACCATCCGTGGTATAAGCCAATGGTAGTTCCTATTATTCCTCCCCCGCCGGTACCACCAGCTGCAGTTACCTACCGGAATTTTTTCGTTCCTTATTAACTCGTTTCAACAGAGGTAGAGAAGGGTACCTTAACCATGAGACTTGGATAAGGAGTGAATGAATATGGGTAAAAAAATCGCTGTTGTCGTAACTGATCATTTTGAGGACTCCGAATATATGGAACCGGTGCAGTCCTTTAAGGAAAAGGGCCATACGATTACCGCAATCGAAATGGAGAAGGATAAAACAGTGAAGGGAAAGCAGGGAACGAGTGAAGTCGTCATTGATGCAAGCATTGATGATGTCTCTCCTGAGGATTTTGATGCACTCTTCATTCCAGGTGGATTTTCACCGGATCTTCTTCGTGCAGACAAGCGATTTGTCCTCTTCGCCAAAGCATTTATGGATGCTAAAAAACCTGTGTTAGCCATTTGCCACGGCCCCCAACTGCTTATCACAGCAGAAACGCTTCATGGGCGTGATGTAACGGGATATAAATCTATTCATGTAGATTTAAAGAATGCAGGCGGTAATTTGCATGACAAAGAAGTCGTCGTGTGCCAGAATCAGCTTGTCACCAGTAGACAGCCGGATGACATACCAGCATTTGTTGAAGAGAGTTTGCGAATATTAGGATAGCAGAAAGGCAGTGGGATGTTCCCTCTGCCTTTTTTATGAACAAATGAGCAAAATATTTATATGTTTATCGTTTGTTCAATTAGAATTCTACAAAAATGAAGAGGAATTCTACAAAATTTTAATTAATTCTACAAAATCGAAGAAGGATTCTACAAAAGTTGGAAACAATCTTCCAATTCTACCTCAAAAGGACTGATTCACATAGGAATTCTACAAAATTGAGAGCGAATTCTACAAAATTTCAACTTATTCTACAAAACCAAGGAGGAATTCTACAAAAGTTGGAAATCATTTTCCAACGCACCCTGCCAAGTTAAAAGGAGTCCCACTTTTGATTTCTGTAATCATTGTAGTTGGGAATAAATGTATTTCTCCTTTTGGATAGATGTCATTTATTTTAGAAACCTAATTGGTTTGCCAGATAACAAAAAAAGCTAATCGACCATCGTCAATTAGCTTTTCTCCCCTTTATTGATTCCCTTTTTTAACCCATTCTGCAACTGTAACTGTACGTTTCGCTTGGTGTTTAACTGCCGCCTGTACATCTTCAATCATTTTTCCATCTTGCCCCACTGTAACGCTTGTTCCATATGGGTTTCCACCTGCACCGAACGTTACAGGATCGGTATATCCAGGAGCAGCAACGATTGCACCCCAGTGATACATAGTCGTATAAAGTGATAATATAGTAGCTTCTTGTCCGCCATGTGGATTTTGTGCAGAGGTCATCGCACTTACAACCTTATTCACAAGTTTTCCATTAAACCATAGACCACCAGTTGTATCAAGGAATTGCTTCATTTGTGAAGGCATGTTACCAAATCTAGTAGGTACACTGAAAATGATGGCATCTGCCCATTCCAAGTCTTCCAATTGAACCTCTGGTACATCGTTTGTTGCTTCTACGTGCGCTTTCCAAACCGGATTCCCTTCGATCGCTGATTGTGGCGCAAGTTCTGGAACTTTTACTATTTTTACCTCAGCGCCAACTTCTTTTGCTCCTTCTTCGGCCCATTTTGCTAGTTGATAGTTTGTGCCACCCATGCTGTAATAAACAACAGCTAATTTTACATTTGTCATTTTCTCTATCTCCTTATCAGATGAATTTCCAAACAATTTGGATAAGATACCCAATTAAACACACCACCTATTATGTCTTCTTTTTACCATTACATTCATTTATTTAATGATTACACTTCGATACCAATCAGCCGCAGCATCCACCTCTTGGAGTGTTAATTGATGCCCCCTGTGCTCCCAATGAAGTTCCACATTCGCATGAGCCTTTTCTAATAAGGATTGTAGTTCGGTCGATTCCATTGGCGAGCAAATCGGATCATTTGTCCCAGCGGCAATAAACACGGACTTACCTGATAAATCAGGAAGCTCGATTCCTTTTCTTGGTACCATGGGGTGATGGAGAATAGCACCCTTCAAGGCGTTTTGATAATGGAACAATAAACTGGCAGCTATATTCGCACCGTTAGAATATCCAATAGCAATCATATTATCTCGGTCGAAACCGTACTTTTCTGCTGCTTCATCTAAAAACTCATTTAGTTCTTTTGTTCGAAAAATAAGGTCTTCTATATCGAATACTCCCTCAGCTAATCTTCGGAAAAATCGAGGCATTCCATTTTCTAATACATTCCCTCGAACGCTCAATACAGAAGCTTCATCATCTATTCTTCCTGCAAGAGGCAACAAATCTAGTTCATTGCCACCCGTACCATGAAGCAATAATAACGTTGGTTTTGTTGGATTTTTCCCTTTATTGAATATATGTTTCATTACTTATCTCCCTCCAGAACACGAATCTCCACTTGCGGTAAGGTTTCTTCTAATTCTTCCCTTTTTGACTCTAACCAAGACGGTAGCATAAGTTTTTTTCCAAGTTCATGAGCAGTTTCATCCACCGTAAAACCTGGTGGGTCGGTTGCTATTTCGAAAAGGATTCCCCCTGCTTCATGAAAGTAAAGAGCCTTGAAGTAGTTACGGTCAAGAATCTCTGTAGGATAATACCCATTTTCTACAAGAAGGGATTTCCACCTTTGATGATCTTCCTCATCGCTTGCTCTCCATGCTATATGGTGAACCGTTCCGGCTCCCATCAGTCCCCGGACTGATGGATTTAACTGAATATCAATAGTATTACCAACATTGCCTTCAGACTTCAATCTTAGAAATTCATTCTCTTGACCCATGCATTCTAATCCCAAAACATTTTCCAGTACATCTATTGTTTTATGTGGCTGTGCCGATAACAGAACAGCACCGCCAAATCCTTTAATCGCATTTTCTGGTTGAACTCCACCAAAACTCCAAGTACTCATTGGTCCTTCATCTCGTTCAGTCAATTCAATTTGAAGTCCATCAGGGTCATTAAACTTTATATATTTTTCACCAAAGCGAACAGAAGAAGAAAATTGAACTCCGAATTTACCTAATCGTTTCTCCCAAAATGGAGCGGAACCTTTCGGAATCACATAACTTGTCACGCCAACTTGACCCGTACCAATTCGACCTTTTAGCTGTTTAGCCCAAGGGAAAAAGGTAATAACAGTGCCTGGTTGGCCCGTGTCATTCCCAAAATAAAGATGGTACACTTCTGGTCGATCGAAATTAATGGTTTTTTTAACAAGTCGTAACCCCAGTACACCTGCATAAAAGTCGATGTTCCTTTGTGCATCGTTTACCATTGCTGTTATATGATGGATCCCTGCTGTTTTTTGCATGTTATCCCCTCCATTTTTCAATGGGACTAAAAAACTTAATTAGGTCTTTCCATTTCAAAAATCTCACCAATTTTTGCGTAATTATTGCCAGCCAATCTGCTAACCGCAGCTAGACCCCTTGGATCGATTCTTCCATTTTCATAAATGTCGCTTTCGATATGAAATTGAACAACTTTGCCTATTATCACATCACAGCCCGGTGTATCCAAGCCTCCCAATTCCAAAGAATGCTCTACTAAACATTCCATTCTGATTTTCGCTTCCTTCACTCCAGGAACTGATATTTTCATACTTTCTACCGGTGTTAAGTTAGCTAATTCTATCTCACTTTGATCAGGTGGAAGGTTTGCTGCTGTTTTATTTATCTTTTCAACATTTTGCTCATCCACGATATGAACCACAAATTGCTTGGATTCGATTATATTTCTCGCTGTATCCTTTTGTCTCCCTGATGAACGTTGGATCGATAAAGAAATCATTGGGGGATTAGATGACACGATATTAAAATAACTAAATGGTGCCCCATTTAAAACACCGTCTTTTGAAAGTGTAGTGACAAAAGCGATTGGCCTAGGTATGATGCTACCTATTAGAAATTTATAATTGTCTCTTTCAGATAATGATGCAGGATCGATTGAAAGCAAAGAAATCATTCCTTTTCACATAATCAGTCTAGGTTTCTTATTTTAAAAGGTAGCAAGGCTTGTTCAATTTGCGCTCTTTGCGGCTCATACTGTGATGGCAGCATTAATTTTTCTCCCATTGTCGCTAAAGACTCATCATGAGCAAATCCTGGAGGATCCGTCGCGATTTCAAACAGGATTTCTCCATGCTCTCTAAAGTAAATCGCATTAAAGTAGTTTCTATCCCGAACAGCAGTGACACCATAGCCATTCGCCGCTACATATTGCTGCCAATCAAGTTGATCCTGGTCATCAATCGCACGCCATGCGATATGGTGAACGGTTCCTACCCCCATTCGCCCGCGTCCAATCGGCGTTAATTTAAGGTCAATCACATTCCCAATATCCGCAGTGGAGCGATAACGCGCAAAGTCTTCTTCTTTACCGATTAATTCGAGGCCCATTACTTTTTCTAACAATTCAGCCGTTCTGTTCGGCTGGGTAGATAATAGCGTGGCTCCGCCAAAGCCTTTAATCGCCACTTCAGGTGTGACGTCACCGAAGGTCCAATGATTGATTTCTCCTTCTTCTCTTTCAACGATTTCCAAGTGAAGACCGTGTGGATCATCAAATTCCAGATATTGCTCTCCGAAGCGTTCCATAATGGTAAAAGGAACATTGAACTTCTCTAACCTTTTTTTCCAAAATTCAAAGGCACCTCTTGGAACAACGTATGATGTGACACCTACCTGGCCGTCTCCAATGGTTCCTTGACGAGCTCCTGCCCATGGGAAAAAGGTAATGATGGTGCCAGGCTTCCCACCTTCATTCCCAAAATAAAGGTGATACGTACCTGGATCATCAAAGTTCACTGTTTGCTTAACTAAACGCAACCCCAACACTCCTGCATAAAAATCCACGTTTTCCTGGGGATGCCCTACGATGGCTGTAATATGGTGAATGCCCATTGTTTTCTTGCTCATTTTTTACCCCTCCTTATAAAAATTCAATAGTAGTATTTTTTAAAAGAAAAATATATCTAGAGCGTATTTGCCAGGACCAATTAAAGCGATACCAATAGCAACTGCCAGTAAAGTTAGGTTATATTCATATCCATTTGATGTTGCCCATAATCCGTTTGGAGCATGCACTTTTACAATAGCCATGATCATGGTTCCTGCAATCAACAGTGCAGCAAGTGGAGTTAAGAATCCTACAGCAAACAAAATCCCACCAATAAGTTCTGCCAAGCCTGCGAAAAGTGCCATGGTTACACCTGGTTTCATTCCAATGGATTCAAACCAGCCTCCTGTACCTTTTAATCCATAACCTCCGAACCAGCCAAACAATTTCTGCGCCCCATGACCAATGAATAGTACACCTACGACCAAACGAATGATTAATAAACCAAGATTTAACATTATTTTATCCTCCTAAAGTTTTGTTTATCTCGAATTCGAGATATATTTTTAAAAAAATATTATCTTTCACTACTTACCTTTTTCAAAAGTTTAACCAATAGCTCAGACTCATGAGAATCTAAAGAACCAAACATATTATTAACTAATTCTTGATGCTTAGGCATAATTTCCTCCATCAAGCTATTGCCATTAGCAGTTAACGCAACATGTATGGCTCTCCGATCATTCGGACAAGCACTGCGATTCAACATGCCTTTCTGTTCCAATCTATCAATAACATAGGTCATAGAACCACTAGTAATTAATATTCTGTGACCAATTTGTTGTATGGTTTGCTTTCCTTTGTTATAGAGCACTTCTAGAACAGAAAATTCTGTAATACTAAGGTTGTATTTTGTCATTTCCAACTTCATTCTCTCATGAATTTCTTTTGATGTTTGCATCAATACAAGAAAGGGCAAATTTGTACATTTTCTGTTCATCCTCTCACCTCCTGTTTTATTTTGAATTAAGATATCTTGAATCTGAGATAATAATAAATCTTTTTTACGTCTATGTCAATAGACTGTTATAAATAAATTAAAGATTTAAGGAATGGATTCATTTTTAGGCATATAACAAATCAACCATGTATATGGTGAAACACGGGAGGCATAAACATAAGGGGGGCTTGCCATGCTTACAATAGCTATTATCGTTACTGCTATTGCAGCGGTTATAACGATTGCAGCAGTGATTCACTCGATACGGAATCGGAATTAATTTTGGCATAGTATGATTAAAACCCCTTCTCATTTGATAAAGGGTTCCGTTTTCGGGTGCTTTCTTTCTTATTAAAAGACACAAGAATTGACGTATGAATTGGCATACGTCTTTTTCTTTATTTATCATGGTTTCTACGAAATTTCATTAACTTTGACATAGCAATCAAGAGGGTCCGCAATTAACGGTTGGGGGATCAGGTTATGCACCCGATCTGATAAATAGACGGAAAAATTCCGCTTAATTCGTCATTATTATTAAAAAAAGCTAAAATAGCCGGAGAGATTCCGTCTAATGACTCTAAAAATTCGAAAATGGGAGATTTCGCTTTGCATAATCGGAAAAACTTCCCTTATTTACCACGAAACGAGCTCCATTTTGCATCTAACCGGAAATTCTCCGCTTATTTTCAACTGATTTTGGGTAGGGTGCACCAGGTAAATAGCTTTGGTTGTTTGGGCGTTTTGGGTGGTGAGGTGGTGGTTGATATGTTGTTGAAAGTGGACGATAAATTTGAAAAGTGGTCGATATCCTGGGGAAAGTGGTCGATATCCTTTTCAAACCGGTCGATATCCTGCAACAAGTGGTTGATTTCCTTTTAAAAGTGGTCGATATCGGGTTTCTGCACCAGAACAAGGACTTTTTAGGTAGCCATTCGAGGCTAAACCTATTAAATAAGCGATTGCCGCTGGTTAGCAATCGCCTTTGTTTTTCTATTTTTAGCAGACGTCCAACTAGTAAAATAAAAAAGTTAATAGCTTGGAAATAACATCAGAGCTGCCAGGCAACAATAATAGTAAGGATGTAACAATGAACACGAATCCATTTACGAGTAGAAACATAGCCTTTTTAACTGTGTCAAAAAAGCCTTTCAGTACTCCTATAACAAGAAGGACTACACCTATAAAGAGTAATAGTAAATAATAGAAACCCATTCCCAAATCACCTCATAGTTCTGACCCACTAAATGGCATACTGTCTCACACTTTTACATACATAGTAATTTTATGTATATAGTTATTCTACGTATAAGGTTAAACCATGAAACCCACAAAGCAAATAACTTTGTATTATTTTTCCTGTTCTATTTATTCCTCTGCTATATTCACACAATAAAGCCACTAAAGCAGCTGCTGGAGCTAGCATTTAGACAGCTTTCCTCTTCTCCATTGCCATCTTGTCCGAATCATGGGCTCATTTAGACAGCTTTCCTCTTCCCCAACTTCACCTTGTCCGAATCAAGCGCTCATTTAGACAACTTTACTCTTCCCCAACTCCTTCTTGTCCGAATCAAGAAATGAAAAGCACTATTTATTAAAAGTCCTCCTCTCATGCTGCAAAAGCCATTCCTTTCTCCAGAGCCCTCCCGCATATCCTGTTAACTTTCCATTAGAGCCAATGATCCGATGGCAAGGGATCACGATGCTCAACTTATTTTTTCCATTGGCACTTCCCACTGCTCTGATAGCCTTATCGTTTCCCATTGAAATGGCGATGTCTTTATAAGATGCCGTACCACCAAACGGAACACCTTTCAAAGTTTCCCATACCTTCTGCTGGAATGGCGTTCCATCAACGATACAAGGAAAACTAAAGGTCTGCCGCTCCCCCCTGAAATATTCATCCAGCTCACTATATGCATCCTCTACCACTTTAGGCGTTTCAACCTTTTTCACATTTAAGGGACTGTCCCTTTCAGTAAACAAAATAGAAAGTATCCCTTCATTCGTGCCTACTATTTCGACCACTCCAATCGGAGATGGGTAATCCAATTTATACATATAAAGACCTCCATAAATAAAACACTGCGTAAGCTTCCCAGCCTGTCCAGCCCGCCGCCATTACTTTCAATTCATCCAAAGTGGGCTTTCGCTCAAGCCCTAATTGAATTCTTACTGCATTGTGAAGACCCACGTCTGTAATAGGAAACGCAGCACTTTGGTGAAGGCATTTCATCATCACATAATCCGCTGTCCAGGAACCGATTCCTCTTAATTTAGTCAAATAAGAATGGATTGGTTGATAGTCCTCCATCTTGAGTAAATTCTCTTTTGACAATTCCCCATTCGCCATGGCTCGAGAAACACCAATCACATATTCCGCCTTCCTGGCCGTGAATTGAAGTTCCTTTAATGTATCAACTACTATTTCTGCTATCCTATCAAAGGTAGGATACAACCAGTAGGTATCTCCTTCAAACGTCAGACTTTCGCCAAACCGTTCCACAAACCGTTTCCTTAAGGTGTAAGCAAAGGTCAGATTGATTTGCTGCCCCATGATCGCCCATGTCAGTGCTTCGAACAAATCTGGTATGCCAATCATCCGTAATCCTCTATATTTACTTACTACTCGCTGCAACATCTGATCATTTTGTGCCATTTCATAAAATCCTGCTAAATCCCGGTCCAAATCAAACCAATCCACTACATAATTTGCAGCTACTTTTTGTGCCATCGCCGTAGGTTCTCCTAGTGGAAATTCAACCTGCAGCGCGTCATTTTGGTAACCGATTTTCAATAAAAGGAGTTCTTGATTGAGCTTTAGCAATTTATATACATATCCATCTTTTATCTTGTGCAGTATTTCCTGTTCAGACCTGCCTAGAAAAACTAAGCATTCCTTAAAATGAAAGTCCTTCGGTGTAGGGATCTCAATGATTGACGGCCGTTCATCCACTTCCTCCTCGCCTACCCGATTACGATACTCACTTGGTGTACAATTTTTCATTCGTCTAAACACCCTATAAAAATTAGATGGACTTTGGAACCCCACTTCATAGCAAATATCAAGGTTCGTCAGGCCTGTGCTTTTAAGGAGGAAGGCTGCTTTATCTATTCTTATTTTTTCCAAGTAGGTTCGCGGTGTTTCCAGCGTTTCCTTCTTAAATAGCCTTTCCAAATAGTAGGGACTCACGCCGATATGAGAGGAAATGTCCTCCAAAGTGAGATTCACCTTATAATGCTCCGCAAGATAAACCATCACACTTCGTACTAGTGCTTCGTGTGGGGAGTGTTCCGCTTCTGGCTGGCATCTCTTGCATGCACGGTAGCCCTTCTTTTCCGCTTCACTCATCTCGGCATAAAATTCCACATTCCTTTTCTTCGGCTTTCTGGATCGGCAGGAAGGCCTGCAGTAAATCTTGGTTGTTTTCACTGCTGTATAAAAAAGCCCATCATATGACCGGTCACAGGCAATGATTTTTCCCCACATTTCATCGAACGAAAAATTAAGATTTGCCATCAGGGACATTCCCCTTCCTTTTTGATAGTTCCTTAACTGATTCCCATTTTACCAAGAAGTATGGTTTGCATTCATCCTCGTTCTTGCTCTTACTGTCTGCTTCCATTTTATCTTGCCAATAGAAAAAGCTGCTAGGATAGCAGCCTTTTCATGTACACTCTTTTTATCAAACGCAAGTAAACGATTGGATTTGGCGCAGGCTAATTCCGAAATACATCCATCTAAATCCAGTCCAACGATACCCTGAGACTGAGTTTCGGCCCACAAAGATTGGGAAAAACCAGAACTGCTCATTTCCTCTTAGCCATATATACGTAAATCTGAATAGACATCGTCTAATCCCGCCTGGGTCAACGGCAAATGCGGTTGCTTGTTGTTGGGGAACATAGGACGGCGGTGGTGAAGTTGGCGGTCCGGAGGTTGGGCCTCCTTGGCCTGGTTGCCCGGATGGTCCTTGACCAGGCGGTCCGAATGGCGGCTGAAACCCTCCCCCTTGTCCCGGTTGCCCGAACGGTGGTTGAAACCCTCCCCCTTGTCCCGGTTGCCCGAACGGTGGTTGGAATCCTCCCCCTTGACCAGGTGGTCCAAATGGTGGTTGGAATCCTCCAAATTGCCTTTCATCATGGGTAATATAATGATAATCTACATGTTGGACTGGGGTTGAATAAACATAAGCTTGCTGATTATAGGGATTAGGATACATACCATGCACTCCTTATTATTTCATTTCCCCTTATCCTATTCAGTGGTCATACGCCTAACAACTTGTTCTCTAAGAAAAGGGCATTTGCCTAAGTGGGGACAGTCCCCCGGCGCTTTAGCGCAACGGGGGACTGTCCCTAATTGTCAAATAGGCTTTCACCTACATATAAATGATTTAGGGGATCATAGGTCCACCATCTGCCATAACGCAATGGAGGTATAAATGTGGTTAATTTTTATTCATTTCATGGGACCGTCACCATGATTAGTGATTTTTTTACCGGGCAAAACGGCGAAGGAGAAGGTTGTTATCTATTAATGACTTTAGAAAATGAGGTAGGAAACATTGTAAATTTTGTCGTATCGCCTACAACATACTTTGTAGACCATGTGAGGATGGCTGTCGGAGATCGAGTCACTGGATATTATGATGGAAATGCACCTGTGCCGCTCATTTATCCTCCACAATATCGTGCACTTGTTATGGTAAAAGATAGCTCTTATCCTAATGTAAAAGTATCCTTTTTTGATAGTCAGCTAGTGAGTAGTGATGGGCAGCTACGATTAAATCTCTCTCCTTATACCCAAATGGTCTTAACCAACGGGCAACACTTTTCAAAAATTCCTGCGAACCGGAATCTCATTGTGATATATGGACCTGCGACGAAAAGTATCCCGGCCCAAACTACTCCTTACAGGATAATCGTTTTGTGTTAGAGGTACTTCTGAACAAAAATAGCAGCCCCACTCGGCTGCTATTTTTTGTGATGATCTATTTATTTTACTTCTTTGGCATTCTTGATAGTTTAATAAAAACTCCTAACCCCGCGAAGAAAAAGCCTAAACAAAACAAACTGGCCGGACTCCCCCAAACGATCTCACTCATACTATTTGCCCCCCCAATATTATTTTTCATTTAACTATTATTCCACAAATTGGGTATTATTCCCTTCTTATTTATAGACTACTAGCTGCTGTTGTTCTATACCAAGCATCATTGGCATTATTCTCACCACAAAAATAAACCAACTCTCATTTGAGTTGGTTATTTTTGTGGTAAACCTGGAGGATAGTAATAGGGTGGTACCTTTAGCCATCCTCTTTTACGCATAAGTGTTTTTAATGTTGTTCCAAAGGTTGCCCATTCTAAATAGTATTGCAACCATAAAATCCCGACATCATTTCGAACAGAGTCTGCTTGACCCTTTGAACATGCTTGTAAACATGTAACCAGTTTAAATGCGATACCATTTGCAAGTTCATTATCCGTTAATTTTACCCCTAAAGGTAGGTATATCATTTGGATTAGAGTTTGGTTTTGTTGATGATACATCCGGCAAAGGAATTCCTTCTTTTTTCATAAAATTACTTAATTTCTTTACTTGTGACTCACATAACTTAATCACATCTGTTAACATTTCTCTAAGTTCATCATCAATGGTCGTATTCAATCCCATTTCCTCATAACGTATGAACTCTTCCATCAACGTTAAATACGTCCAACAGTCTCCAGCCTCAATAATGTGTAACGGTGATTTAGGTTCATTTGTTATATCAACCGATATTTTCAGCATACTCCAAATCGCTTCAAAAGGATTGGACATTCACACACCTCCTATATCGTCATTATTCCAAACATACTAGGAAATAATGTATTAAGCTAATCCTTCACAATTCCTACTCTTAATTTAGTGACACCAAATTCCATATAGTCCTTTAAGCAACTAAACATATAGACCCATCCTTCTTTCTCATTTTGCAGTTAGGAGTGCAATTGGTGATATGCGTTAGTAACATCTTTGTCTTTAACATAAATTTCGTAATGTCTTTGTCTAATTCCTCCAAACATGGGAGTGTTCGTTTGATTAAATGAATTTTTTGTCTTGTAACGAATTCCGGCCTGCCTTAGTTTACTAATCGCTCGAAAATAACTTTCATCATTTAGTGCAATATATATTGATGTCCAATTTTTATAATAAAAATAATTAATCAATGCAAAGAACAATAAAATAGGTATAACTATCATTAAAAATGTCATAAGACCATTCATTATTTCAGCCTCCTATTTTAGCAATCTATATACATTATAACACCAAATTAGGTAATTTTTGTAAGAGGTTCAAAACGTAAAAAACGGGGACTTTCCCCACTTTTTATGCAGTCTCTTTTCTTCTTTTTCCATTTATGATTTTTATTCCTAACATTTAAATCTCCATATTGGTTGAGAAAAGTTCTACAAATAGAAAAAACGATGCTCCATTACAAAAGCATCGTCCCTTTTAGCCATTTATTTGTTTTGATTTCTGATCGATTCTCTATCAATCGACTGTGGCGGTTTTTCAAACCATCCATGATCAATTAAGAGGTTTGCACCTTCTTTCGCAAACGCCCCAACCTTAAGGATATACCCTTCATAGCTTAGGATTAAATCTTTTCGAAGAGATGAAGCAATAGCCAGTCCGAAATCGCCAAGACCAATCGCACTTTGAGCATTCGTATGAAATAACATTAATTTATCAGAAAATGGCGCCTCTGTACTGTTTGTAATCGTTGAATCCCATGTGGATGGATAGGAATTGTCATCTTCCTTTAGTTTAATCATGAAATCCTCCACCATCTTCTTCCCTAACTCGTACCCATCTTTAAAGTAGTCACTCATTTTCTTAGACTGTGCTACCTGGCTAAAACCTAAAAGTATGGTTTTTGCTACATTGGCTACCTCGATATTTACTCCTAAATGAGCAATTTCTATTCCAAGAAGCGGCCGGGAAGCACCTATTAATCCCCCAAGGAATTTTCTATCCGTCACATACTCTATTTTATCAGGATAAGAAATATAAGGGGATCGAATATAGACACCTTTTTCCTGCATAAGCTCTGTATTACGGTCATATAACGTTTCCGTTTGACTGTAAAACTGTTTGAACAAGGCACGGATATCCTTCCGTGAGGAAATCGACTTCGCTAAGCTGTATGAGTTCAATCCGGTTCTCCCCATATGTTGCAAATAACGCATGTAGGTAACATCGGAAAAAAGCTTCTTTGCCTGCATGTTCACATCTTGTTCTCCAAATCCACTAGGCAGAGGAATCCCTTCCTTTGTAAATAGATCGGAAACTTGAGTTATATGGTCGTAGGAATAGCTAAGGGCAAGTTTAATAATTGGTTCAATGTCTTGATCTTCACAGGTTTGTAAAAAGTGCTTCAGCACACAAATTGACATCGAGTCACCAATATATGTACTCCACAGCATCGACAATTCAGCAGACGTTAACTTGGGCATATGTTCGACCATTCAATATCATCCTCAATACCGATTTTCTATATTTTATATATTTCCTCAAATAATGAGGTTGATGCAGGAAAGAGAAAATATCATTCATACAATAGAAATAGCCGCTATCATTAAACCACTTTCCATTTATTTCTTGTATAATAGATATACGACTTTGTTTTAGGGGATGTTTGTGTGGAGAAAAAGGTAACCAAGGGCGGCAAGAAAACCACTTGGGGAGTAATAGGTACCATAGGCGCTCTATTATTGGGCAAATTTAAATATCTTTTAGTTATATTTAAGATCCTTAAACTACAAACACTTGTAAGCATGTTTATTTATCTCGGAACCTACGCACTTATTTTTGGATGGAAGTTTGCAGTAGCCCTCGTCTATCTATTGTTTGTTCACGAAATAGGCCACCTGTATGCGGCAAAGCGGATTAAACTGCCCGTTAGCCCCGCATTATTTATCCCGTTTGTCGGTGCGGTCATCGGCCTGAAGGAAATGCCTAAGAATGCAAAAGATGAAGGATTTATTGCCTACATGGGACCTTTATTTGGACTATTATCCTTTTTACCTGCCATTCCATTGTATATTTTTACACATGAACCATTTTGGGCTCTTCTAATTATTTTAGGCGGGATGGTAAATTTATTTAACTTAATCCCGATTACCCCCTTGGATGGTGGAAGGATTGCAGCAGGAATCAGTACGAAGCTATGGGGATTAGGCATTATCCTATTACTCACTTATTCAGTCATGAATCTAAGCTTTATAGGGTTCTTAATCGTCATTTTGGGTTCAACCGAATGGTACAAATTATATAAAAAACAAAAGAATCTACATGCACATAAATTAGAAATACAAGAACTGGACGACGCAATAGAAAAATTAAAGCAGGAATCACATCACCTGGATTCGGTCCAAGAGACAGTTAAAAAGGTTAGATGGAGCATTAAAAACCTTGAAATTACAGAAGTACTCAGCACATTAAATGTGGAAATTGAAAAAATGAAAAGGGAGCTCTATCTTCAACAATTAACGGGTACCTATTCTTCGAGTGAGGAAGTCGGGGCTGACAATCAACAAGTGATTGAGGGGTTGATTGTCCGTTTAGAAGAAAAATTAGCCGAGTATAAAAAAGAGGTAAAGACTACCGAAACCTATTATAAAACCGATAAGAAAACGAAAGCGAAATTATTTCTCATCTATATAGGTCTCGTCCTTGCCTTGTCTCTAAGTTATTATTATGGCAATGAAATCCTCATGAATCATCCCGAGATTCAAAAGGCGATGAATCGATAAAAATATCAGCCAGGAAAAAGGTACACACTGGGTACCTTTTTCCTGGCTACGTTCGTTCCTCAACTCTTTTTTATTTTTTCAATTAAATACTGTACTCCATATAATAAATACGATTTATAGTGGATGTAGATGAAAAATTGAAAACGACTTAAGCGATTTAGACGGATGATTTTATACTTTTTTAGAACATCCATAAAGACAAAAGCAAAGAGTCCATCAGAGATCAAATTAAGGAACACAAACTTTTTAAAGTTACCAAACGAAATTTTAAGCAACCACATGGAAAGAGGCATATAAGGGCCCACACTAAAGGGAAGTTCATCTTTAATAAAAGATTTTGGCTTATCGTAAAACTTCCACCATCTCTTTTTGTGTCCATACAAGTGGTTGATAATCTCAAAAATAACAATAAAAATGCCCGCAAAAGAAAAGCGTCTGAGACTACGTTTTCCTATAAATAACAACGATAACCATGGAACCAATATTATTAGTAGATTAAATTTTGAGTGCCTCTTTGACTTCATAACTGATATCACCTCAACCTCTTTTTCACTCTTCTTTTAAAATAACCAAATTCATGAAAAAAAACCGCCAAAAAATGGCGGTTTTAGTGTTACTTTAATATTTAAACTAAGTTCACCTTCAAGTATGACAAACATAAAATCAGAAAATGATTTGACGGTCTGAGGTGGAAGATATGGCAATTATTATTAATATTGATGTGATGTTAGCAAAACGAAAAATGAGCGTAACGGAGCTTTCGGAGAGGGTTGGAATTACTATGGCGAATCTTTCCATTCTGAAAAATGAAAAAGCAAAAGCGGTTCGTTTTTCAACATTAGAAGCGATATGTAAGACTTTGGATTGTCAGCCAGGTGATATTTTGGAGTACAAAAGCGACGAAGACACTCAATAAAAACAGACAACAAATTTATGTATCGGGAGTCGTTAGAGAATTTAAAGGATAGCCATTAAGCTATCCCTTCTTTGCGTTTATTGATGTTATTTACTCAGAGACTAGTAAATTGTATCAAGAGCTGATTAAACTTGTCACGTTCTTCCCAGAAAGGACCATGACCGCTATATTGAAACGGGACAAGCTGTGAGTTTC
The DNA here is from genome assembly GCF_031453555.1 of Bacillus sp. SLBN-46. Taxonomy (GTDB): domain Bacteria; phylum Bacillota; class Bacilli; order Bacillales; family Cytobacillaceae; genus Neobacillus. Next base: position 690,587 of record NZ_JAVIZM010000001.1, on the reverse strand, counting down.
TTATTTTTCGCTGAAGTTCCTGTGCCTGCTGAAAGGGAATCACTTTGTCATGAATGCCATGAACAATTAACGTGGGTGCCTCTATTTTTGGAAGATCGGCATGCACCGTCTCATCTCTTAGTAAAACAATCACTGAAGCAGTCGACCACCCTGCTGCCTGTAATCCCAATTGGAAAAACCAATCCGAGAATTGGGGCGTAATATACTGAAAGAAAAAGCCATCTGTCACTTCCTGCATCATCTTCGGGCGATCATTTAACGTATCCTTCAGAAATTTATTCGCCGTTTCTGTTGTAAATCCTGTGGGAGCTGCCGCATCAACAAGAACTAGTTTGGACACACCAAAACCGTTGTATCGAGACATATATCGAATCGCTATCGATCCCCCTGTAGAATGACCCACGAGCGTCACATTCTCTAATTGAAGGGCACCCATAACCACACGAATATCATCTGCCAGTCGGTCATACGTGTATCCACTCACTGGCTTATCCGAATTTCCAAAGCCCCTCCAGTCGATGCCAATACAGCGGTACCCCCTTGCAGGGAGAACATTAAACTGATATTCAAACTGTTTATGGCTCAAAGGCCAACCATGGATAAACACGATCGTCTTGCTACCGCTCGGATTGATATCTTCCACATATAAATTTACACCCTGCTCTACCGGAACAAAATATCCCATGCTTTTTCCCCCGTTCATATGGTAATTAAGCATAAGATATTCCATTTGCTTCACATAGGTGAGTGTCTATACTATAAATTTTCAGTTGTATTTCCATGCTCTGTTAGTTTGCCGATTCCCGGTTTAAGCCCTTTCAGGCCGGCAATGATGAATCCTGCTCCTGTAAAAATAGAGCCAACCAATTCGATTATCAGACTGCCAGTCGGTACCATGCTGGCCACCGCAAAAATAAGTGTACCACCTACTAAAAAATAGCCAGCGATTTTCGGAAGCACCTTACCACGAATTATGGATATCCCTAACAATATAATTCCTAAGACAAACAGCAATGGGCCAAAATCAGCCATAGGCTTGATTACTGGTGCGGTCAACACAGCTCCCGCCTTCTCCCCTGCTGCCTGAGCAATTTCTACAAAAATAACTGCCGTGACAAGCGTGTTACCGATGATGCCGAATAGCAGAGCTAAAAATCCGTCCGTCTCGTTCTGATCGCCTTGAAAGACAAACAAGCCAACAAACGCAAATACTAGAAGCAGATGAGCAAAGAACACAAACGTACTTCCTAACACGGATTCTCCAGATAAGAGATTTGTTAGATGTCCGAGCATCAGCAAAATTCCCGAAGCGATGGAAGTATAGCATCCTAACAATATTAATTTTCTTTGCATTGGTAGTCCCTCCTAATTAGGTGGTAAAAAATAGAATGATAGAGCTGAAATTGCCTACCCTTCCTTACGACGAAATTTTAACCGCCAGTTAAATTTTATTTCTATTCCTACTATAAAGTGGTAAAATGGTCTTTGTAAAGAAATTTTTACCATTTATTTAATTACTTGGAAATTGGGTGATTTTTTGAAGCGGGAGAAGAACAAAGAATATACCCGGAACAAATTAATAGAGGTTGCGATGGAGCTTTTTCAAAAAAAGGAGTACCAGAAAACGACGATTGAAGAGATCGCAAAGCTAGCAGGTATAAGTAAGCCCACCTTTTTTGCCTATTTTGATTCGAAAGAACAGCTATTATATGCATTTGATCTTAAACAGATTCATACATTTGAACTATACATGAAGGAGCAATTAAGCCCTCAGGGAGATTTACTCCTAGAGCTGAGGGAAGCAATCGTCCAAATGGCTATAAATCTACATACAACCCACTTACTTACACAAAATATGATGCATTTGGTGACGATTAATGAAAATTATAAGAGATTGCTAGAGGATACCTTCTCTATTTTTCGAAAGGTAATAAAAGAAGTGGTTGAATACGGCCAACAACATGACATCATCGTAATGGAAGTGGGGGCCGAGGACGTAGCGAAGGACCTGTCAACGATTTACCTAGGCACGCTGGTTAACTGGGTTATCACCTCTGGGCAAGGGTCATTAGGCAATCAAATGAGGAGTACCCTCGATCATTCTTTACAAAGAATCAGTATGAAGTGGAGGAACGTTAATGAAGCAAGTCATTGAAAAAAAGCTCGGCAAGACCGTAGATTCTGATGCTAAGGTTGATCATGCCTATTTGCTCGTTCACTCGGATTCTCTTAATCTCCATTTGAATTTAGCACGCGGAAAAACGGGTGACGTGCCTGCCAATCCTGAGCAGCCCTTTCATACGGCAAGCATTGGCAAGACGTTTACCGCAGTCTTAGTTGCGATGCTCGTAGAAAAGGGTGAAATTAGCTATGAGGATCGGGTTGCGAAATTTTTGCCGGCGGAATTGGTCCAAGGCTTGCACATTTATAAAGGCACTGATTACTCGCAGGATCTTCGGATCAATCATTTGGTTAGCAATACCTCTGGTTTGCCGGATTATTATGAGTTGAAGCCGAAAACGGGTCCTTCGTTTCAGGAATTGTTGTTTCAGGAACCGTCCCGCTTTTGGACTCCGGAGGAAACAATCGAATGGACGAAGCAGCATTTGACACCGAAGTTTGCACCGGGTAAGGGCTGCCACTATTCGAATACCGGCTTTAATCTGTTAGGGCTGATTATTGAAAAAGTAACCGGAAAGCCGTACCACGAAGTCTTGCATGAATACATATTTGAGCCGCTTGGGATGAAGCATTCGTATTTATGCCATTACTCGGAACCAGCGATGATGAGCGAATATCCTGTTGCCACTATTTTTATGAAGGATAAGAAGGTGGATGTAACAGAGCATAAGAGCTTTAGCAGTATTTATGCGGGTGGGCAAACGGTGAGCACATCTGAGGATTTGTTCCTTTTTATGAAGGCTTTGGAGGGTGGTCAGCTAATTAGCAGAGAGTCATTGGAGACGATGCAACAGTGGACGAAAATGTGGATCGGCGTCGATTATGGATTCGGGTTGATGCGAGTGCGGATGCAGCCTTTTACACAGAAGTATCATGTTTGGGGTCATTTAGGTTCGACGGGTTCGTTTATGCTGTATAGCCCTGGATTTGATGTGTATATCATTGGCAACTTTAATCGTACCGGATATGTGGGAAAAAGCATTCGATTTGTTTATTCGGTTTTGCGTAACATTGCGAAAGCTACAAAGAAGTAGGCTCCAAACCTTGAGTCGATACTCCTATAAAAAACCAAATTCCATACTGTTTGGTCTTTCTTGGAATAGCTAAAAAAAGAGCCCATAGGCTCCCTGATATTTATAAACTCTGCTCTTCTTGCTGTTTTACTTTTAATCTTTGTTCTAAAACAGAAATCATATGGAGGAAATGATCCGCTTCCCTTACTACATGATCTGCTAACAATGGATCGATAACACTTCGTATTTGGCATGTTTTTATTAAATCTAACCCCGCTTGTTTAAAATTCCGCAGTTCATGTGTTGCACTTTCGCTATCCTTATTAAGCTTTCCGATTATCGGATAAGTTGGACTCTTCTTATATAGCATTGATTCAACATCTCTAGCTTGATTAAGGAGAACTTCAAAATCGTCACCGAATTTACTTGCGGTTTTTACTAAATTTCGTTCTGACTGGTCCAATAGTGAAGCGATAAAACGTGAATGTTCCATCATAATTTTAAGCCAAAATACATTCTCTTTGATAATGGCATCCTGAATGGGGTCCAAAATTCCCTCATTAAACTTTTTTAACGTCCTCATAAAATACTCAGCTTCTCGGGCAATATGATCGACCAACAGAGGGAAATTAAACCCCTTTACTTTACAATTAATAATAAGTATAAGGAGATTACGTTTGAAATTTCTTAATCCTAATACCAATTGAATAGAGTCCTCATTTAATTTTCTCACTGCGGTTACATTGTTGGGAGTTTGGTACGCTCTCTTTTCCTGTTCCTGAAAATAATAATAAAAACGATCGGTTTGTTGAATAAGATGTTTGTCATGATGGTCGAATCCTTCACTTAAAAAATACGAATGCTCTTTCATAATCCTTAACCAAAATTTATTTTCAGTTAATGATCTTTCAATAAAGAGCTGCTCCGTCAATGATTCAGGTGGTGCGGCAAATGATTCAGGAGAAACGAGCATTTGATTATTACTGTCATATATACCGGCAAATCCCTGATTGACCATCTTTTCGCCTCCTATAATAACCTTCCATTCATATTTATTTGTAAGCTATTTCATATATGTCATGGGACTAGTCTATAGAAGTACAAAAGAGCTTGGGAATCCCCCAAAGCCCTTTTGTTGTATGTGATTTCATGTAGTCATTATTTAAAAATCAAAGTTGTCTGGGTTTGGACCGACACGTTGGTCTTGGTTAAGACTGTCGATGGCCTCCATGTCCTCAACGGTAAGTTCGAAATCGAATACTTGTGAGTTTTCGATGATTCGGTGTTCTTTTGTTGATTTTGGAATCGTCACGACGCCGTATTGCAAATCCCAGCGGAGGATGACTTGAGCCACAGATTTGTTGTATTTTTGTGCAATTCCTTGAAGTACTTCGTTGTCGAGCAATTGGCCCTGCATTAATGGTGACCATGCTTCAAGCTGGATGCCATGCTCTAGGCAGAATGCACGTATTTCTTTTTGAGCTAAACGAGGGTGGTATTCTACTTGGTTCACCATTGGCTTGATTTCTGCGTCCTTCATGATGTCTTCTAGGTGGTGCACATGGAAATTACTTACGCCGATTGCCTTTACACGGCCTTCTTTATAAAGGGTCTCTAACGCTCTCCATGCTTCCTTATATTTACCAGCTACTGGCCAGTGGATTAGGTAAAGGTCTAGATAGTCCAATCCTAGCTTCTTTAGGCTTGTTTCGTAAGCGGCAATCGTTGATTCGTAGCCAAGGTCAGCGTTCCATACCTTGGAAGTCACGAATAGCTCTTCACGGGCAATTCCTGATTCACGGATGGCTTGTCCTACGCCCTCTTCGTTTTGGTAGATCGCCGCGGTATCAATGCTGCGGTACCCGTTTCTAATTGCTGCTTTCACAGACTCCACTACCTCAGATCCCTCTTCTACTTTAAACACACCAAGCCCAAACCAAGGCATCTTCACGCCATTACTTAACGTTGTAGTATCCTGTAAATTCTTAACCATAGTAAAAAACCTCCTCTAGTTATAAATGAAGTATAGTTAGTATTTTGCGTCCACTCTAGGAGGACAAATGTCTTTGAATGGTGTCAGGCACCGCGATGTCCACTGTAAAAACACAGATGTCCACGATTGGTGCCTGACACCCTAACCTCTTGCATTTTACCTTTAGCAGGCCTCTTTTGCAAAGTGATTAGCTTTTTGGTCTTTGCGTTCTAGGGCACGGCTCCAGCCGGTTAGGATGACGGCGCCGAGGACCATTAGGGCTCCAATCCAGGTGGTGTGGATGAGGCCGATGGAGTCGGTGATGACTCCACCCAGGTAGGAACCGATGGCGATGCCTGCGTTGAAGGCAGCGATGTTGATGGCTGACGCTACGTCGACCGCGCTTGGTACGAATCGTTCAGCTAGCATGACGACGTACACTTGTAGTCCCGGTACGTTCATGAAGGCCAGCAGTCCCATAAAAATAATCGTGATGAGACCAGCCACTTTAAACGGTGCGGTGAACATTAATACAAAGAGTACTACCGCTTGGACGATGAACATGTAGAATAATGATCCAATCGGGTTGCGGTTTGAAAGCTTTCCACCGACCATGTTACCGATGGCAATGGCCACACCGTAGGCTAGTAGGATGATGGCTACTGTGCCTTCTTTAAAACCTGTTATATCCTGTAGTAATGGTGCTAAATAGGTGAAGACAACAAATGTCCCGCCATACCCCAGGGCTGTGATAATAAATACTAATAAAAGACGTCCATTGGTCAGGAGCTTGAACTGGTCTCCGAAGCTTGTTTGAGTTCCTTTTTTCAAAAAGGAAGGAACGAGAACCATGTTAGCGAAGAGGCCAATGATGCCGATGGCTACAATTAGGATAAAGGCCATTCTCCAGCCAAATTGTTGGCCGATGAAGGTTCCAAACGGTACGCCGGTTACGGTGGCGACGGTGAGGCCTGAGAACATGATACTGATGGCGCTCGCGCGGCGGTTGGCAGGCACGAGGTCAGCCGCAATGGTGCTGCCGATCGACATGAAGACGCCGTGTGATAATGCTGCGATGATGCGGGCGGCGAGTAACACGCTTATGGTGGTCGCGCTCGCGGCGATGCTGTTGCCGATGATGAAAATAATCATGATCCAGAGCAGTAAGGTTTTGCGTGACATACTGGATGTTAGGGATGTCAGGACTGGTGCTCCGAATGTGACGCCGAGTGCATATAACGAGACTGTTAGGCCTGCTGTTGTTACAGGTATGTGTAGATCCTTTGCAATCAGCGGCAGTAGACCGACGCTGATAAATTCGGTGGTTCCGATGGCGAATGCACTGACTGCTAAGGCTAGCAGTGCGAGTGTGCTTTGTTTTTTATTTAAAGACATGATGTTTCCTCCTCATTTTGTATGGTTGTATGTGAATTGTAAAAAAGTGTATGATTATTTTCGACCGGCAAGTGTTATTATGGATGATAGAATATTTATTGAGAAGTACGCACTTTAAAGTGATATAGGTACCTGTTAGTTCTATAGGTACTTTTTAGTGCCTATGATAGAGGAGGAAGTATGACGATGGAAAAAAAGAAATATAATATATCGGTTGAAGCGACGCTGGAAGTGATCGGCGGGAAATGGAAGAGTGTGATTCTTTGTCATTTGACGCACGGGAAAAAGCGGACAAGCGATTTGAAGCGGCTGATGCCAAATATTACGCAGAAGATGCTAACCCAGCAGTTGCGTGAGTTAGAGGCGGATGGCATTATTAATCGAATTGTTTATAATCAAGTGCCGCCGAAGGTTGAGTACGAGCTGAGTGAATATGGCTGGTCGCTGCAAGGGATCCTCGATTCGCTTTGTGCCTGGGGCGAGAAGCATATTACCAAGGTATATGGCGATAAGTTCTCAGTGTTGGAGGAGAACGTATTGAATGAGCCGTTGAAGGAGTAGGCTTTGGGGACAGTCCCCCACTGCTTTAAAGCGATGGGGGACTGTCCCCGTTTTTTACATAGTGATAAACTGTTCAAATCCTTCTGCATGCATAGTTGGGGTAAACTCGATGATTTCGTAGGTGGCTATATTTTTGCTATAGAATGGGTCTTCTTGGATGATGGTTTCAACTTCTTCTCGGTTTTCCGCATTACTAAGGATGACTCCGCCTACTCTTGGATTTTGTCTACCTGAACAAATAAACTTTTGTAAGGAATAATATTTATTTAGGTAGGTTCTATGTGCTTCTAATTCTTTTTCTACTTCCTCAAGCGGCTTAATGTAGTTTAATAGTATGACAAACATGAATATCCTCCTTAAAATCTTATTTTTAAAAATTTTCCTTGATATCATATTTCCATTCCATCCAGTCAATCTCCTCTTACTATGGAAAAAAACGATATTATTCCGCTTTTTGTCCCCTAAAAGAGAGCTTATTTTATCAATTTTTACTTCTCCGGATGAGCTGAAGGACATTTTCACCTACTTTTCACATCGTTTTGTCCTTCATTCTCCACTATGAAGGACATTTTTTCCTGCCTTTCACATCATTTTGTCCTTCATCTCCTTTATGAAGGACATTTCTTCCTACCTCTCACACCTTTTTGTTCTTCATCCCCTTTATGAAGGACATTTCTTCCTACCTCTCACACCTTTTTGTCCTTCATCCCCTTCATGAAGGACATTTCTTCCGCCTCCAACGTACGTGGAATTTCCTATTTTTATCTTCATACCTTTCCTAAAACAACCAAACCTGTTATTTTTTACTATAGACGTATGATAAAATCCTAAAGATACTTTTTCCAACGGATGATATTTTCTGATAAAGTTTACGTCTATTTTTAACAGCAGATGTGTCTTTAAAAAGGGGGAGAAATTATGACTTACATACCTGTCCTATCTATTAACGTGCGGACACCGCAGGATTTCACATATGGAGAGAAAACATTGCTTTCCGCCATCGATAAAAAGCCGGTTCTTGGAAAAGTGTTTCTATCGACACTAAATTTCGAAGGAGACCAGCAGGCTGATTTGAATTTTCACGGTGGGCCTGATAAAGCGGTTTGCGTCTATTCCCATGACCATTATTCCTTTTGGGAAAGTGTGCTTAATACGAAGCTTGAGGTCGGAGCCTTTGGCGAAAATCTGACGGTAAAAGGAATCACAGAGGAAGATATTTTTATCGGAGATGTGTTCGAACTTGGGGAAGCCGTTGTCCAGGTGACACAGCCACGGCAGCCTTGTTTTAAATTGGCGACCAAGCTGAATCAGCCAAAATTGCCTCTGATGGTGCAGCATACCGGCTATACCGGGTTCTATTTCCGTGTCTTACAAGAAGGCTATGTTTCCAACTGGGATTCTTTGAAACTAGTGAAACGAATTCCGGAAAGTGTGAGTATTTCTTACGCAAACAAACTGAAATATAAAGACAAGAAGAATCTCGACGGGATGAAGAAGATGCTGAGTCTCGCGGAGCTTTCAAAGGATTGGACGGAGACCTTTGCCAACCGTTTGAAGGAGCTAGAAACCTAGGTTAGGAGAAAACAATATGAATATCTTAAAGTTTCACCGAAATATCAAAATACGACTGTTCGAGTCCTTTTTAAGCTCAACCATCGGCGGAATGATTTTCCCATTTATGGCGATTTATTTATCTCATCATTTCGGCGCAAAAACGGCGGGCTTATTGCTGCTCGTTAATGTGTTCATCGGCATTGTTATTAACTTTTTCGGCGGTTATTTTTCTGACCAGTTTGGCCGGAAAAAGGTGATTGTGTTTGCCGAAACATTAAGGTTCTTTGCCTTTTTTACCATGATGTTAAGTAATTCCCCGTGGTTCTTCTCGCCATTGCTGACGTTTTTCACAATGACGGCGAATAGTATTTGCTGGGGACTGGCGGGGCCGGCCACTCAGGCGATGCTGATTGATGTGAGTAAGCCTGAGGAACGGAAAGCGATGTATTCGATTATGTATTGGGCCAATAACCTGTCGATTGCGCTCGGCGGTATCATCGGCGGATTTTTATTTAAAAATTACTTATTTGAATTGTTACTAGCATTGTCTGCGGCAGCTTTACTGACTTGGGTACTCATCACCTTTTTTATCGAAGAAAGCTACGCCACTGAAAAAATGGTTGGTAAGGCAGTCAGGGAGCATGCGCGCGGAATGTTGAACGGCTACAAGGAGGTTTTTCTCGATCGGGTGTTTATCCTATTTGTCTTAGCCAACTTGCTCGTTTTGTCGATGGAATTCCAGCTGACCAACTATATCGGGATTCGTCTGGCGAATGAGATGAGCGAACAGCATCTTTTCGGCTGGACCTTTGGTGGAATTGAAATGCTTGGTTTCCTGCGCACGGAAAATACAATTCTTGTCGTGTTGATGGCTTTGGTTGCTACCAAAATTGTAGAGCGCTTTAAGGATCGACATACCGTGATTGTTAGCTGTATTGTGTTTGTCGCGGGGTATGCGGTGATTGCGTTTTCCAATAATATTTGGCTGTTGTTCTTTGCGATGCTGGCAGCAACGGTGGCCGAAGTCCTCCGAGTGCCTGTGGAGCAAAACTACATGGCGGTGCTGCCGCCGGAGCACGCGCGTAGCTCTTATATGGCGGTGTCTGGATTAACGTTTAATCTCGCGATGCTCATTTGTTCCATCACCGTAACGTTGAGTTCGTTCTTATCCAGCATGGCAACCACGATTTTTATCACCAGCATGGGCGTCATCGGAATTTTGTTATTTTACCGGGTCTTGCCTGCTTTGGATCAACGGGTTCACGGGGATGAGGCAGAAGTATCCTTGAAGTCAGCGAGCCATAATTAAGAAATGGGAGGAAGCTTTAAGGTGAGTTACGCAGAAAATTGCCCGTTCTGTTCCCCACATCAAGATAAGGAACAGCATATTATATTTGAAAATGAGACGTGTTACTTTTTGCAGCATAATCGTGAGCAGGATGTGTTGGAAGGCTCTGGTGTGATTGTCCCGAAAAAGCACCTTGCAAATGCGTTCGAGCTGACACCAGAAGAGTGGAACGATACGTATGAGCTTTTACAAAAAGCGAAGGACTATCTCGATGAAACTTACGCACCAGATGGCTATACTCTTGGATGGAATGTCGGTGAGGCTTCCAATCAAACAATTTTGCATAGCCATTTACATGTTATTCCGAGGTACAATGATGAACCATTAGCAGGTAAAGGCCTTCGTTATTGGTTGAAGCAGCCGGAGAATATGCGGGAGAAACTGAAAAAAGCATAAGAAACACACAAGCGCCTTGATCAGCCCCGACAGGCAAATGTTCTTCGGCAAGAAAGGTCCGCCTTTTGATATTTCTGGCCGAAGGTTATTTGACCCGAGGGGCTAGGCGCTGGAGCCCTCGGGTCAAATAGCCTTCTCCTATTTACCGTTCACTCACTTTTTCCCTTACCTCGGGCATTAGAACACTCTCCTATTTACCGTTCACTCACTTTTTCTCTTACCTCGGGCATTAGAGCCTTCTTCTATTTACCGGGCGGACTTCTTTCCATTGGATTGGGGCATAAAAAACCACAGTATCAAAGACTGTGGTTGTGACAAATTTTATACTTTTAAAAAATAGAGCTTGGAGGCGGACTCCAAGCTCTTTCCTGTTCTATTGTAAAATAACAACTTTTACGGTTCTTCTTCCCCATTGTAGCGCCTGTGCTTTCGTTGGCAAGAGGATATCAATTTTGTGACCCTTGATAGCACCGCCCGTGTCACCAGCGATTGCTACACCGTATCCTTCTACCCACACTTTACTTCCAAGTGGAATGACGGATGGGTCGACAGCAATTAATTTCATATTCGGGTTAGCCCTGATATTATAACCTAAAGCCGTAATCGATCCAGAATCATACGGAGTATAAGCCGTTGCTGTTACATACATCTCTTTGCCGCTGATAGCTACACCAGTATCATTGCTTGGTATAGAAGAAGTTGCTGAAACAGGACGAACTTTTGCCGCTGCCTGCTCTTGGCTGATTTTTGCCTGAATGGTTTTCATTTGTGACTCAATGCCAGATTTCTGCTGCTCGGCAAGCGCCATTTGTTGCACGATGCTATTATATTTTTCTTGCATGACTGTTAAAGTTTCTTGTCTCTTTTGCAGGTTTTGATCAAGCTCTGCCTGCTGCACGGCAAGAGTTTGTCTTTCTTTTTCGAGTGACTGCTCCTGCTTGTCGATTTCTTCTTTGTCCTTCTCAATCTGTTGAAGGTCCTCTTTTTGGGCCGTCAAGATGTCTTTATCTGCATCGATCAGGGTGGACGCAGCGCTCGCACGCTGAATGAAATCCGAGATACTGTTAGATTCGAAGAATAGGTTAATCATCAGGTTGATATTATTATTTTGCTGCATTGCAACAGCTCGCTGCTTCATAATATCTTTACGGGCAAGGATTTTATCCTCCAACTGGACGATTTCCTCTTTCTTCTCTTCGATTAATTGATTAATCTCATCCATTTTTTTCTGTGTTTTGGCCATCGCATCTTTGTTGGCCGTAATGGTGTTGTATAAAGACTCTAACTCATGTTGAATATTTTCTATTTCTTTATTCACGGCTTGTTTTTCTTGCTCTTTTTGCTCTACTAATCTAGTTTTTTCATCTAGCGCTTGTTTTGCATTATGTAGGGCATCACTATTGGTTTGTGCATATGTAATCATATTCCCTGATACACATAACATCATTGTAAGTAACATGAGAATTATACGCTTAGTTGTCTTTTGCATACGCTTCCCCCTCCTTATTAACCTATTTATAACAGATTAATGTACCAGTTATGTTACAAAAATATTAAATGTGTATCACATTTTGTCTTAATTGCAAGGAAAGTGTCAATTCTGTGTCATAACAGCACCAGCATTTTACAGCATTGATGAATGGTGTCAGAGAATGGTGTCAGGCACCACTCGTGGACAGTGTCCATATGGAAAGGACACTTTACTTGCATTTCAATTATTAGACCTCTAGTTTCTTTCCTACCGCGAGGACGCGGTTCTTGTTCTTTTTTCTTTTTTTGCTTTTACGGTATGGGATGGTACATAGGAAGGTAACTTTATTTCCTTTTTTGAAGGCAAAGTTATTGATGATGTCAAATACCTCTTCTTCCGTAAGCTGTTTGCTTTTACTTCCTTGTGTAATCATTAATGAGTCTCTGTCACAGGTGAGTTGGATATCGGAATCAGAGATTTGAAACGAATTGGCTTTGTAATCTAGTAGAATGTGTTGATAGGAAACGCATGATGTTTGATGGGATGACTGAGTTGATAGGACGATGGCATCAGAAAAACTAGGCTTGCTTTTAATCCAGCATTCTTGGTTACTTACTTGTTCTCCGATAAATATTAAGGCAACCTTTTCATTCAATCAAATACCTCCAATTTTAACAATATATGACATCGATATTTACTATTCGACAATAATTTTATTTTTTCCTGCAAAGGAATACCTAGTTTTTTGGTATTTCGTAATATTTATTAGCGACATAAACACAAGTTTTAAAATTTGACAGGCATTTGTGTGAGCTTTTTTCTCCGACACGGGGAAAAAGGGGCTAAAACATCAAAGAAGCCGCTGACATGTGTTCAGCGGCTTCCTATCAAAAAAACAGGGGGGTTTTACAACTAGTCTACCCCGCTGGCTGAAATTTATACCTAAAAAATATCCGTCGGTGCCTGACACCGTTATTTTTTTCTACAAAAAAAATTCCCGGCCATGATTAGCCGGAAAAAACGGGGATTCATACGGAGAGGTCTTTGATTCTTTTTTAACAACTGGTACCGGTTGCGGGGAAATCTTCAAAAACTCGCCGAAAAGCTACTCGTTGGGGTATGTCTTGGGTGAAAATGTTCGAATTATATCAATGTAGGATCAAAGGTGAAAGGATATTTTTTCAGAAGAATGCTGTGGGGTTCTGGTGTACATTGAGATAGGAGTTCTGTCCCTTTGCTCAAACTGCTGTTCCCTGATGAGCCATTCCAACTGGCTGACCCGTTTTTCCAGGCTGTCAATTTTTTGATTGGATTTACCAACCATCTTTATCAATGTTTCTAGTAACTGTTCTAAATTCCTCGCTGCTTCACTGCTATACTCCAACGGTCGTTTCCTCCCTTTTTTGTTCTGTCACCACGTCGTGAGGTTTGGCACTTAGGAAACGGATTGTTTCCACCACCACCTCTGTAACGTACACTCTTTTTCCCTCTTTATTTTCGTAATTTCGGGTTTGCAATCTGCCAGTGATTCCTACCACAGAGCCCTTCCGGCAGTATTGGCACGTGTTTTCAGCGGCTTTCCGCCAAAGTGCGCATTGCACGAAATCGGCCTCAATCTCCCCGTTTTGGTTCCGAAAATGTCGGCTGACTGCCAGCGTGACATGTGCGACTGAAATTCCTTCTGGCGTCTTCTTTAATTCTGGATCCTTCGTCAGTCGGCCAACAAGCGTGACCTGATTAATCATGGTTTCAACTCCTTTTTATTTGATGTTTCCATCATAGACCCCTGAGGTGTCCCTTGTAAAACGACTTTAAATGACTTATCCGGTACTTTTCGTGCGGATAAGTGTGCTATCCCCGAGCTTTTGGTCAAAAAGTGGCTTTACATTTCACCGAAATATGATTTTTACATAACTCGACAAATATTTTTCGACATTTGCTTCTGCTCGACATATGTTATAATTTAGAAAAAAGTAACTGGAGGTTGCGATGAAATCTTTTAAGTTATACTCATTGGACGTTATGGATGGTGAAACTTCGGTTGAAGTTCCGTTAGAAGACGGCTTGATTCTTAATAAGGAAGATGAGCGCTCCACCTGGCTGCTTGAGGCGTATACAGATTTGTCCCTCTATGATTTTTTTAAAACGATTCACGATCAAAGCCGCGATTTAATCGTTGAAGCTGTGATTACGAAGAAAGAGAACACGCCTGCTTATTTTCAGACGAAGATTGTTTCTTTGAAACAATTTGAAAAGCACATCAGCGTGTTGTTCGAAGGTCATCTCCGCCGTAATAAAAGTGATTACTCAGAGTTGCTTCTCGATAGCCTGATGCAAAAAGGGCTGGAGGGCCCTGCTCTTCTTAATGAATTTAAGGAGAAAATGAAGAGTAAACCGAAGATTAAAGTAAAAAACCCTTAATTGTTACATTTGATTCTGACCTTGACCAGTCTTCGGACTGGTTTTTTATGTTATTTACAGTGATGAATTCACATTTTTGTTGATTTTTTCCGTTTCCCTAGAGATACTAAAAATGTACGTTGAAAAATTTATTTTTAGGGGGGAAGTTATGTCAGGAATCGTTAGTTTTATTGTTGAAATTATTATTGCTATTTACTTATATGTGGACGCGCCGAAACATAATAAGAGTCCATGGCTGTGGGCTATTTTAGGCTTTTTCTTCGGGCCATTTGCCTTAGGAATCTACTTTATTAAAACTGGCCGCAAAGTCGTTGGCTGGATTATGGTTATCATCGTCGGACTCCTTTACCTGGCCTTCATCGTCTTAGTCGTTCTTGCTGCCGTACTATTTGCGAATGGCTTTGCGACTTGATAGTGATGTCTCGCTAATGGTGTCAGGCACCACCCGTGGACACTTTCCACCTGGAATGGACACTACAATTTCTCAATGGTGTCAGGCACCAAATATTTTGAAGAAGGACAGGCTCGATTGCCTGTCCTTTTTGTTTTACTCGTCTTTGTTATCTCTGTCGTTAACGTCGATGTCATCCTCGATTATGTCTTCTTGCGGTGTATTGTTGTCTTTCGATGGGTCCTTATCTGCTGGCGTGTTCTTATCCTCTGATTCTGGATAATGATTTCTGTCGATAATGTTGTCATCGATGACATCGTTATTATCGTTAGGCGTTAAATCATTATCCATACGGTTATCTGTCGGTGTATTGATATTATTATTTGTCGGCGACGGTGGATTTTGATCATCATTGTCATTATTACATCCCACTAACAACACAGCCGATAAGACAGAACCCGCAAGCATCATAAATAACTTTTTCTTCAAGCGTAAAAGCCCCTTTCACCATGTTCGATTGACCTAGACTTACCATGGTCTTTTTTTATCATTCCCATTGGTAAAAAAATGATGGCTTGAAGTTATTTACAGTAAAGCTTGTAAAAATTGTCTGTTGATTTCCGCTCAAATCAACGGAGTGTCAAAAACAAATTTAAGACTTTGACACTAAAAAGCCAGGCGTTTGGCCTTGATCAAGTATCTTTTTTCAAATTATGTGTTGATCAACTCTTGAAGTACCTTTAAAACTTCCTTTTTTATATGACTTCCTTTCTTACTTGTCACTTTCAGTGATTTACTCGTCAAATGTGTGCATTTACTCGTCTATTTTCCTATTTTACTCGTCAATAACTCCATTTTACTCGCCAACCACTAATCTACACCCACTCCTCCATAAATAAACACCACAGTTATCAAGGACTGTGGTGGGATTCTTTCCTTTAAAAAAAACGACCAAAAGCCCAAGGCTTCCAGTCGTCTTAATCCAATCCCTATTCCTTTTTCTCACCCAATGCAAACGTAATTTCTGCTTCGCATGCCACTTCGCCGTCAACCGTTGCAACGGCCTTCCCTTTTCCGATCGGTCCGCGCAGGCGGATAATTTCTACCTCAAGACGAAGCTGGTCACCAGGCTTTACTTGCTTTTTAAATCGGCAGCCGTCAATTCCAGCAAAAAATGCTAAGCGGCCACGGTTCTCTTCTTTTTTCAACATAGCCACTGCGCCAACCTGCGCCAGTGCTTCAACAATCAGTACCCCAGGCATCACAGGATAATCAGGAAAATGCCCATTAAAAAACTCTTCATTGGCTGTAACATTCTTAATCCCAACCGCTCTTACGCCCTCTTCTACTTCCAAAATACGATCGACCAGCAAAAATGGGTAGCGGTGCGGGATAATTTCTTTAATTTGTTCGATATCAAGCATAAATTAGTACCTCCTACTAGTAACAAGTATTATTCTCTCTATTTTACTCGAAAAGATACACAAAAGGGAAGGGCTTTCGTTCCCTTCCCAGTCAATTTATTCTTTATCCACCAAATCTTGAATATGCGTCCAGGTCGATTGTTTAAAAACATCCGCCACTTTTCCACCGCCAAGAATCCCGTAGCCAACTGTTGCTCCCGCCATCAAGCTGACAAACGTAAACACAACTAAAAGAACCAGACGAAGCCAGATGGGAATCAGACGAATGCGGATTCGTTTGGAGGTGTGTGGTGCGGCCTCCACCTTTTCATTTGTACGATCCACCTTCGCGCGATCATTTTTCACCAAAGCCTTGGCATCTTTGGCTTTTTGCTTTTCAGCCTTTATCTTTTGCTGCTCTTCATATTTAGCTCGTTTAAATTCTTCCCTCGTCTTGGCTTGATTGTTTACAGACATTCACTAATTCCCCTTTAACCGGACTGCCCCATGGGCCCAGTGAGTTATACATATTATAACCAACTTTTTTAAAATCGGTAACTTGAATTCTTTTATAAAAATTGCTTTCGCAAACTGTTGAAAAATTTTCATTACTTCTATTATAAAAAAATATTCCCCATTGCACATTAATTTTTTGCGAAAAAAGTCAATTGATGTAAAAAAAACACAAATGCGCCTATTAAATAGGAATCAAGCCAAATAAAAAAGCCCAATGACTGAGGCTTGTCCTGCCTGCTTCATTAGACTTTTCATGTATGGTTCGGGACTATTACACCATTGGTTAGATGTCATACCACCTCGAACTCAATAAAAGATGCTTATTTTTCAAAAAAGTTATTACCCTAACTTACGGTTAGGAATGCGGTCAATGTTATCAAGCATGATACCCGTTCCGATAGCAACACAGTCCATTGGATTTTCAGCTACAAGAACTGGAACCTTCAATTCGTCAGCAAGCAGCATGTCGATTCCGTGCAGCAATGCGCCACCGCCAGTTAAAATCACGCCACGGTCAATGATGTCCGCTGACAATTCTGGTGGAGTGCGCTCAAGAACACTTTTCGCCGCCTGAACAATCACAGCCACAGATTCACGAAGGGCACCCTCGATTTCTTCCGAACGAACAGTGATTGTGCGCGGTAACCCGCTCACCATGTCACGGCCGCGAATTTCCATTTCCTCTGAGCGAGAACCTGGGAATACGGTACCGATGTTGATTTTAATATTTTCAGCCGTACGCTCACCAATCAAGAGCTTGTACTCACGCTTGATGTAGTTGAGGATTTCCATGTCAAACTTATCGCCGGCCATTTTAATGGAGGAAGAAGTAACGATATCGCCCATAGAAAGAACTGCAACATCCGTCGTTCCTCCCCCGATGTCCACTACCATGTTACCGCTTGGTTGGAAAATATCCATTCCAGCGCCGATTGCTGCTACCTTTGGCTCTTCTTCAAGATAAATCTTTTTCCCACCGCTCTTTTCAGCTGCTTCTTTAATCGCCTTTTGTTCGACACTTGTGATGTTCGTTGGGCAGCAGATCAAAATGCGCGGCTTCGATAAAAAGCCCTTTACGTTTAACTTATTAATAAAATGTTTTAGCATTGCTTCTGTTACATCAAAGTCAGCGATAACGCCATCTTTCAACGGACGAATCGCGACAATGTTTCCTGGTGTACGGCCGACCATGCGGCGAGCTTCCTCACCAACAGCAAGCACTTTATTTGTATTTTTATCAATTGCTACGACAGATGGCTCATTCAATACAATTCCACGGCCTTTTACGTGAATTAGCACGTTAGCCGTTCCTAAGTCAATCCCAATATCCCTTGCAAACATTCTCTTTTCTTTCCTCCTCAAAGCGGAATTCCACATGCATTTCCTAATTTTCTATTGTATCATAATCCTTAAAATTTCCATAACGTTTTAAAAAAATTACGTGGAATTTTGAAGAATTTTGTCGGAAATATTTTGTTGACGGAGGATTCCAAGAGAACGCCTTTAAGGTTTCACGGATAACCCATGTACCCCATTGATGTTGTTGCGGCTTATTTGACAGCCTCGCCTTCCTTTTCTTCTTTTTGATATTTCATCTTTGTCGCTTCCCCACCCCTGAGGTGTCGGATCGATTTATGGTAATCTAGGATTTCTTTAACCTCATTTGCCAGCTCTGGATTAATTTCAGGAAGTCTCTCTGTCAAATCCTTATGGACTGTACTTTTGGATACGCCAAACTCCTTCGCAATTACGCGAACCGTTTTCCTCGTCTCCACGATATACTTTCCAATCTTGATAGTTCTCTCTTTGATGTAATCGTGCACACTCTCGCCCTCCCTAATATGGATGTGAGTAGTGTGAAATGAGACCCGCTTATCACTTCGACGAATTCTGCTTCCGTGTGGATGGGTGTCAGGCACCATCAAAAGACATTTGTCCGCCTACAATGGACATCCTTCCGATTTAGTGTTACTTGTCGAACTCCACACGACAGAAAGTAATCTACCTTCTGACAATACAATGAATAATCATGTCCCCGACTGAATATCCGCTAACTTCAAACGACTCTTCACCTCAAACACTCTCTTTGTAAAGGTTTGTAACCATTTTATTAGCTTGGATACGGGTTTATGCACAAAATCCACAAACGGGACAAGGCATCCCAAAAGTTTTTTGAAAATTGGACAATTTAACACGGTTCGACAATGTGGAAAAAGCCTGTAATAGCTGGATTTCTGCGTGGAAATATAGGATTTCCAGCAATATTTCCCAAGAAATTTGTCGAGCGAAAATTGGCTATTTTTTCAAAAAAATATTATTCTAAACTGCCAATCATAACCTTAACTGCCTCCAATAAATCCCGATCTGACCAGGACGGCATCTCTTTTTTTCCATGCAGCACCAATTCATGTGACGCTGGGATATGAACAAATCCCGCTGGCCTGTCCTTCACCTCATTCAGCACCACATACATGACATTGTTACAAAGATACGTCCCGGCAGAATTTGAAACCTTTGCCGGAAATCCGCTCTCATTGAGCTTATTGACGAATTGTCTTATTGGCAGTGTGGAAAAATAACCATCCTGACCATCCTCGATGATGGAAGCATCATTCAGCACGACACCATTGTTGTCAGGCGCGCCATCGCGACAATTGATGGCGATTCGCTCCGGAGTGATCGTTGACCGCCCTGCCGCGAGCCCAAGGGAAAGCACCGCATCTGGCTCCTGTTGTTTAATTTCTTCTAGGATTCGTTCCCCCGCCTCCCGATAATCCACCGGCAACAATAATCCTTTAATTTGATAGACACCAATGCAGGCTCCATCAAGTTCTTTAACAATTTTCTCCGTCGGATTAATCGGAAACTCTAAAAATGGCTCAAACCCTGTTAAAAGTAATGTTTTCATTTGCTGCTTCCCCTCTTGTCTTTTTTCAAAATATTATATAATGTTCATAGACTGATTAGAAGGATTTTCCTGTAAAATCCAGCCACTGAAAGGAACCAATACCCATGACTCCATTTACCGAAAATGTAATTGAAATTATCCGTGGCATCCCTGAAGGCAAGGTCATGACCTATGGCCAGATCGCTCGCCTCGCTGGAAGCCCCCGTGCTGCCCGCCAGGTCGTCCGCATCCTCCACTCCATGAGCAAGAAGCACCGCCTCCCCTGGCACCGCGTCATCAACGTAAAAGGGCAGATCGCCCTGCAGGAAGACGAAGCCTATAACGAGCAGGTGCTGTCGTTGGAAGCGGAAGGCGTCGAGATTGGTCTTGGCGGGGTGATTGATTTGGAGAAATATCAATGGAAGCGTTAATTTGGTTATGAATCTTCCTAAAAATTCACTTATACGAGCTTTAAACGTGAGGTCTGGCCCTTTTTGTACATCATCCATCAAATTATGTGTTGATCACCTCTTGAAGTACCTTTAAAATGACCTATTTTATATGAAACCCTTTCTTACTCGTCAGTTTTGATGATTTACTCGTCAAAATTGAGAAATACTCGTCTATTTCTCAATTTACTCGTCTACTTTTACACTTTACTCGTCAATAACCCCTATTTACTCGTCAACTACTAAAACTACACCCACTCCTCCATAAAAAAACACCACAGTTATCAAGAAATGTGGTGGGACAAAAAAAAACGCCCAGTCCCCCAGGCGCCAAAAAACAAACATTATTTCCAATTCATAAAGATATTCTTCACCTTTTTCACCGGCACCTGGGAACCGCCTCTGTTCTGCACATCTTCCACCATCATCGCCACCATCAAGCTTGGCGAATTTGCATTATACGCGATAAACCAGCCATTTTCAGAACCCGTTTCCCCCTGCTTCAGCTTGATCTCAGCTGTCCCTGTCTTACCGGAAAGCGGATAATCCGCCATCTCCGCTGCATGCGCCGTTCCGCCCGCATCGCCCACAATCTTCCGTAAATCCGTAGCAATCAAGGCAGCATGTTCACTAGAAACCGCCGCTTCCTTCCACACCTGCCCCTGCTGCTCATCCGCTAAAAGCGTCGGCTTAATCATATTGCCATTATTCATAAACGGAGTATAAGACGCCAGCAAATGCACGATGTTCATCTGGATTTGCCCTTGCCCATAACCAGAGTCCGCCAGTGAAATTTCGCTGTCCATTTTTCCAATCTGCGATGTCTCAAGAGGATATGTGTACTTCAGCTCCTCTTCAAACCCGAACTTCTTCAGGCCATCCGCAAAGCCCTCTTTCCCCAGCTTCAACGCTGCTTGAGCAAAATAAATATTATCCGAGAACACGAGTGCTTTTTCCAAATTAACAGGACTGCCCACATGTACCCGCGTCACAAAATAGCCGCCCCACGACTGGTCCTTTTGCCATTTCGGACCAAGAATAGGAACCGCCTCCGCCGGGTTAATCGTTCCCTTCTCAAGCCCCACAGACGCCGTGATCGCTTTCATGACTGAGCCCGGCGCATACAGCTGCTTAAATCGCGTCGTTAACGGCTTCTTCACGTCATCCTGCAACGCCTTCCACTCATCAGCTGAGAAGCCTATTACCGCCTGGTTTGGGTCAAACGAAGGACTGCTGACAAGCGCCAATGTTTCGCCCGTCATCGGATTCATGGCTGCCGCTGTCCCGGCCTCCCCATTCAGCTCGTTGTAAGCCGTCAGCTGCAACTCCGCATCAATCGTTAATTTCACATTCTGTCCGTTCTCAACCTGCTTCTCGGCGAGCAATTCCTCACCGCCAGCCTTCTTCTTAATGATAATCTTCACGCCGCTCGTGCCCTTCAGCTGCTCATCCAACACCTGCTCGAGGCCGCGCTTCCCAATCACATCTCGACTCGTGTATCCTTTGTCTTTCCTCTTTTCAAGCTCATCCGCTGTAATCGGCCCCACATAGCCGATTAACTGGGCCGCCGCTTCCTTATAAGGGTAAATCCGTGCCCCCACCTTCCGCGTCTGTACTGGCCCGAGCGCAATCAACTGAGCAATCCGCTCCTGGTCGTCCATCGACACCTTTTTCAACGGCACAAACAACTCCGGCTTCACCCAGCTTGCGCTTAGCGCCTTCTGGATCTGTTCTGGTGTCATTTTAAGAAGTGGCGCTAATTGCGAAATAATCGGCTCATCCACCTTCCCGGCAACCACGCCCACTTCATACACCTGACCATTCACTGCTAATCCGTTTCCATTGCGGTCAAGGATTTCCCCCCGGGTCGGCGCCACCGTGCTCAAACTGATTTTATCGCCTTCCTTCATCTTTGGAAAAATGAACCCTGTATGCCAGTCTACATACCAGTTTTTCTTATCGTCTTTTTCCTCCTTTTGTAACTTCGCTTGTTGGGTAAATTGAATCGTTCCTGCGATACTGCTCATTTTTGCGGTAAAAGAATACTGGGCTTGTTCTTTATCAGCCTGCTTATCCTCTTTTGGTTTTTTGAAGTTAATCTTGAGGTCTGTAATCTGAAGGTCTTTGTAGATTTTTGTATAGCGGCTCGTAAACTCTTCTTTGGTGATTTGCTGTTTTACATCCTTTGAAAGATAGTCATACATCTTATCAAACTTCTGTTTATTCCATAAGGCTATGTACTCCGAAAAACGATCCTGCGGTGTCGGCTCCTTACTGCACCCGGCCAGCGCAGCAACAACCAGCAGCACAACAAACATAAATCCTGCAACTCTCCTCAAACCAATCCCTCCCTTTACACCCATTCTAACATAATATGGATAAAAGATGGTGTCAAAAAGATGGTGTCAGGCACCACCCGTGGACATTTGTTTGCTCCAGGAAGACACCACTTACATGTCCGTCCCAGGTGGAAAGTGTCTTTCTGTGGTGCCTGACACCCACAAATCTGCACAAAAAAAAGAGGAAAGTATTTCCCCTTCCCCTTTGGTCAACTTCATATTATGAGTTTTTATTTTGTGTTGAGTTCGTTGATTCGTCGTCCTTTTTTTCGTCAGAAGACTTGTCGTCGCCTGATTTTTTTTCGTCGGTAGAGTTCGCAGGATCATCAATCATTTGCTCATCTTCCTTGATTTGTGGACTATCTACAGAATCACTTGATTTGTCATCCGAAAGCTTGTCTTCCTGTAATGTAGTCAACGATTTTTCAAAATAATTCGTTGGGTTTACAGCAACACCGTCTTTGCGAATTTCAAAATGTACATGGGTTCCAGCTTTTTCATTGAACAAGCTTTGTCCAGCCTTGGCAAGAACTTGTCCCTGTTTTACTTGTTCGCCAACCTTGACCTCTATGTCTTTAACGGACTGATATTGTGTTACAATACCTTTGTCGTGCTCTACTTCAATGACATTACCTAGGACTGCATCTTCATCGACACGAGTAACGGTACCGCTTAATGATGCAACTACATCAAACGTTTCGCCGTCTTTCATTGTGATATCGATACCAGTGTTTGGCACATACGTATTGTTGTAGAATACTAATGCTGCTTCCTGGTCTTCTGCTTTGCCTTGGAAATCATAGAATTTCATTTTTACAACTGCGTCATCAGCCTTAGCCACCGGCATTTTGAAGTTTTCAAGAGCTTTGTTAACTTCAACAGCTGGTGTTTGATTCTTTTTACCAGCAAGATCAGTGGACTTGTAATCGTATTTGTCTGTCGCACTATTGCTAGTTTGGAACCATAAAACTGCGGTCAGAATGATAGCTGCACTTGCGATATAGATGGCTGGAAATACCCAACGCTTCTTGAAAAAGCGTTTTACACTGGAACTTTGAGAAGATCGTTTGTTTTCTTCCTCTCTCATTTTCATCACCTCAGCAATCATTCTGAACAGATAAGTAGAATTATATACACAAGTCAAAAAAATTTTTTTGCAGTTATTTTTCGACAAACCTATTCTTTTTATGCATGAAGCTGAAAAAATTTTTTCACTACTAGGAGGATTATTTACATGAACATACTATTCAAATGGTGTTTACGAGTTATGCCCCTTGTGTATATGGCCATCATTTGGATCCAATCCAGCCTGCCATCCGACCACTTTGTTGAGCTGCCTGATGCATCCCTCGACTCGACCATCAAGGAATCCTTGCATTTAATAGAATTTGCGATTTTGTATGTTTTACTAGTGTTGGCCTTCTTAACGCGAAGCCGCCAGTTTACGCCAACCTTGAACGTAGCCTGTGCCGTATTCGCCGCCCTCTACGGAATCAGCGATGAGATCCACCAATCATTCGTACCCTACCGCTCCTCGTCGCTATTCGATTTTGTAAAAGATATCATTGGAATCAGTATGTGTTTTTATTTTATAAGAGGGGCGTTGTTTAAAGGGAGATTTCTATGGCTTGGGAAAATGCTACGAACACTTTAGCTTTTCGGTTGATGATAGACCCGATTTTTAAATGTTCCAGTGGAAGGGAGATTCATTGATTTTATTATCTTATAGCCAATGTGAATGGTGGGAATATGCAAGAATTCACAGATTTCTGCATTCGTAAATGAGGGTTTTATTAACAGAAAATAATCATTAATTGTTGGAACATGGGCGGTTTTGGATGTTAGATTGCATTTTACACAGCACCATTTCCCCCCTTTATAAATCATTGGGATTGTGAAACAATCAGGACATTGTACCCCTGTAGGGATGTCTTTTGGAGATAAATCGTAGGCTTGGAGGATATTCGGGTCATCAGGCGTGTGATTGGTTAAAAGGAGGCGCTTTATTTTTTTCAATTCTTTTTTGTCTAATCTATCATTTTTATAATAGGCAGCTATTTGATCGATTCTCTCTAATACATTTTCACTGTTACAAATATGTTGAGTCATCTGATCATTCCTTGGTTCCGCCTTTATAAATGTTTTTTCATTACTATTTACAAAATAATAATGAATTGGAATCTCGAGACAATTATGTTCTCTTAGCCAAACTTTTAGTTTTTTTGCCTGCAGTTTTGCTTGAAGAACCGGGTTTTTAACTCTTTCTTCTGTACCATTCCTTTTGCACAACGTTTGATTAAACTCTTTTTCAAAGGATAGTTCTCCAGCCATATTCTTTACTTCCAAAACCATTGCAAAATTGGCACATAGTAAGAGGAAATCCATTTGGAAGTAGTATTGTCCGTCAAATAGCCGAAGTCCATGAAAAATAAGGTAATCTTTGTTAGGAAGCATAGTTAAGTAAAAGTACACTGATTTCTCTCCGCGGTATCCAGCCATTCTCCTTTTATATTCGGCCACCACCTCAGGATATTTTGGATTTAACTCAGACAATCTTCTAATAAGTGCTTCAAGCTTTTCCATTCTTGGCGTTATTCGCATTTCTTGAGCGATCAAACACATCATTCCTTTCTTTTTTTCTAAAATTCTCTTTTTACATTTCTTATCCCTGCAAAAAACGACAGTAATTATGAATTTTTTGTGGAATTTGGTTTGGTGTCTAGCACCTTGTTTGGTTTACTCGTCAGTTTAGGAGGTTTACTCGTCAACTTTACCAAATTACTCGTCACTATCCCCACTTTACTCGCCAACCACGTAACGACACCTATTTCTACACTAAAAAGCCAGGCGTTTAGCCTGGCTCTGGTATCTTCCTTCGAAATTATGTGTAGATCTCCTCTTGAAGTACCTTGAAAATTACCCTTTTTATATGACTTTCTTTCTTACTCGTCACTTTCAATGATTTACTCGTCACTTTTTATATTTTACTCGTCAACTTTACCAAATTTCTCGTCACTATCCCCATTTTACTCGCCAACCTCCACAAAAAAAAAAAAACCAGGCCCCCCAGCCCGGCTTCCCTCCACACCACTATTTCTGCGCCGTAATCGTTGCCATCAAACTCTCTGCCGACGTAATCTCGACCCCCTGATAATAGTGCTTCACAATATCCTTATAATTCTTGCCTTCCTCCGCCATCCCGTTCGCACCGTACTGGCTCATCCCCACACCGTGGCCGAAGCCCTTCGTCGTAATCACAATATTCGTGCCCTTGCGCTCCCAAGCAAAATCCGACGACCGAAGATCCAGTTTCTCGCGGATCTCCTTGCCAGACAGCACCTTGCCATTAAAATCAACCTTCGCCACACGCTTACCCGTCGTACGCTCCACAATCTTGCCCACCTGCGACCCTGTGCCTACCTTCACACCCAGCTTCGCCTCAAACGCCTTCACCGTCATCACCTTCTGGCTATTAAACTTCGGTGAACTCTTATCCCACGGGCTCGACACACTTCTTAAATAAGGAATATTACCTGGCCAGTAATCCTCCGAATTCTCAGTGTATCCATTACTGGTAGAGAAAAAAGTAGCCTGAATCGCCTCACCCTTGTAAGTCAAAATTTGCCCGGCCGTCGAACGGACCGCCTCCACTACTTTCTTCATTTTCCAATCATAATCCGCGCCCCACGCTCTCCTCAGCTCATCATCACTCTTGTACACCTGGTGAATTTGCGTGTCCGTGACCTGCGCCCCTTTTGGAGCCCCTAACGTATCCTTACTGACCAATCGCTTCACTATATACGTTCTCGCCGTTAGTGCCTGGGCCTTAAGAGCTTCCTCTTTAAAATCTGCCGGCATCTCTGCTGCCACAACGCCAACGAGGTAATTTTCTAAGTTCACTGTCTCGATCTTTGATTTCGCGGAACGAAACACCGCTACTTCGACCGCAGCATCCGCGGAAGGTGACGCCGCTTTCGCATTTTCTGCCGAGGCCTTCTTCAAATCTTCACCTAATTTTCCGCTCGCCTTATGCTCATCCGAGAACGGTAACACAAGAACAGCTGGAACAACTAAAGTCAGGGCAATGAGGAGTGTCGCTAGTACGATGAGTGGTTTGATTTTTTTCATGATTGTGCCTCCAGTTTGTAAAATTCACACCCGGCGCAAATCAGCCGAGTTGCGTCTCATTCATACATATGGAAGCGGACAAGCATTTATTACACAAACTTTTATAAAAATGAACTCCATTCCCGGCACCCCACAAGGTTCCAGCTGAAATAAAAACAACACCCCAAACCTAGTGTCCATCCCACGCAAACAAATGTCCACAAATGGTGTCAGGCACCACTTAAAGAGGCACCGCACAAAGTACGATGCCTCAAAACCTCAAAACAAAACAGACCCCGATATCCAGCAGGGTCCGTTGTCTTCAATATTTACATTATGCGTTCATGTCGCTGACGAATTTTTCGGTTTCAACGAAGATTTCGTCTGCTTCTTTGACGCGTTCGATGTCAGCGCCTAATCCAGCTAGTTTGCCGTGGAAGTCCACGTAACCGCGATCCAAGTGTTTCAACTCCGTCACGCGTGTCACGCCATCTGACACTAATCCAGTTAAGATTAAGGCAGCTGCTGCGCGGAGGTCTGTTGCAGATACTTCCGCACCTTGTAAGTTAGATGGACCATTTAAAATAACCGAACGGCCTTCGATTTTGATATCCGCATTCATGCGGCGGAATTCTTCTACGTGCATAAAACGGTTTTCGAATACCGTTTCCGTAATCATAGAAGTACCCTCTGCACGAAGCAATAGCGCCATCATTTGAGATTGCATATCCGTTGGGAAGCCTGGATGTGGCATCGTTTTGATATCAACGGCCTTTAACTTATCAGGACCGATGACACGAACGCCGTCCATTTCCTCACTAATCTCAACACCCATCTCCTCCATTTTTGCAATAAGAGAAGAAAGATGCTCAGGAACTGCACCCTTTACTAATACATTTCCGCCAGTAATCGCAGCAGCAACCATGAAGGTACCTGCTTCAATACGGTCAGGAATAATGTTATGGTCGGCACCAAATAATACATCGACACCTTCAATACGAAGCGTGCCCGTACCTGCGCCTCTTACTTTAGCGCCCATTTTATTTAAGAAATTAGCCAAATCCACAATCTCTGGTTCTTTTGCGACGTTCTCGATGATGGTTGTGCCCTGTGCAAGAGTTGCTGCCATCATGATGTTCTCAGTAGCACCAACACTTGGGAAATCCAAGTATATCTTTGCTCCCTTTAAGCGGCCTTCAGTCTCCGCTTCAATGAAGCCATTTCCAACCTTCACTGTTGCACCCATGGCTTCAAAGCCTTTTAAGTGCTGGTCGATTGGACGAGATCCGATTGCACAGCCGCCAGGTAAAGCGACTCTCGCACGGCCATTGCGTGCTAACAAAGATCCCATGACTAGAACAGACGCGCGCATTTTTCGAACGTATTCGAATGGCGCCTCTACTTTCAACTCTCTGGATGCATCGACGACAACTGTATTGTTTTCGAACACGACTTCAGCATTTAAGTTGCGTAAAACTTCATTGATTGTATATACATCGGAGAGTGTAGGTACATCACGTATCACACTTTTTCCATCACTTGCTAATAATGTTGCAGCGATAACAGGCAGGACGGCATTTTTTGCGCCTTCTACTTTAACCGTTCCTGTAAGCCTTTGTCCGCCGCGGACGATGATCTTTTCCAAGAGTATTCCCCTCCGCGTCCATTTTCTCTATATTAATATTCAATCGTTATGATTGGTGTGCCAACTACAATGGTAGTCTTACCGCCCAATCGTTCGGAGCGTATGCCAATTTGTAAATTCATGTTATCTCTTTGATTTTCTATGGAGCCAGTAAACATCGGCGAATTCGCCGAAACAGACATGAATGTCTCCTCTTTTAACGCTTCGATCTCTTTTGCATGAAAAACGGACAGTAAATTCTTTACTGTTATGGGTAAAGCCTTATCAATCTTATCACTGAAAACGCCTTTCATACAAGAAAAAACTGTAGGTTTTCCTCGAAATATGTCGGATAGCCTACTTTTAAATTCCTCAGTAGTGAAATAGGCCGCTATCGCCTTATTCCACTCTTTTCCACTGACACTATATACTATATACGCATTAACAGGTTGTTTTGTGTGGGTTGCCATAATTTGAAGCATTTCGCTGTGGTGTTTTGATGTTGGAGATACTGCTGTTACTTCCCATTTTTGGCTGGTATTTTTTATAGACCAATCCCATTCGGGAAACTTTTCCTGAAGTTTTTCGGCGTATTCCTTCACGTCCTGCTCACTTTTTATGCCGGTCATTTTTTCTCTTGCATAAAAAGACCATTCATCGAGCAAAATATTTTCGGCTTCTAAAACAGAGCCGATTTTTGCCAAATCATCAGCACCGTCCGGATTTGCTTGACGTGTAAAAGCACCATTACCATTTGCTTCAGTTGTGTTGTACCCGAAAACAACCAGGATCAAACTTAAAATTGTCATCACAGATAAAAAAAACGAACGATATCTTTTCATCTCTCTACTCCCCCTTACTACCATTGTTACCAGGTAGCGGGTGAGCATACTTGGGAATTGTCGTCACATTTAGACAAGTTTCAAAAACTTAACCTTAACGCCTGCTAAAATTAGACAAGTTCCTAAGGGAGACAACCTTAGCTTTCCACATAAAGATGATTGTACTCAAAATATCGTCAAATGGGAACATGTACGAAGACCTAAATTTTTACCATTTTGTATGTACAGGATTAGTAAATTTGTCATTTAAAACCATTTCTTCTAATTATTGAAAATTAATGGCAGTTGTCTGGACCATTGAAGATAATCCAGGAAAAAGTTACTAACAGATGATCCGATGAATATGGCTAATAATATGAAGAGAAGCCGAGCTTGAAAGACATGGTTCGCCTTAATCAGCTTTTCTAAGCGAATCGACTGCAGTGCCCACCAGGAAATTGCAATAAAAACCAAATGTGACAGGATGCTTACTAACGCCAGTTGCCCAAAATCATTTATCATTCTGCTACCCCCTTTTTACACACAAGGATTATTCTAACATATAGACGAAGGAAAGATATAACAGTTTCTATTTTTTTCAAAATCACCCTTAAATGTGACGAATTTGTGAAAACTTCTAAATTCCTCATTAAAACACGCAAAAAGCCGCATCGGGAGTCCGACACGGCTTTCAAACTAACGGCTTAAGCTGCCACTTGCGTTGAAGTAATACCATTTTCCACTAATCCAAACCCGTCCGGTTACCATCGCACCCGAACTGTTAAGGTAATACCATTTTTTATTGTAATACAACCAACCGATTTTCATCGCCCCTGACCTTTCAATGTAATACCACTTTCCTCCATCTAATAGCCAGCCTGTCTTCATGGCTCCGCTAGATGTTAAATAGTACCACTTGCCGTTCCACTTGAGCCAGCCTGTAAACATTTTTCCATTTGCACTGAGATAATACCATTTATCCCCTGATTTCAACCAACCTGTCGTCAGATTCCCTGTTGATAGATTGATGTAATACCAGTCCCGGTCAGCGAGTAGCCAGCCCTTCGTCGAAACCCACGTATCCGTCGAAATCATCACCTCGCCTGTGAAATTCAAATTCCCCTTCGTATAAGAAGAAATCGTCACCTTATACGCTTGACCTGGATTCAAATTCCCAAACAGATAGTTCGAATTGTAAGATGTCACTGGTATGCCGCCATTAATACTTACTTCAACCTTATCCATACTGCTGTCGAGCATTTTCCACGATATACCCACCATTCGATTCGTGTGATAGCTCCTCGTTACTTTCACATTGGAAAAATAAACACTAGCTTGCGCGCCTAACATATCTAGGATGTCACCATTGACACTGCCCTTACCTAGATCCAAATCCATATGTAAAAAAGATACCGCGTTTAAGTCAGGCTTATTTTTCAAAGGAGACAGGTCCTTAAAGGCATTGCTGTCCATCGAAATCGTGATGAGATTCGTCATCCCGGCGAGCGGCGCTAGACTAGCCACTTTATTAAAGTTGAACGACAGCACCTGCATCTTTGTTAATGAAGAAAGTGGGCTAAGGTCCGTCAGCCGGTTAGTATCTAGGTGTAGTGACTCCATATTCGTTAGCCCTGCTAATGGGCGAACATTTTCTAGCTGATTATCCTTCAGGTACAGATCAGTTACCTTTGTCAGACCCTGAAGCGGCGTTAAATCTGTAATTCTATTATGATCTAGCGCGAGAAATTGAAGGTTCACTGCATATTGCAGTCCTTCCAAACTGCTGATTCCTCTGCCCTGTGCATCCAATCGAGTCAATGAAGCTATATCCGCTTCGGTTATTTCTCTGTCCCTGATGCCGAGCTGTTCCTTGATTACGGCAGCCAAATTGGCATCCGTAATTGGACCCTCTGCTTGTCCACTAGAAAAACCAAGGCTTCTCACCGACGGCTTATTCGTCGTATCGGCCATATGCGTCCGGCTTTGTGGATTTTTTTCGAGCTCATCAAAATTACTCGGTACCGAAATATAACCGATCGAGTAGTGCTTAGAAGCTGGCGACCAATCCCTATATGCGGCTGTAGCTTCTTTGATTCGAGGAAGATTGGCAGTCACTAGCTTTAGTGCTTCCGAACTACCTGGTACGGTTGAAAACTGAACATTTTTTACAAAAAAACGGACGTCGCGAATTTTATGTTCATTATATAAATCGTTTAACGCCCTCCCCATTACAGCATGATCCGGATGCCAGTCCATATAGGACATGGACCGATGCATCGCATGCGGGTAGTTCTTCTCAAAGGTTTCAATCGTTTGTCTTGCTTGGTTATAGGAAAGCTGTCCATCGGTAAAATTCATCAGATGGATATTTTCAGCCTTCACCCCTAATGCTACTGAAGAACGCATGAATTCGTCTGTTCGCGCGTTGATAAAATCCGCTTTTGTGATTGTTGGGTAATTTTCCTTCGTCAGCTTTTTGTTCACATCATTGAGTGCCCCGGTGGCACCACCACCATCGGTCATCAGTACCACATGCACCTCGTAGCCCTTGGCAACACTTGTTGCAATCGACATCCCCATGCTGAGCAGTTCATCGTCCTGGTGCGGGGAGTAATAGATGGCAACAGGCTTTTGGCCCACTGTCTGGGCTGAAGCAGCCTGTTGAAAAAAATGAAAGGAAGTAAATAATATAAGGATAGAAAATAGTGTACGAATTTTATTCATGTTGTCTCCCTTGATTGCTTGTAATCTAGTAACCTATCGTTTGTGTTTGTTTATCTCTACACCAACTTCCATTATACTCCATATCGTGACGATTGGATTACATTTTTTACAAAATTTTGGCGAATCGTTCTATTATGGACAGGGATATTTACTAAAAAATTGCAAAAAAAACAAACTAACTGCCTAAATTCCGTTCGTCCTTCTCTTAACGGGATTTAGGCAGCTAGTTTGGGTTTGTATCTTTTAATTTACGCTTCATTCCATACTCGATATAGGTTTAATGGGACATACACTCGGTCGCCCTGAATCTCTCGGTGAATAATCGGGGACTCAAAATGTTGCTCCAAGTTGCGGTCTGACCGTACTTTATGACGTGCTCGTTCCCTAGCTCCTACTAATTTCTCCAAACTTAAATTCGAAAATTTCATCTCGTTCCTCTCCTTCTTTTTAATAAAATTGAATCGATAGGAAACAAAAGACCCACACTTTTGCTTCCTATCGAGTTTTGACCTCAAGCTGATTTCGTTGCTACAACGACCACCCGGCCATGATCCATTTCTTCCTCAAGGCGCTCTGCCTCTGCTTGCGACAAGCCTAATGACTCTAGCTTCGAGCGCAGCTCATCTCCTCTTGAGCGAAACACATTGGCCATACTATCAAACAAGCCTTGTTCGGCGACACCAACGTCGGTAAGATCCAGATTATCCGCTAGGTTCTCAGAGCGACTTTTATCGTGTGCCAATAAATAAATCTCATCCTTCGTATAGCCCTGCGTCATCAACTGTTCAATTTCCTGTTTCGCTTGTACACCATTTTCAACGACTTTAACTGTTTCCATTGTTGTTTCCTCCTTGTGATTTGATGGTGCTGCCTTTTTCATTAGCAGCTTGTCGTTCTACTTGTTATATAACCGCTCCTGAAAAATTAAAACCTATTAATTTTAAAAATTTTGAAGGGTTAAAACTGAATTCACTGTGGGTATATAGGAAGTAGATTTTACAGAAGAGCTTCAAGCTTCAATTTATATGGAGGTGTACAAATATGAGGAAACTTTTATGCAAAAACTGTGGGAACGCTGAATTTTACGTCATTAATATGAATGAGACATTATGCAAATGCGGGAGTCGGTTATCGAAGCTTAGCGATTATCGCTGGGAGGAATCAAAGCAATGGAAAGAGGTCTATCTTGAAGAACAGAAACGGCAAACCGAATTGATCTTTAAGATTAGTTTATTAAAGAGGAAAATCGACACGTGCCTGGATGAACGCGATCAGGAGGGGTTCAACAAATTAACCTCAGAATTAAAAACCTGTCAGACTGCGTTAAAAACGGGAGCCTCCCACCCTACGGCCCGATTGCGTGAGAGAGTAAAACATAATAAAGATGTTGTGTAAACTAGAAAAAAACTCGCCCTGCTAATCAGAACCCGAATCATTTGGGTGCCGTTCAGCGGACGAGTTTTTTCATATATAAATTATTGAATAAATGCTTCTTGTGAAGGAACTTGTCCACCCGCTACTTGGTAACGAGCATAGAATTCTTGTAAAAATTGATTGGCAACCTTATCACTGTGAATCACAAGCATGTTTTCATCATTCGTAGCATCCCCGTTTGCACTCCAGTTTGTTGAACCTACCACAACCATTGGATCACTGCTTGTATTTGGATCAATAATCATCGTTTTAGCATGCAGCTTTCGAGATTCTTTTCCAGGATAAACAGGAGCAGGCGTGTTCCAACGAGTATTCGGATTGTCCACACTTGTTTGCGACGCCGTTCGTTGCGTCATGTCAACTGAAGCGGACCACCATTGGTTCCAAAAGCTCGGATCAAACAATCCTTTCACATCAAATCCCGTACGAGTCCCTTCCATATCATTATAGGAACCTTCCCACTTGTTCTTCAATTCATCTACTAACCCTTGATCAGAAAATGCAAAGATTTCAAAATAAGCACGATGCTGTGCTTCATTTTTAACTGCATTCGTTAAACGGTTTAGTGCCCCATCACCAGGAGAGAAATAGACTTCCACCAAGGTCCCATTTACATTGACTTGGTGCGCCGTATTATCGGTTTTCCGGCTGTGGAATTTCGCGTTTGTAGGATTGGGAGTAGCTGTATCGCTTCCATACATTTCTTGAAATTCCGTTTTATAAATAGCTGCAAGGTCCACAGAATTAATTTCTACCGTTTGGTTTTGGTTCCCATTTAACAAATCTTGATTCATATCTTCATCCGTACCGTACGTCCCGGTCTCGGTAAAATTCCACGTACCTGTCCAGACCCACTTGCCATCAATGATCATAAATTTGTTGTGCATTTGATCGCCAGGAGAATAATAAGTGCCATCCGCTTTACGTTCGGCATCCACTAACAGATGTCCGGTTTGATTGCCTGAACCGATTTTCACCGTTTGAACAGGGAAATCATCGAATGTAGTCGGAAGTCCGTATTTTGCACGTAGGGTGGCATCTTCTTCCACAAACATCGCGGAATCCCCTAATACATGGGCATCATCTGCTGTCCCCACTACTTGGTCTTTCCCACGAATCAATTTTTCTAAATTAAGTCTATGAATGCCGTACCGGTTTTCTGTATCATTCGGGTCCACGTCTTTTGCATCCGCCACCACGCGGACTTGCACGCCTTGGCTCGCTTTATCCACTAAGGTATTCACTATTTTAGGAAGGTTTAATTCATAGGTGGCTACATCAATCGAACTGGTGGCTTGACTGATGCGATTCACTAATTGATCTTCTAAGTTGATGCTCCAATTCGCTTCGTTTCCTTCATAGGCAAACTGAGGCAGGGCTGTTTTGTTAAAATATACATTAATGGCACCGTCCGCATTCGAAACATGGTTTAAGTGGTGTGTGGTTCCTTGTGTTGTGCCTACTGAGTTCGCTAATTTTGGTGTTCCAAAACCGCCGTCATAGGCTGCGGTTGCAGTCTTCCAATTGGAAGGATCATCTCCGTTATCTGCCGCACTGACCCGTTCCATCGTGCCTTTCGTATTGTTGTCACCGGCATACCATGACGACACGGTATCTACTAAACTACCATTTGCATCATACAAATCTAATGCTTCTGCTGAATTTCCTAATGCCCCTGTGTAAATTTGGTCGGCTTTTACACCGACAACCGCATCATCGCTCGAACGTTCCAACAGGAAATAGCTTCCCGCCTTAATCGTACCTGATAGATTGATTGCAGGGGTTCCGTCTTTCGCTTTTAGTTTCCAGCCCGTTAAAGATACATCCTGGCTGGTGTTGTTTTTGAGTTCCATCCATTCATTGTTGTAGCTTCCTGTTGTACCCATCCAGGCCACTTCATTAATGGCAACGGGCGAATTGGTTACAGCTTTTGCGGGTTCGTTTCCTGTAAAAAGAGTAGAAAATAGGACAGTTGATAAAGCTCCGATAGAGAATACTTTCTTCAAAGTGCTTCGTTTGTTGGACGGCATAAACGTGTGACTCCCCCTGTGCTTCGTTGTGTTTTCTTTTTTGCAAAATGAACAAAGCTATTATAGCACTGGGATATAGTTGTTTTGATGGACAAGAAGTCCTATCCTTTGTAAAAAGATTGTAAAGTTTCAATAAATTCATTTTTATGTTTAAGCCTTCTTAAAGCGGGTATTTAATAATCAGAGTTACTTAATAAAAGAAGGAAAGAAAGGAGAGAAACATTATGGGATTCATTTGGGCATTAATTATCGGAGGAATTATTGGCTGGTTAGCCGGACTTATTTTGGGGCGTGACCTGCCAGGTGGTATCATTGGAAATATTATCGCAGGGTTCATTGGAGCATGGTTGGGATCCTTCCTACTAGGAAGCTGGGGTCCTGAAGTCGGAGGCTTCTTTATCATCCCGGCCCTGATTGGTGCAATTGTTCTTGTGTTTATTGTAAGCTTTATTTTAAAAAGCATGAAACGCACTGCGTAATCCAGTCATTTTTGGTTCAAACAACAACCCCCCCTATCTATATAAATATAAAGAGACTGCAAACTAGTTGCAGTCTCTCTTTTTTTGTTTCCACCGTCGTTACGCAGTTTTCTTTTGCTTGACAGTACCCTTGCTCATTTTTCTGAAGTAAGGTACAACCCAACGGTCTAAACCGATTTTACCAGCGTTGTAGCCAGCAGTTAAGATGATGAATCCAAGGAAGATGTCTCTAGGGTTGTGAGATACAGTGCCAGCTAAGAAGAAGCTGAAGTTCATGACGAGACCAAAGAACATTGCCGCAGTTGTTAAGCATCCAAGGATTAATCCTAAACCGATTAATGTTTCGCCCCAAGGAACTAGAACGTTGAAAACATCGACGTTTGGAAGAGCAAAGTGCTTCAAGAAGTCAACATACCAGCCAAAAATGACTGCGCCATCTGGCCCTTTTACCGGGTTAGCAATGGCTCCTTTTAAGAATCCAGCAGCGTCAAATCCGCCAGTTAATTTATGGAATCCTGCAGTAAACCAAGAGTAACCGAGGTATAAACGTAAGACTGTTAAGATAACAGATGCAATCTTATTTTCTCTTAAAAATTTGTTAAACATAAATGATTCCTTCTTTCATTTTTTGTTTTGTTCTTTATAGTTACAATATATTACTTTTTCGCTTAAATAACATGGCTATAGTTATAAGTTCACAGTTTGTTAGAAATGTTATGACAAAGATATGAACGAACTGATTTGTTCGCTATAAAACCTTGGTTTCCCATAAAAAAACGCACCTACCGGAGGTGCGTTCGTTCGTTTGCTTATCTTTTTTTCTTTTTAGAAGGATCGAGGGCGGCTTGTTTATTTTTATTCACCTTTTCTAAGACCACTTGCACATGGACATTTTTCTCATCGACATTGGTTACTTTAGCAACCGTCCCTTTTAGCCCCTTAATCTTGATGGCTTCTCCTTCTTTCGGCACAGTCCTGAGCAGCTGCGTTAATAAGACATTTTTGTTTTCTAAAAAATGAACAGCATACATGATCGAATCACCTATTTTCATATGGTATGGGTAGAATTCCTTCTACCTAAAAATATTAGATTCGAGTGAAATTTAGACCTCCATCCAAAAGTTTGAGTTACAACACCCCCGAAAACAGCCGTGCGAAGCTTTCTTTGAATTTGACCACTGGCTTCCTTTTGTAAAACTCAACAGCGCGGATGCGGCGGCAGTCGTTAAGGTCCTCTTGAAAATGATCAACCAGATCGGCAATCGAATCTGATCCTGATAAAAACAAATTGACCTCGAAATTCAAATGAAAGCTGCGCATATCGAAGTTGGCGGTTCCAATCGAGGCCAGGTCTCCATCGACAATAAGGACCTTTTTATGAAGAAAACCCTTTTGGTAGGAATAGATTTCAATTCCTTCACGCAGCAGTTCTGGAAAATAGGATTGTGTCGCATACTGGGTAAGAAACCCATCATTCGTCTCCGGTATCATTAAGCGTACTTGGATGCCTTTTCTGGCGGCGATTCGAAGAGCCGTTTGGATGGACGGGCTCGGAATAAAGTACGGAGTGGCGATCCAAATGGATTCTTTGGCCGAGGAAATCATCGCGTAATAGTGATCACTCATATCACGTGTTTCGGGACCAGTTGCGACAACGTGTACCAATCCATCACCGTCCACCGGTTTCGACTCCAA
Organism: Bacillus sp. SLBN-46; assembly: GCF_031453555.1. Lineage (GTDB taxonomy): Bacteria > Bacillota > Bacilli > Bacillales > Cytobacillaceae > Neobacillus. The sequence goes on along the minus strand of NZ_JAVIZM010000001.1, from coordinate 653,376 downwards.
ATAGCGTTCATTTTCAAAAAAATTCTCACCTGAGGCATAGAGCCAGTCTAGCAAAAAGATGGCATGTAAGGTTTGTACGGCTTCCCCTTCGAGCATGAGGTGGGTGTCGCACCAAAAGCCAAAGTGGTCGTCCTCGCCCAGGTACTCCACCCCGACGTTTAAGCCGCCGACAAAGCCGATTTTTCCATCGATGACGATGATTTTGCGGTGATTTCGAAAGTTGAATTTTTGATTGATGAATCCTGCCTGGATTGGTAAAAAGGGGTGAATCTGAATGCCGGCTTCCTCCATGATTTTCAGATCAGCGGCGGAAAGGGAGAAGCTGCCAACCGCATCGTACATGAGACGGACTTCTACTCCGGCCCGGACCTTTTCTGTAAGGATGTCAATGAGCTCTTTCCCGAGGCGGTCATAGCGGAAAATATAGTATTCGATATGGATAAAGTCCGTTGCTTGCTGGAGTCGGTGTTTAATTTCCTCGAAGGTTTCATCTCCGTTTTTCAACACTTTCGTTCTTGTATTCTGATTCCAGTTGGTTAAGGTTACCCGTTCTAAATAGTTCGCAAATTCACGCTGGTGCTCATTCAGTCCGGCCATCGTCAGTGTCGCGGCCCCACCACCAGCCATCCCCCATTTCTTTTTGTTCAGTTCCTCAAACATTTCCCGGTCGAGGCTGCGTTTCCTTTTAAACAGCTCGCCTTTATGTACCAATTGGCCGGAATAGACGTAGAAGATATAGCCCAGTATTGGCAGGAACACTAATATATACATCCATAGCAAGGTGTTCTGGGCTGGGCGGTTTTCGAGCCACAGTGAGACCACTGTATTTACAATCATGATGGTGTAAAACGTGAGGCATAGTGCTTTCCAGTGAAAGGGGACTTCAGTACACAACGCCACGTAGCCAAAAATCATCATCATGAGGACATAAACAAATTCGACCCTGAGTTTTTTCATATGCGTTTCTCCCTGCATCTTTTTATCTATGAAGTACCCGTTCTATGAAAAAGCTAAACCACTCTCACACTATGGGGGGGGCGGGTTTAATTAGCGGATGGCTAGTCCCTATTGGCGGATAACTAACCTCAATCAGCGGTTGGCACCTTTCAATCAGCGGATAACCATTCCCTATCAGCGGATGGCGTTCCTATTGGCGGATAACTAACCTCAATCAGCGGTTGGCACCTTTCAATCAGCGGATAACTAGTCCCTATCAGCGGATGGCGTTCCTATTGGCGCATAAACAAAAAAGCCGTCCACACTATTAAAATAGCTGGCCGACTAAAAAGGTGGCATCATCTTTTCGCTTCGTCATATGCAGTTTTAAATGGTTGGACATATCGTCGATCGATTGGAATCGGGTTAACTCCTGTTTAATCGATGGTAGATGAAGTCCATCCGTGTGCATCATAAATTTGGAGTTTTCTTCATAGGGAAAGGTCTCAATTCGATAGGTTTGCGGCTTCCCTGATAAAAAGCCAGTAACAGGAATGGGATAAATATAGAGTCCTGAAGGAAGATAGAAGACAAATTGAATGTTACCCACGGAGCAGTAAGTGACTTCCTTCCGTTGAAAGTGGGCCTTTAAAACCGAAACGGTGGCGCCTCTCTTCAATTTCATTGCTTGATTACAATAATCCATCAGCACTTCGACCTCTTCCTGATGGTGTTCCTCAATCACTTTCCTTACCGCATCCGATGACTGATTCGCGTACAGTCCGCTCCCTAGACCGTCAGCCACCGAACAGATAAAGTACTCGTCCGTTGCCTTCATGAAAAAACTATCACCGTTAAAGCTATTTCCTTCTTTTTGAATTTGAAAGGCACGTGCTTGAACATGTGCGTTGGCTTCATGATCAAGCATGAGTAACCCCTGAATAAGCATCCTTTGCTAATGCCTTTCGTAATTTTTCAATCGCCTTTTTTTGCAGACGTGATACATGCATTTGTGATATTCCCAAAAACTCACCTGTTTCCTTTTGACTCTTATTTTCGATGTACGTCCAGTGAATAACTTCTCTTTCTCGGTCTGATAACACATGGAGGACACTTTGTAGCATCAAGCGTTGGTCCACTTTTTCAAAACCTTCGTCCTTCGATCCCATGACATCGAGCGCGGTAACCGTGCTTCCTTCAGATCCGGTTTCGATCGGTTGGTCAACAGAAACGGATTGATAGCTTTTACCCATTTCCATTGCTTCTAGTACTTCTTCTTCGCTCACATTCAAATAATCGGCAATTTCCGGGATTTTCGGAGAGCGCTGATACAAATTGGTCAACTCGTCCACCACGGTTTTGAGCTTCGGCCATAATTCCTTCACGCGTCTCGGCACATGGACACTCCACGTTTTATCTCGTAAGAATCGCTTGATTTCTCCAATGACCGTTGGGATTAAAAACGATTCAAATGACCGTCCGACATCTGGTTCGTATCGTTTAATCGCTCCTAATAACCCAATCATCCCTACCTGCATGATATCCTCATGAAAGTCTCTGCCCTTTGAAAATTTATTGGCAAGACTCCCGACAAGCGCGGTATAATTCTCCACGAGGATTTGCTGAACCTCTGGAGAGCCTGTCTGCTGCACCTCTAGAATGAGGGCATCAATTTCTTCCTTAGTTCGCTTCACGGTTTGAGATGGTTTGGTCATGATTTTCACGCTCCCCACTTACATTCTTCACCATGAAGACTGTTACCCCGGACTGATTCGATACACGGACCTCGTCCATGAGCGTTTCTATCAAAAATAGACCTAACCCTCCTTCTGCCAAATCATCCACTGTACTTGATTTTGTGTAAGGGCCTAGTTCTTTTTTCGTTTGGATAAAATTAAAGCTTTGTCCGTAATCCGCTACCATCATTTCTAATTTATCGGGGTAAATCCCAAAGCCGACGATGATTTCCCCACCTTCATCACTTTGGTAGGCATGTTGTACAGCATTCGTTATTGCCTCACTAATGGCAATTTTTATATCCTCGATCTCCTCGTATGTAAACCCCATACGGCTCGCGATACCTGATAACGTTAATCGGATTACCCCCACATAATCGGGTTTCGCTGGAATCTTCATTTCGATATAATCCATCACTTGATTCATAATCCCCCCACCTTTTCATATGCAAATATTTTTTGCCGTGTTTGTTTTACTATCGTCCCGTTCTAATTAGTAGCAATGGTAATAATATTGCTTAAACCAGTAATTTCAAACAACCGTTTCAGTCGATCGGAAAGGTCAACTAGTTTCAATTCACCCTCATTTTTCTTCAGCTGTTTGAAAAGACCCACAAAGACACCAAGGCCTGTACTATCTAAATAAGAAACATCCTTCAGACTGATGACAATGGATTGATTTTTTCCTTCTGCTAGAGGTAAAAGTTCTTCCCTCAGCTGTGGTGCTGTAAAGGCATCGATTTCGCCTGCAATCTTGACGACTGTATCCTCATTATTGTGATACTTATCTATTAGTAGATTCATTTTCTCATCACCTCAGGAATATTTATTTTTTACATACCCGCTTCAACGAAAGTCTAAACCTTTCTTTTTATAATAATTAAGGTAAAATCGTCGCGTATTTCAAAATTCTGAATTCTCTCGAGGTCACGATAGATTTTTTCCACCATTTCTTGTGAAGGCAGATGCTGATATTTACGAATAAAGTCCGTGATGACGGACCGTTCGATAAAGCCCTCTTCGGTTCTTGATTCGGTAACACCGTCTGATAATAAAACAATCATATCGCCCGGCTCGATTTTTTTCTCATATTGATGATAGCTGGCATTCGGGTCCACTCCGAGGACGAGACCTTTTGCGAGAATGTCTGAAAATGTATCCTTGGACGCTTGATAATAAAAACCAGGTTCATGACCGGCTGATGCATATGTAAAGGTATGTTTATGTGAATCATAGATGCCATATAGCATGGTAATAAACATACTTGAATCGACATTGTTTTCTACGACTCTATTTAAATTTTCGAGCACATGTTGTGGATGAACACGGGACTCTAGCAGACTGTCCATTGCATACTTAATCATCGACATGCAGAGAGCAGCAGGGATGCCTTTGCCAATGACATCAGCGATTGCAATACTGATTAACTGCTTGTCTTGAACAAATCGATAATAATCGCCATTCATTTGCTTGGCGGGAATACTGATAGCGCCAATATCTAGCACATCTATTTGGGGAATTTGCGTTTCTAAAAGGTTATCTTGAACGCTTGCAGCAATCTCAATTTCCGATCTGATTTCAAGCTGCTGGTCGCGGAGGCTTTGATGTTCCTGGTAGGCTAACCCATAGTCCATCATCACCTCTAATAGAAAGTCGCAGGAAGCGAACACTTCTTGCGGGAGGTCGGGGAAAAGCTCCTTCAATGCGGTACAATGCACAATTGATAATTTCTTCAGGGGAGATTTGGTGTTCCATTGCTTTTCGGCTAAACTTTTGTCCTTGATATAGTGCTGCTTCGGTTGATTCTTTCAGATAGCTGTATAGTATGTTGCGATACTTTGATTCGAACATATCTTTGAATTCCATTTCTTCACACCCTCCTAGCGAAGCCATTTCACCACCTGAATGCTCGTTCCTTCTCCCACCGTAGAAGTAATGCTAAACTCATCCATTAATCGTTTCACCCCTGGTAATCCTGCCCCTAAACCACCCGATGTGGTAAATCCATCTTCCATTACTTTTCTTATATCGTGAATTCCCGGACCTTTGTCCGAAGCAATAACCTTTAAGCCGCATTTTCCTAATTCATACATGCGGTCAATTTCGATTTCTCCTGTTCCAGCGTACAGATAAATATTGCGGGCCAGTTCCGAAATCGCTGTTGTGATCCTTGCTTGGTCAACCGAACCGAATCCAAGCTCCTTTGCAACGTTTCTCCCAAGCTGACGCGCTGCAACGATATCCCATTCAGTTATAATTTTCACACAGGATTCGTTCTCCATGCTTTACTCCCCCAACTCCCGCTGTAGTGTTTCCAACCCTTTTTCTAAATCTAGTGCTGTTCGCACATCTTGAAGGTGTATCCCTAGTTCTACTAGTGTGATCGCTACAGCTGGCTGGATACCCGTCAACACCACTTTTGCGCCCATTAGATGGGACATACTGACCACATCGCCAAGTACCTTGGCAATAAAGGAATCTATCACGTCCACAGAGGTTAAATCAATGACGACGCCCCCCACTCCTGTTTCATGGATTTTGGAAAGAAGATCCTCCTGAAATTGTAACGCGGTTTGGTCGTCCAGCTCCCATTGAATCGAGATGAGCAGGCAGTTATATAACTTTAAAATAGGTATTCTACCATTCATTGCTTATTCCCCCACTGAGACGATTTTCCGATTTGTCATTTCCAATGCAGCGGCAACCCCTTTTTGCAGGCTGTTTTTCGTAACGACCTGATTCAGGTTAATCCCTAAATTAACGATGGTTTGCGCTATCTCCGGTCGAATGCCGACGATTAAACACTTAGCTCCCACCAATCGGACCGCCTCTGATGCTTGAATAATATGATGGGCTACCATTGTATCTACTACAGGCACACCCGTAATATCAATTAACACCACTTGTGCATGATGCTTCACGACGCCTTGCAATAAATTTTCCATGATTCGCTTCGCTCTATCGGTATCGATTGTCCCGACCAATGGCATTACGGTGATATTATCAAAAATCGGAATCAGCGGCGCTGACAATTCCTGAAGAGCAATTTTTTGCAGTGAAACGGTCCTTTGCCAGGACGATGCATAGTGATTGAGCACTTCTTTGTTAATCGGCGTTACCCACTTATCATATGCCCAGCCGAATTCAATCTGTTCCTTTTCTGAAGCCTCTCCCACCATGTGGAAAAACATAATCTTTGAAAATTCCATTAAGCTGTCCATAATAAAGTTCAAATTCCAGCCTAATTGGACCATTTTTTGTGCGAAATCTCTTATTTTGTTTTTTGCATGTTTGTCCTGATTAATTAAATCATGAACTAATATATTAATATATTCATCGCCAATATTCGTATAAACTTGGTCGGTTATGACGGTTGATAATTTCTGCTCATCCATCGCGGCCATTTTTTCTACCCACTCTTGTAAAAGCTGTCCCCTGTTCGCTTGAATAAACTCAATCATTCGAGTTGCGTTTTCCATCGTACCTCTCCCATCCTACCTTTTTTCCTATTATTTCTAGTTACTATTATACCAATATACTCTATTTAAAAAAATCATCAGAATGAACTAGACCAAAAGTACTAGTGCTTGGTCATTTATTGTCCCTCACTTAAAAAAGGAACCTCGTTTTTTCCCTTTTAATAAATCTCCTGTCCAGCCTTTGATTTTTAAATACGCATAGAGAAGGATGGTGGAGATGACGATGAAAATGATCGATAATGGATAGCCAAAGCTCCATTCGAGTTCGGGCATATGCTTGAAGTTCATACCCCATAAGGCTCCGAAGGCCATGATTGGGGTAAACACAGTGGTGATTACGGTTAACGTTTTAGTGATTTCATTTCCCCGATGGGAGGAGATGACTTCCTCTAAATTGATAATGGAATCTAATTCATGTTCGTATTCCTGGAGAAGGGTCAGCGCACGTTCAATCCGTTTGCAGGTCATTGGGAAAATTTTTCCCTCGCAGGGTTCATGAAGATTCACTTCTTCGATCGCCATCTTTAGCTCTTTGACCGGAATGAGGAGACTCTTCCACACTAATAGTTCGTGCCTGCGCAAATAAACGAGCTCGAGAATGCTCGTTTCATTTCGTTTGCGGATGCTCCAGATCAGGGTTTTTAAGTCCTCTTCAAACCGGTCAATTTCAACCAGCCAAGCATTCATCCATTCTGCGATGAACAGCATGAAGCCTTCGACGGCATTGGTAGTTTGGCTGATTTGACGTTGGAGAAGCTGGAGATCGATGTGGTTCAGGGTGCCCCAATCCAAGTCGATTGTTACCCATTGATCGGTGGTGACATAGAAATGGAAGAGTTTGACGTCATGTTCCTCTTCGAAGCTTTGTTTATAGATGAGTGTGCCTTTGACTACTTTTTTTCCATCAGGGGTAATGGTTACCCTGAGGGAGTTGGTTTTGTTGTTTTGAATTTGTTGCAGCCAATCGATGCTGCTTTCATGTTCAAGGATGGGAGTGAGTTGCTCGATTTCCTTTTGTTTTGCCTGAATCCATGTCCAGTTGGTCGGTGTGCGGTAGGTGATCATGGCGGTCTCCTTTTTTTATGTTTAAAGTTCCCTGTTTTGTCGGGATTGAAACTTTTATGTTTGAGAGGTGGATGAGTGGGTATACATTGTTCAAATAGAATAATCGATTGGTTGATATGAATGGATGATTTTTGGAACAAATTTTTCTAGGAGGGATTGGTTATGAAGCAAGTGTTTGGTATGAAATCATTAGTAGCTGTGGGAATTGGTGCCTCTGCTGCAATGTGGTTGTCGTCTAAGCCAAATCGTGTGAAAGCAGAAACAGTCCTGCGGGAGTGGAAGCGCAAGGTGAAGCCGACTGTTTTTGAAAAAAGCGAACAGCTTCCGATTGAAAAAGGCGGACACCCCCACCCACACGATGTCGAAGACAACAACATGGTAAGTGAAGGCGCAATGTACTCCGTCCAGTTCTATAATGAAAAAATACAATAATTTTCGGGGACAGTCCCCCACTGCTTTAAAGCGGTGGGGGACTGTCCCCAAATTGAGGTGGAAAAATGGTCCTCTTCTTTTTACTGGTCTATTTTGTCATTATTACCGCGGTTATTGAGATTTTTGTGGTGCTGTTTCGTTGTACGGGCCTGAAGGTGGAAATCTCGCGGTTTCAGGTGATTTCGATGATGACTGGAACAGGCTTTACGACGGGTGAATCTGAGTTGATTTTAGGACACCCGATACGAAGGAAACTGGCTATTTTTTTAATTCTGTTTGGTGCTTTCTCGCTTGCAGTCATTATTTCCTCGATCAGCCAGTTCCTTTCCGAAGGGCTCCGAACGAAGGAAATCATCACCGTTGCCACTGGGACACTAATGGTCTTTGTTGTGCTACGAATGTCTCGGATTCAGCGGCTGTTGTCCACGTTGTTTAATCGTCAAATGAAACAGAATGTGGAGCTCGCTGATTTGCCGGTGCGGGATGTGTTTTTAACCGCTAAAAAGGAAGCCGTGCTCAATCTGCCTATCTATAAGGAATCGTCGCTACATAACCGCACGATTCATGATGTCATTCCCGGACATCAAGGAATGGATTTCGTGGTCCTCTTTATTCAACGAGGCGGAATGAAATTGAGGAAAGACATCTACGGAGTGGTGCTCCATGAAGGTGATCAGCTCCTATTATTTGGGGATAAAAAAGTGCTGTGGTCGGCCTTTGAGCATGATTGGCGGGTTCTTGAGGAGAAGCGGAAGGACGAGGAAATGTAGACGGGACAAAAGGCGGAGGGGCTATGCGTTGGAGCTAGATTCGGACAACTAGTTCAGGTACCACACTCGGACCTTTTTATAATTTCCTAACAACAAAAAAACGACGGCATGAGGATCGCTGACCGTTGGTTTGCACAGTTATTTTCCTGTTTGTGTGACGAATTCTAAGAAGCCCTTTATTTGTTCTGGCGTGTATACCTGGCTCAAGTATCTTCTTTTCAAATTATGTGTTGATCCCCTCTTAAATTACCTTTAATATTTCCTATTTTTTATGTTTTCCTGTCTTACTCGTCACTTTCGATGAATTACTCGTCAAATATATGATTTACTCGTCGATTTTCTATTTTACTCGTCTAAATTCACACTTTACTCGTCAATAACCCCATTTTACTCGCCAACTATTAAACTACACCCATTCCTCCATAAAAAACACCACAGATCAAGGACTGTGGTGGGACAGAATTATACTTTTTTAACTTTTGAAAAAAAGGTCCTGGGTAAGGACCTTTTTCAACGTCTCTCAATTCTTAGATACAAAATATGATACCCATCGACCTCTTCCACGGAGAACTCATAGCCCTCAGCTTCTACAGCGGCTCCCAACTCAACATCACCATTTTGTTGTAGAAACCATCCGCCGATTGTATCGACGCCATCTTCCGATAAATCTGTACTGAGTAAATCATTCACCTCACTAATCCCTACTTTTGCATCTACCACAAAATTATTTCCCGGAAATTCTCTTACCGCCGCGACTTCTTCGGCGTCAAATTCATCTCTTACCTCACCGACAATTTCCTCCAGGATATCCTCGACCGTCACTAACCCAGAGGTTCCTCCATATTCATCCATCAAAATCGCCATATGCGCATGTTCTGTTTGCATCTTCACCAGCAAATCATGAATTGGAATCGTCTCAATCGCCCGGATAACCGGCTGGATATAGGATGATAGCGTCCAATCCTTTTCCTTCTTCAATATCGAAGAGGTTAAAAACATTTTCACATTCAATACGCCGATAATATGATCTTTGTCCCCATTCATGACTGGAAAACGAGTATATTTATCCGCCCTTACTGTTTTGATTACTTTTTGGAGACTATCGTCGACAGACAAGCAGGACATCTCGGTCCGCGGAACCATAATTTCCTTAGCTGTCCGCTCATCAAATTCAAAAATATTGTTCACATAGGTCCACTCGTTCTCGTTGATTTCCCCACTTTTAAAGCTTTCGGATAAAAGAATCCTAAGTTCTTCCTCCGAATGTGCTAACTCATGCTCCGAAACCGGCTTCAATCCTACCATTCTTGTAAGCATGCGTGCCGAACTATTCAATACCCAAATAAACGGATACATGAGCTTGTAAAACCAGATTATTGGTGTAGCAAACAGCAGCGTAATCGTCTCCGCTTTCTGGATTGCCGCCGTCTTTGGCGCCAATTCTCCTGCGACCACATGCAAGAAGGTGACGAGAGCAAAGGCGATTCCTATCGATAAAATATGGGTAAGAGATTCATTCAAGTGGAGGGCTTCCATCAACGGGTGCAGCAGCTTTTCTACCGTTGGTTCCCCAAGCCACCCCAATCCTAATGCAGTTACCGTAATCCCCAACTGACAGGCCGATAAATACTCATCCAAATGGGATACCACCCTTTTGGCGGCAGCCGCTCCCTTCTTTCCGTCTCCCAGCAATTGCTCTATTCTCGAAGGCCGAACCTTCACAATCGCAAATTCAATCGCCACAAAGAACCCGGTCAAAGCAATCAACAAAGCAACAGATACCAACTTCATTATCATAAATTATCCCACCTTACAGAGATGGGGTCAGTCCCCCACTGCTGTAAAGCAGTGGGGGACTGACCCCAAGTTTTACTCCTCGAGTTTTTGGTCTAGTTTGCGTAGATATTTGGCTGCGAAATCTTTTCCTCCGATTCCGAAGGCTAGTCCAAAGGCGAGGGCCAGTCCACCAAGGACAAGGATGAAGGCAGCATTGACAATGCTATGTGCGACACCGAGTTGATCTAGTGCCATAAAGATGGTAATCGCAAACACAGCGTATTTCGCTACCGCCGCTAGTGTGCGAGAGTAGGTTTGTTTCAGCACATTCTGTAAGATTCGTTCCACCAAGTGCCCCACATATAAACCAATCCCCAGGATGACAAGGGCCGCAAACAGCATTGGTAAATATGCAATGACGCCGGTCGCGAGTGTCACTAAGAAGTTTAGATGGACAATTTGCAAGGCTTCCACCGTGAATAACAGAACCACTACGACTTTTGCCAGCAACCCAACCAACTGTGACAGAGTTGTTTTCGAAGCATCCGGAGTTAATGAGCCGACGCCCATTCTATGAAATAGACTATCAAACCTTACGCGCCACAGCATTTGGGTGACGATTTTCTCCACCATTTTTCCAAGCCAAATTCCTGCTAAAATCAACAACACGGCCACAGCGATGTTTGGAATCATCGACAGTACCGCACGAAGCATGCTGATTGCTGGTTCCGAAACGCCCTTCAAATCTAATTTTTCTAAAGCCGTAATAATCGTTGGAAGTAAGATTAAGATAAACGCGATATTTCCAATTATATTTGCAAGGCTCGCTCGTCCATCTACGGATTGATCGAAGCCTAAACGCTGACTTACTTTTTCCAGCCCTACGTTCGTTAATAGGTTCGTTAACACATCACGAACGATTTTGGCAATCAACCAGCCAATGAAGACAATCAATGCGGCTGCAAATAATTTCGGAATAAACGCGAGTAACACAGATAAGGTTTGTGCAAAAGGCTTTGAGATGCCTTCCATATGCAGTGCGCCTAATACTCCTGGTAAAAATAAGAGAAGTACTAAGTAGAAAATCACCTTCGAGATGCTGTTCACTTTATTCATCGCATCAATTTCACCTTTTGCCAGCTTCCGTTTCACTAAATGATTTTCTAAATGGAATCGGGCAGCTGCTTTTGTGAAAAGATTGGACAGCAAGAACGCGACCACCCAGGCAAACAGTAAGATAAGTGCTGCTTTTAATAGATTAGGAATTGCCGCCGTAATGGTCGAAAGCATTTGAACGAATGGTGTGGCAATAAAGCTTAAGCTCAACATATTGAAGAAGATCGTCCAAACTACTACTAATAAAAGATAGTAAACTATTTTTCCGATTATCGTTTCTGATGAGTATTTTCGCTTACCAAACTTTGAGAATAGCTTATCGTCAAAGCTGGTCTTTCTTAAGGCCGCTTCTACGCCTCGGCCAATCCACTTGGCGATCAGCCAACCCACTAATAGCACGAGTAATGCCATGATTAGATTGGGAATGTCCTGAAAGTATGAGGACCAGCCCATCATCATTTCATTTGCGTTCATATAACCTCTCTCCTTTTCGTATCAAACTCGAATCTTGTTCTGCTCTCTGTATTACCCCGTCTCTCTTCATTCAAACCAACAATCTAGCAAACTAACTTTTTGTAAAAATGCATTTAATGAAGGGAAAATTTTTTCAAAAAAGAAAGGTTTTGAATTTGTTTTCGCCGGGAATATAGTCACCAACACAACGAAACACACAAATTACAAGGAGGAGACTTATATGATTACCAATAGGCGAAGAAAATTATTAGCGGGTGGTTTAGCGGTTTTGTTCACATTTGGCGGCTTAGCCGGCTGTGGCGACGGCGTCGATCAAGATAATGGCATCAGTGATGGCGAGCAAAAGGACGCCATCGATAAAGATACTAAGAAGGAAGCCGATACCTCCTTCAAGGATGCAAAGGATAATTTAAAAGAAGCCAAAGAGGACATTGAGAAAGAATTGAAGGAAGACGGTGTTGGCGATGGTGTCGACCAGGATAATGGTATCAGCGATGGTGAAAAGAAGGACGAGCCTGACAACCTGTAACCTAAAAGGCTATTAGCTGTAAAAAAACATGTTTAATACCATACCAATATTGGTATTTAAAATACTAACTAAAAACAAGGAGGACGATACAATGAATAAGGATCAAGTAAAAGGAAATTTGGAACAGGCCAAAGGCGAGGCAAAAGAACAGTGGGGCAAATTAACCGACGATCGCTCAACCGAAGTAGACGGCAAAATGGATAAGGTCAAAGGAAAAGTACAAGAAGGCTACGGCGATGTGAAGGAAAAGATGGAAGATTAAAACGAAAAAATGAATAGTGGCAACCATAAAAAAAGAAGAGGTTCCCCAACCTCTTCTTTTTGATATATAACCCCTTTATTTGAGCAGGCTGCCTTCCCCAAGGCAGCCTGCCGGTCAATCTATTTCCCCCAAAAACCAAAAACCTTACATATTGTTCAAGAAGTCGAGTGCCAGGTTTGGCGCTACTCCGAACAAGACGGAGCCGACAACCGCAACCAGCAGGACAACCACAATTCCAAATGGCACACGTAGCTTGCTTTCGTCCTTAGCCGGACGGAAGAACATCTGCGTCATGACGCCAAAATAGTAGAAATAAGAAACAACCGTTGTCGCAATCATGATCGATGCTAGGACATAATGCGGAGTGCCGAAAAACGCCCCGACAAAGATGTTTAATTTTCCAATAAAACCTGCTGTACCCGGAAAGCCTGCTAAGGAAACGAGTAAAATTCCCATTAACACCGCAAGAACCGGCGAACGGCGGTAAAGGCCAGCAAAATCAGCAATCTTTGTTGAGCCTGATTTTTCCGTCACCACTTGAATGATTGCAAAGGCACCAAGGTTCATCAACATGTAAGCAAGCAAGTAGAACCAGATCGAGAATACTAAGTTCGCACTCATAGTTGTTATAGCCACTAGCACATACCCTGCATGGGCGATACTGGAATATGCGAACATTCTCTTAATATCCGACTGCTTCAAAGCTACCACGTTACCGACAACCATTGTTACCGCTGCGATCACTGCTAAGTAGTCATGCATCTTGAACAGAATGGTTTCACCACCGGCTCCACCCTCTGGTGCTGCATTGTAAAACACAGCAATAAGGATACGAATGACGATGACAAAGCCTGCTGTTTTAGAAACTACGCTTAAGAAAGCAGTAACAGGTGTTGGCGCTCCTTGGTACACGTCAGGTGCCCACATATGGAACGGAGCTGCCGCGAGCTTAAAGGATAAACCAACAAAAATCATTAAGAAAGCAAGACCAAGTAAGTAGGTCTGTTGCGCATCACCAATCCCTGCAAGAGTTTGCGCGATCTTGAAAAGGTTCGTGGTACCGGTTAACCCGTACACATAACTCATTCCGAATAACGTAATCGCTGTAGAAATTCCGCCGTTGATGACGTATTTCATCGCAGATTCGTTGGATTCAACATGGTGTTTGCGAATACCCGCTAAAATATAAGAAGAAACCGTTAATAATTCTAATCCGATGAAAAGAGTGATTAAATCACCGCTGGAAGTCATAATCATCGCACCGAGCAACGCTGCTAAGAACAGGTAGTAAAACTCACCGTGACTGTCTTCCACTCCATCCTTTTTCTCATAGCTGACAGCTAAAAATAGCACCAGCCCTGATCCGACAAGAAGCAATAGTTTAAAGGCCTTGCCAAAGCCATCCAGTGTAAAGCTGTCTTCTAAAATTGAAGTGACATCTGTGTTCAACAAGCCGGCAACAGACACGATTGCTGCGAAAACCCCAAGAATCGCGATCCAGCCAAGCACACGTCTGTCTTGTTTTTTCGGCATAAATAAATCGAGCAATGTTAATAGTGCTGACACACCAAGGATGATGAACTCCGGTGTCATGACACTCCATTCAAATGATTTCAATGAGTCAAAATCCATCCTTCATCACCCTCCTAACCCTAGCATGATTGTTTCAAGTGTAGTTTGCAGCGGAGAGCTTAGAACACTTGGATACACACCAATTAATACGATTAATAATGTAAGTACAAGGACTGGAATAAATTCCACGCCTTTTAAATCAACCACACCAGTAAATTCACGGTGTGACTTGCCGTACGTCATACCTAGAACCGCACGCAGTAAGTAGGCTGCCGTCATGATAATACCAATGGTACCAACTGCTGCAATCCACGGCATTTCTTTGAAAAGACCTAAGAACGCCATAAATTCGCTGACAAACCCAGACATACCCGGCAGTCCGAGTGATGCCATCGCACCGGCAAGCAAGAAGCCTGCGGCAATCGGCATCCCCTTCGCCATTCCGCCCAGATTTTCCATTAATGATGTATCCGTACGTTCGTACAAGACACCCACTAAGAAGAACAAGAGCGCGGAAATCAATCCGTGTGAAATCACTTGGAAAATCGCTCCCTGAACCCCTGCCTCATTCATCGCAGCAAGGCCAATTAACACGATTCCCATGTGGGAAATGGATGAATACGCCAAAACCATTTTAAAGTCTGTTTGAATGAACGCTAGAAACGCCCCGTAGAGTAGATTGATCACTCCAAGTACAGCAATGATGGTCGCAAGCGTCTCAAACTGCTTCGGAAAAATACCCATTCCAAAACGGATTAATCCGTACGCACCAATCTTTAACAGAATACCAGAGTGAATCATAACGACTGATGGCGGTGCCTGAACGTGTACCTTCAGCATCCAGCTGTGCAATGGGAAAATCGGTAATTTTACACCAAACGCTACTAAAAGCGCAATCAGTAAGCCAAGCTTCAAATCACCCGTTACCGGTGTATTTGGATCGGCCATCATTTGTGTTAATAATTCAATATTCGATGTTCCTGTTTTTGCAAACAGTATCATAATCACGATCAACAGGACTGCTGATCCTAAACCGTTATAAATCAAGAAGCTGTAAGCTGCTTTTTCTTTTTCAAAATAACCCCATTTTCCGATTAAGAAGAAGGTCGGAATCAGTGTTACTTCGAAGAAGATGAAGAACAGGATTAAGTTTTCAGCGGTAAACACGCCAAGCATGCCCACTTCTAAAAGAAGGAATAGCATGAAATAACCTTTCCATTCTTTTTTTATAAAAATGGAAGCAATGGATGCGAGTGTCGCAACAACCGCTGTTAAGACAACCAATAGAAGCTGGAAGCCGCTTAATCCAAGCTCGTAGTAAACCGAGAAAATCGGCTCGGAAATCCCGTTCATGCCGCGGAATTGAATCCATGGAACCGATACGGAAAAGTCCGCTAAATCCTTGCCCCATTGATAATGGAGATAGGCCGCTAATGCCAGGATTAGCGCCGGCAGTGTCGCTAAAAAGCCGACTAGTTTAATTGATTTTTCCTGCGTTTTAGGCATGAATGCCAAAACCGCGATACCTAGTAAAGGGGAGAATACTAGGACGGAAAGGACTGCATGTAAATTCATCGTAGGTACCCCCCTGTTAATGCAAAGATGACGGCTAATACTGCGAGACCGATGAAGGCCACTGCGCCATAGGTTTGAACCTGTCCGGTCTGCATCTTCGAACCTGTTTGACCAAGTCCTTGGACGATTCCGACTACGCCCTTCACGAGCCCTTCTACAAGGAAAACATCGATGAAGCGTAGGAAGTAGCTGATTGCTTTTGTAGCGGCTACGACAGTCAATTGATAGAACTCGTCAACGTAATATTTGTTGAAAAGAATCGTGTGCAGCGTGTCACCTGTACCGCTCAACCAGTTGCGGGCTAGTGAACGCTTGTAGTACATCATATAAGCAAGGAAAATTCCTGCTAAAGAAACGAGTGTTGCTGCAATCATAATCCAGACTGGACCTTCGACATGGCCGTGATGTGCAAGTGCTTCATTGCCATCCACTAACCAATCGCCAAGGAACGTACCGAACCATGGAGTGTTGACATAACCAGCGACCACTGCCAAGACACCGAGAAGAATCATCGGGAATGTCATGTTGGACGGTGATTCGTGTACATGTTTTTGATCGCCACGTGCTTCACCAGTGAATACTAGGAAGAATAAGCGGAACATGTAGAATGCAGTCATAAAGGCTGCGATTAATGCTAGCAAGAAAAGGACTGGATGCCCGCCTTCCCATGCAGCGACTAAGATTTCATCCTTGGAGAAGAATCCGGAAAATAACGGCACACCGCTGATCGCAAGTGTTCCGATTAAGAAAAGCGGTCCGGTCAGCTTCAGCTTTTTCCAAAGCCCGCCCATTTCTTCAATGTTTTGTGTGTGAACCGCGTGAATGACAGAACCTGCTGCAAGGAATAGTAACGCCTTGAAGAATGCGTGAGTCATTAAGTGGAACACACCCGCCACATAGCCGGCAGACCCTAGGGCAAGCATCATGTACCCAAGCTGTGAAACCGTTGAGTACGCTAATACACGCTTAATGTCCGTTTGCACCAGACCGATGCTCGCTGCAAAGATTGCTGTAAATGCACCAATTACCGCGATGGTAAGTAGTGCTGTTTGGCTTGCTAAGAACAGTGGGAATAGTGCTGCCACTAAGTATACCCCTGCGGCAACCATGGTCGCTGCGTGGATGAGGGCCGATACAGGTGTCGGACCTTCCATCGCATCTGGAAGCCAAGTGTGAAGCGGGAACTGACCTGATTTACCGACTGCTCCGATGAAAATAAGGATCGCAGTTAACGTAATCATTGTCGGTGAAATCTTCCCAGCTTCAACAGCGGCAAAAATATCACTATATTCAAAGCTTTTTGTTTCCCAGAATAGAAGAGACATCCCGATGAAGAGGCCCACATCCCCGATACGGGTCATGATGAACGCCTTTTTCGCAGCGGCCTTCGCTTCTTCTTTGTAAAAATAAAAACCGATTAATAGGAACGAACCGACACCGACAAGCTCCCAGAAAATATAGGTTTGCAACAGGTTTGGTGAAAGAACCAGCCCAAGCATTGCAAAGGTAAATAATCCTAAGTAGGCATAGAATACTGGAAACCGCTCGTCTCCATGCATGTACCCTTTGGAGTAGGTATGTACTAAGAAACTTACGAGCGATACGATAAACAGCATTAATGCATTTAATTGATTCACTTCAAAGCCCGCTGTTAGATGCAGATCTCCTATCGTGAGCCAGTCAAATTTCGTGACGTAAGTTGGCTCTGAAAAGCGCTCAAATAACACAAGGATTGAATAGACAAGCGACGCCAGCGTGAGCAAAATCCCCACATAACTGCTTGCCTCCTTCAACCGCTTACCGAATAGAAGAAGGATCAAAAACGATAATAGCGGGAAAAGCGGTATGAGCCATGCATTCTCCATCATTATCACTATCCCCTTTATAGAACATGGTGCCTGACACCCTCCGTGGACAAATCCCTACTTTGTCATTCTAGGATGGACATCCTTCGCTCAACGAAAGCTGTCCTCCCGAGGCGGACAAATGGGGCGGAGTGTCTTTTTGTGGTGCCTGACACCCAAAGTGCTCTATCTAGTTTTTCATTGTGTCCATTTCGTCGATGTTGACGGTTTTCTTGCTGCGGTAGAGTGCGATAAGAATCGCTAGTCCGACCGCTGCTTCGGCTGCTGCCACGCTGATTGCGAACAGGGCAAAGATTTGGCCTGTAATCGATGGCGCCAAACCGTATTTGCTGAAAGTGACCAAGTTAATATTCACAGCATTCAGCATCAATTCGATTGAGATCAGGACGATTACTGTATTTCTTTTCGTTAACGCACCGTATAAGCCGATGCAAAACAGAATAAGTGCTAGTGCCAAGAAGGCTGAAGCGGGAACTGAACTCATTCCTTATCCGCCCCCTTTTTCTCATTTTTCGCCAAGATAATGGAGCCGACAAGGGCTACTAATAGTAGAACCGATGTTAACTCAAATGGAATGACATATTTTGAGTAAAGTGCCTTACCAATTTGTAACGTGTTATTTTCGTGCAGCGTGGATGGTGTCTGTTCGATGTTGAAATCGTAGATGCCGATATACACTGCAAAGGCAAAACCTACAATTCCTAAGAACAAGAGTAACTTTCTCCATCTGCCTGCTTTAGGTTCACTTTCGTCATCATGCCTCGTTAACATAATGCCAAACAGCATGATGATGGTGATCGCACCAGAATAAATTAAGATTTGTACGGCAGCTACAAATTCTGCAGATAGCAGAACGTAAATACCGGCGATTGCGACGAAAGTGAAAATCAGGGCAACAACCATATGAACCACTTTCGTTAGGTTCAACAGAAGCACGCCGCCGATGATCGCAACAAGTGCGAGTCCCATAAATGCGAGGAATTCGCCTGAGAAGGTCATGCTTTATTCTCCTTCCGTATGTTTTCGTCGTTTTCATCTAACCATTCAAGGTTCTTAAATAACATATCGCGGCTGTATTCAGCGAGCTCAAAGTTATTGGTCATGATGATGGCTTCAGTTGGGCAAACCTCCGTACATAGGTCACAAAGGATGCAAATCTCAAAGTTGATGTCGTATGTGTCGATGATTTTCCCTTTTTTCGTTGGATCCGGATGCTTTTTACCTGTCAGGTCAATACAATCGGTCGGACAGATATTCATACATTGATTACACACGATACATTTTTCCGGATAAAATTTCTGAATACCACGGAAGCGATCTGGCAGTGGAATCGGCTTATTCGGATAATCGTAAGTAACCTTTTCTCTGGTTAATTGTTTTAGGGTATATTTCAAGCCTTTTGCTAATCCAAGCACGTTTTTCACCCCTTTTACCTTTTAAGAATTGTTAGTGGTGGTATTGGTGTCAGGCACCTTTCCTGATTTAGAAAAATAATGATTTGATTAAAGCCGTTAGGAATATGTTGCCTAGTGCTATTGGCAAAAGTACTTTCCAGCCAAATTCCATTAGTTTATCGACGCGGAAACGTGGGAACGTGCTTCGCAGCCAAATGTAAACAAAGACAACCACACTGAATTTAAGTGAAAACCAAACCGCTCCAGGAATAAAGCTTAGGAAGCTGATCGGCGCTAACCATCCGCCTAAAAAGATAACCGTAATCAAAGCAGACATCGCGAACAAATACACATATTCGGCGAGCATAAAGAATGCCCAGCGGAATCCGGAATATTCAACATGGTAACCGGCAACTAGTTCGTTTTCCGATTCAGGCAAGTCAAATGGTGTCCGATTTAATTCCGCAATCGATGCAATGAAAAAGACAATAAATCCAATTGGCTGCAAGAGGATGAACCATCCGTTCTTCTGTGCTGCCACAATCTCATTTAGATTCAAGCTTCCTGATAGAAGAATAACGCCTAAGACAGACATAACAAGCGGAATCTCATAGGAAATCATCTGGGCTGAAGCACGCATACCTCCTAAGAGTGCATACTTGTTATTCGATGCCCAGCCGCCTAGCAGCATACCAAAGGTAGTCAATCCAGAAACGGCAATATAATAAAGTAATCCCACACCGATATCGGCAAACTGAAATTTGTCAGTGAACGGCATCGTTGCTAGGACCATAAAGGATGGTGCAAAAGCAATGACCGGTGCAATAATAAATAATGGCTTGTCGGCTGCCTTCGGAATAATATCCTCTTTTAATAAAAGCTTGAGGACGTCAGCGACCGTTTGTAAGAGTCCCCACTTACCGCCGACTTGGTTTGGACCATGACGGAGCTGCATGTAACCCATTACTTTCCGTTCTGCTAAAATTCCGTAAGTAACGAAGCCTAATACGATTAAAAGTAAGACAGCACCGAGTAAAAAGAAAATCCCAAAGTTAGCCCAACTAGGACTTGACTGTAGCAATTCTTCTATCATTAGCCGTCAACCTCCCCAAGGACAATATCCACTGCCCCTAAAATAGCAATCATGTTTGCAATGTTTTCGCCCTTTAACAGTTTTGGGAGAATTTGCAGGTTATAGAAGGATGGTCTTCTAAACTTTAAGCGGTACGGTTCTTTTTTACCGTCGCTCGCAATATAACAGCCAATTTCACCACGTGGTGATTCAATTCGTACAAAAGCTTCACCCTTAGGCGCCTTAATAATCTTCGGCACTTTGGCAAGAATTGCTCCCTCAGCAGGAAATTGCTCCACTGCTTGCTCGAGGATTTTCAAGGATTCTGCGATTTCAGCAAGGCGTAGATGGTACCTAGCTAAGCAATCACCGTCCTCCGATGTTGGAACATCAAAGTCAAAACGGTCATAAACCGAATATGGTTCATCCTTCCGAAGATCCCATTTCACACCGGTACTACGAAGATTAGGTCCGCTAAGTGAATATTGGATGGCTTCTTCTTTTGTATACTTTCCAACGCCTTTTACACGGTCTAAAAAGATTTCATTTCCGCTGACAAGATCGTGGAAACCAGCAAGCTGACCGCGCATATATGGCACAAAGTCTCTTACTTTTTCAATCCAGCCTTCTGGAGCATCCCACTTCACTCCGCCGACACGCATATAGTTAAATGTCAGGCGAGCACCCGTAAGTTCGTTTAGCATATTAATAATCATTTCGCGGTCACGGAATGCATAGATGAACGGACTTGTAGCTCCAAGGTCAAGAATATATGTACCCCATGCAACAAGGTGACTCGCAATCCGGTTTAATTCCATCGCAATGACACGAAGGAAATCCGCACGTTCTGGAACTTCAATCCCCATCATCGTCTCAACGGCATGACAAAGGACATAATTGTTTGTCATGGATGACAAGTAGTCCAATCGGTCTGTGTATGGAATAATCTGTGTATATTGCAGGTTCTCAGCAATTTTTTCAGTCCCACGGTGTAAATATCCGATTACAGGTGTCGCTTCAACAATGATTTCTCCATCAATTTTTACAACAAGACGGAAAACGCCGTGAGTACTTGGATGCTGAGGTCCTACGTTTAGTATCATTTCTTCTGTTCTGATCATTGGTTACACCTCCACATCGTAAGGCTCATAATCTTTTCGCAGTGGATAGCCAACCCAATCTTCGCCGAGTAAGATACGACGTAAATCCGGATGTCCTGTAAACTTAATTCCTAATAAATCATAGGCTTCACATTCAGGCCATTCTGCGCCTGCCCAAAGCGGCTGCAAGGACTCGATGATTGGTTCATCACGGTCAATCTTCACTTTTAACGCGACGGATTGACGGTTTTTGTATGAGAATAAGTGAACATAAATCTCCATATGTGTTTCGAAGTCTGATCCATGAAGCTCTGATAAATAATCAAACCCTAACAGCTCATTATATTTTAAAAATTGAGCCAGTTTAAAATATGTTTCACGTTTCGCTACAAGTGTTGGAACATCCTTTGAAAGTTTATTAATATAAGAATCTTCTAAAACATCAGATCCCATATTTTCTTCAATGACTTTCAAATATTTATCTAAAAATGGCTGATTGACTGAGGGTTTAGCTTCCGCTGCTGGTGCAGCTGTTTCAGCTTTTCCGCCTGCTGCTGCTGCTGCCTTCGCTTTGGCTGCGGCTACCGCTTTCGCTTTTGCTTTGGCTGCTGCAATCGCCTTTGCCTTTTCATCATCGCCGCCTGCTGCCGCGTCCGCGTCGGCCATTCCGGCTGCTTTCGCCTTTGCTGCTGCCGCTGCCTTCGCTTTGGCTGCTGCTACTGCTTTTGCTTTTGCCGCTGCTGCCGCTTTCGCTTTCGCATCATCACCAGATGGTACGTCATCTCCAGCTGCTTCAGGTGTGTCACCTAGCTCCATGGCTTTCCTCTTTGCTGCCGCAGCCGCCTTCGCCTTCGCTACTGCAGCTGCTTTTTTCTTCGCGAGGTCATCCGTATCAGAACTAGCCGCTGGGGCTTCATTCGCACCTGTACCGGCTGTTTCCTCCGCTGGGGCTGATTCTGATGGTGCCGAAGCTCCTGCGAGCTCCATCGCTTTTCTTTTTGCCGCTGCTGCCGCCTTCGCCTTCGCTACCGCTGCCGCTTTTTTCTTGGCAAGGTCATCCGCGTCATTCACTGGCGCTGTTGCCGGTGCTTCAGTCGGTGTCACCGTTTTTTCAACTGGCGTTTCGCTTGCCGCTGATGCAGGTGCTTCGTCTTTAGCCGGCTCCGCAGGTTTTGATGGAGCTTCCACTGCAGCCTTTGCCGCCCGTTTTGCAGCCGCCGCAGCCTTTGCCTTCGCTACCGCCTCTTTCTTTAACTGTTCAAGATCCTTTTCCCCACTCATCGGTTAGATCACCTTCTTCCCAGTCTTCGCTTCATAGCGAATCTTTTCCTTTAATTTATTGATTCCATAAATTAAAGCAGCTGGGTTTGGTGGGCATCCAGGTATGTATACATCAACAGGAACGATTTGATCGACCCCTTTAACAACTGAATACGACTTTACATACGGCCCGCCAGCTGTTGCACAAGAACCCATCGCAATAACCCACTTTGGCTCAGGCATTTGATCATACAATCGGCGTAAAATTGGCGCCATTTTCTTCGTCACTGTCCCAGACACGATCATACAATCCGATTGCCTTGGAGACGTACGGAAAAACGAACCAGAACGGTCTAAGTCATAATTCGCTCCGCCTACACCCATCATTTCAATCGCACAACAAGCCAGACCAAATGTCACCGGGTAGATCGAATTACTTCGAGCCCAGGCCTTAATTTGCTCTAGCGTAGTCATAAATACACTTCTTTGTAAATCTTCCATTTCCTTAGGTGAAATGCCATCTAGTTTTAAATCCATTGTAGCACCTTCTTCTTCCAAGCATACACTAGGCCAATTAACAGCATAATCACGAAAATTAACATCTCGATTAACGCAAAAACACCTAGCTTATCATAGGCCACAGCCCATGGATATAAAAACACCGTTTCCACATCAAAAACAACAAACATAAGGGCAAAAATATAATAGCGGACATTGAACTGTACACGGGAATCGTGAAATGGCTCAACACCGCTCTCATATGTGGTTAACTTCGCATCGCTAGGTTTATGAGGACGCAAAAGCTTACCTAAATATAATGCCACCACCGGCAGCAACACCCCAAGACACAGAAACGCAAAAACTATCAGATAATTATTCTGATATACATTAAGAAGTTCCATGTCTATCCCCTCCAATGTTGTAAATTTTCATACTAATGAATATTGTAACCGAATTCATTATAGCATTGTTACAAACCCATGTCGACAAGCCATTATACTTAAAATTGGAATTCTCCCGCAGCGAAAATTTATCAGTTTAAGACACTTGAGAGCTCGCTCTCAAAAGGGGCTTAAACTGATAAATTTTCGCAAGCTTCAGCGATAGCTGAAGCGCAATGTGCGGGTAGCACATGCGGGAGAATTTCAATTTTTACGGTACACTAGGTTGTCGACATGGGTACCCTCCTGAGCGTTTGCGTGATCTCGCTGAGTTGGCTCCCTTGAATGGACATCAGAGATGACGCATGAGCGAACAGCAAGCAAGTACTGATTAGAAGACCCATGGGGTTAGCGCACGTGATCTGGAGCGTTAGCGGAAGATGACGTGCATGGTGGAAGGCTCGGAAGAGCCACATGCTGTTCCCAGCAAAAGGTTCACAATAACCGCAACAACACTACTAAAACTCGATAACACCCCCAATTTAACAACAAAATTTGAACATTGTATGTGAGATTTGTCATTAAAACTTCACTAAATCGGCGTTTTTCTCCCTATCTATATAAAAATTCGTCTCACAATATGTAAAAACAATAAATTTACATTTTTATCACAATTCCAATCTTGTTTTCGCCCTACCATCATATGCAAAAATGTACAAATCATGCAGTGTTTCCCCTACCAAGAGTAACTTCACATAAAAAGGCTGGTCGCAAAGCTGGCCGTAACTAACTCTCTACATAAACGTTTTTCTTCTTTTCTCAAACAAAAGTATAAGTAAAACCTCTCTACTTCTATTTACTCTAGCTTTCCCTCGTCAAAAGTAGATGTAGAACCTCTCTACTTCTACTTTCTCTAGCTTTCCCTCGTCAAAAGTAGATATAGAACCTCTCTACTTCTACTTTCTCTAGCTTTCCCTCGTCAAAAGTAGATGTAGAACCTCTCTACTTCTACTTTCTCTAGCTTTCCCGTGTCAAAAGTAGGTCTAGAATCTCTCTACTTCTACTTTCTCTAGCTTTCCCTCAACAAAAGTAGATGTAGAAGCTCCCTACTTCAAAATCGCCACTCTACTTCCCAAAACCACTAAAACTATCACTAAAAATACAGTCGCAAGACCGCCAAACTAACTTCCCACCCACTTATACAAGCAAATCTAGTGATTTTTCCGCTATCCAATTCTTTAAGCAACCATTTTTATAAAAATCCCAGATAGATTCACCAGCAAAAACTACTTATCGACCGCTTCCACCATCATATCGTCCACTTCCACCTCTTTATCAACGCCAAGACCCTCAACCCAACAAATCAAATCCACCAAGACAAAACACCAAATCCCAAAACGCAAAAACCCCTCCAGCGGATCCAAAATAATCCGCCAAAGGGGTTTGATAAATATAAATTATTATTACTTTCTACCTTCCGATACGGCGAGGCGATTGATGGCACGTTGCAGGGCAAGCTCCGCACGTCTGAAGTCAATATGCTCAGCATGCTGATCGTGCATACGCTGTTCTGCACGTTCCTTCGCCCTTATTGCACGTTCAACATCAATATCGGATGCTTTTTCAGCCGTTTGCGCCAAAATGGTTACTTGATCAGGACGGACCTCTAAAAATCCACCACTTACCGCAACCAGTTCCGTTTTTCCATCCTTCTTGAGGCGAACAACCCCAATTGCAAGAGGAGCAACCAACGGAATGTGACCAGGTAAGATACCTAGCTCACCACTTTGAGCCTTTGTACTAACCATTTCCACATCTGATTCATACACCGGGCCATCGGGAGTAACAACATTGACTTTAATCGTCTTCATTTTTTACCCTCCTGGCAGGATTTAGACCTCTACGCCCATGCGTTTTGCAGCTTCAACCACTTCTTCGATGCGTCCAACAAGACGGAATGCATCTTCAGGAAGGTGATCATATTTACCGTCAAGGATATCTTTAAATCCTTTAACCGTTTCCTTAACAGGAACATATGAACCTGGCTGTCCAGTAAACTGTTCAGCTACGTGGAAGTTTTGTGATAAGAAGAACTGTAGACGACGCGCACGAAGTACGACTAACTTATCTTCATCAGAAAGTTCGTCCATACCAAGGATTGCGATGATATCTTGTAGTTCACGGTAACGTTGTAACGTTTTTTGCACACGACGTGATACCTCGTAATGCTCTTCACCAACGATTTCAGGTGACAATGCACGAGAAGTTGATGCAAGTGGATCCACCGCAGGGTAGATACCCATCTCAGAAAGCTTACGCTCAAGGTTAGTCGTTGCATCCAAGTGAGCGAAAGTTGTAGCCGGAGCCGGATCCGTATAGTCATCGGCTGGTACGTAAATCGCTTGGATTGATGTAACAGAACCTACGTTAGTAGATGTGATACGCTCTTGTAATTTACCCATTTCAGTAGCAAGAGTTGGCTGGTAACCTACCGCAGATGGCATACGGCCAAGTAGGGCAGAAACCTCGGAACCTGCTTGCGTGAAACGGAAGATGTTATCCATGAAGAAAAGAACGTCCTGTCCTTGCTCATCACGGAAATATTCAGCCATAGTCAAACCAGTTAGGGCAACACGCATACGTGCACCTGGTGGCTCGTTCATTTGTCCGAATACCATCGCTGTTTGCTTAATAACGCCAGAGTCCGTCATTTCGTGGTAAAGGTCATTACCCTCACGAGTACGCTCACCTACACCAGCGAAAACGGAAATACCGCTATGCTCTTGGGCGATGTTGTTGATTAATTCCTGGATTAATACAGTTTTACCTACACCGGCACCACCGAATAGACCGATTTTACCACCTTTAATATATGGTGCAAGAAGGTCTACTACCTTAATTCCAGTTTCAAGAATTTCTACCTCAGTAGAAAGATTTTCGAAAGTTGGTGCTTCGCGGTGAATCGAATCACGACGTGCACTTGCAGGGATTTCATCAGCAAGGTCAATGTGCTCACCTAATACGTTAAATACACGTCCAAGTGTTACATCCCCTACTGGTACGGAAATCGGTGCACCAGTATCCACTACTTCTACTCCACGAGTTACACCGTCAGTGGAAGCCATTGCAATCGTACGAACAGTATCATCACCTAAATGAAGGGCTACTTCAAGGGTTAAGTTGATATCAACTTCTGATTCATTACGCGCTTTGTAACTAATTCTTAATGCGTTATAGATCTCAGGCAGCTGACCGTTTTCAAATTTAACGTCAACGACCGGACCCATAATTTGAACTACGCGTCCTATGTTCATCTTTTTCCCTCCTAACTTACTCTTTTGAAAATGAACGTAGTTGGAAACCCGCATCTGTTCACTCATGAACAAATGCAGCCTTCCCGCTCATTATCTTTTTTTTGCCCGCCGAATGGGCTAATTTTTAAAAATTCTATTCTAACGCCGACGCACCGCCAACAATCTCTGTGATTTCCTGTGTAATCGCAGCTTGACGTGCACGGTTGTAGCTAAGCGTATAGTTACGAATCATTTCTTTCGCATTATCAGTTGCATTTCTCATTGCTGTCATACGGGCAGCATGCTCACTTGCTTTACTGTCTAGAAGAGCACCGTAAATCAAAGCCTCTGCATATTGTGGCAGGAGAACTTCTAAGATTTCTTCTGGAGACGGTTCAAACTCATAAGAAGCCAGCTTTGAAGAAGTTGTGATATCCGTTAGCGGAAGAAGCTTCTTCTCCGTTACTTCCTGAGAAATGGCACTTAAATAATGACTGTAATACACATATATTTCATCAAATGTACCGTCAGAGAACATTCCTACCGTACTTGAAGCGATATCTTTAATATCTGCAAAGCTCGGCTGATCGGAAACCCCTATTATTTCAAGGGCTACATTCATACCGCGCTTAACAAAAAAGTCACGAGCTACTCGACCCACTGCAATAATCGCAAATTCATCATTGGATTTATGACGGCTTTGGATTGTTTGGTGTACGCGTCGAATCACGTTACTGTTAAATGCGCCTGCAAGTCCACGGTCAGAGGTCATAACGATATAACCGGTTTTCTTAACAGCACGAGCCTGAAGCATCGGATGGTTAATTCCTTTGCTGCCGATTGCAATTGATGCCGTTACTTCTTGGATTTTTTCCATGTAAGGGACGAATGATTTCGCATTCATCACTCCACGGTTCCATTTCGCTGCCGACGTCATTTCCATTGCTTTCGTGATTTGACTCGTCTTTTTGGTTGAATTTATACGATTTTTAATATCGCGTAAAGATGCCATTGGTTCTCACCACCCTCATTCAAAGAATGTTTAGCTTAAGAGCGCCCTTAGGCGCCCCCAATATTACTCGGAAACTGCAAACGTCTTTTTAAAGTCGTTGATAGCAGAAGCGAAATCGTCATCAGAAGGAAGATCCTTCGTCTTCGTAATATGGTCTAACACTTCTTTGCGGTTGTGATCTAACCAATTTAACATTTCTGATTCAAAACGACGAATATCTTGAACAGGGATATCATCAAGGAATCCGCGTGTTAATGCATATAGGATTGCCACTTGCTTTTCAACTGAAAGCGGTCTGTTAAGATCTTGTTTTAATACCTCAACGGTACGTGCACCACGAGCAAGCTTCGCTTGTGTCGCTTTATCAAGGTCAGAACCGAACTGAGCAAATGCTTCAAGTTCACGGTATGAAGCAAGGTCAAGACGCAGTGTACCTGCAACCTTCTTCATCGCCTTGATTTGTGCAGAACCACCTACACGTGATACAGAAAGACCTGCGTTGATCGCTGGACGTACGCCAGAGAAGAATAAGTCAGACTGTAAGAAGATTTGTCCATCAGTGATGGAGATAACGTTTGTTGGGATATAAGCAGAAACGTCACCTGCTTGTGTTTCGATAAATGGTAATGCTGTGATTGAACCTGCACCTAATGTGTCGTTCAATTTCGCAGCACGCTCAAGTAAGCGGGAGTGCAAGTAGAATACATCCCCTGGATATGCTTCACGACCTGGAGGACGACGAAGTAATAGGGAAAGTTCACGGTATGCAGCCGCTTGTTTAGAAAGATCATCATATACGATTAATACGTGTTTGCCAGAGTACATAAACTCTTCCGCCATCGCAACACCAGCATATGGAGCTAAGAATAGCATTGGAGCTGGTTGTGAAGCAGATGCAGATACAACGATTGTGTAATCTAATGCACCGTTCTTACGAAGCGTTTCAACCGCATTACGTACTGTTGATTCTTTTTGACCGATTGCAACATAGATACAGATCATGTTTTCGGTTCTTTGGTTCAAGATTGTATCAATCGCAACAGATGTTTTACCTGTTTGACGGTCACCGATGATTAACTCACGTTGACCACGACCGATTGGAACTAGCGCGTCAATCGCTTTGATACCTGTTTGTAATGGCTCATGAACGGATTTACGAGCCATAACGCCTGAAGCTACCGCTTCAACAGGGCGAGTTTTTGTTGCATTGATTGGACCCATACCATCAATTGGTTGTCCTAAAGAGTTAACAACACGTCCAATTAGCTCTTCACCAACTGGAACCTCCATGATGCGTCCTGTACGGCGAACTTCTCCGCCTTCCTTGATCTCTGTGAAAGGTCCAAGGATAATGATACCGACGTTATTTTCTTCTAGGTTTTGTGCCATACCCATAACGCCATTTGAAAATTCAACAAGTTCTCCAGCCATGACATTGTCGAGGCCATGAACACGAGCGATACCGTCACCTACGGAGATAACTGTACCAACATCACTCACTTGAATTTCTGCCTGATAGTTTTCAATCTGCTTTTTAATCAGGGCACTGATTTCTTCAGCTTTGATGCTCATGAGTTTCACCCCTATCTACGAATCTTAGCTTAACAATTTACGTTCTAAACGGTTTAACTTGCCACGCAAGCTTCCGTCATATATACGGTTTCCGATGCGGAGCTTCACGCCACCAAGCAATTCGGAATCTACGATATTTTCAATTCTCAATGATTTCTTGCCTACTTTTGCTGCAAATGTAGTAGAAATAGCCGTACGCTCAGCATCTGTAAGCGGACGAATGCTGTACACTTCTGCTTCAGCAATCCCCATTTCATTATTTGACAGTTCAATAAACTGGTCCACCACTTCGACGATTTCATCTTCGCGATGACGATCAATCAAAATTAACAATGTATTTAGTACATAGGCATTGATAGATACAAAAGCGGCTTTTATAACCTCTTTTTTCTTATCAATCGTTAGTTTTGATGATTTTAGGACAGCTTTCAAATCAGTATTGTATTGTAAAACTTCTTTCACTACACGAAGTTCTTCTTCTACTGTACTTAGAATCTGCTGTTCTTTTGCAATTTGAAAAAGAGCTGACGCGTAGCGTTTTGCTACCATAGAATTGCTCATCGCTCTTCTCCTGCCTCTTTGATATATTCGCTAATAAGTTGTTCTTGATCTGCTGCAGTTAATTCTTTCTCAATGACTTTAGAAGCAATTAATACAGACAGGGAAGCAACTTGTTCGCGAATAGCTGTAACTGCTTTTTCTTTTTGCTGCTCAATTTCAAGCTTAGCAGCTTCTTTAAGACGCTCTGCTTCCGTACGTGCTGCAACTACGATCTCTTCTCGTTGGATATCGCCTTGTTTTCTAGCGTTTTCCATTAAGTTCTGTGCTTCGGTACGAGCTTCTTTTAAAAGACTTCTTTGTTCTTCTAAAAGTTTTTTCGCTTCTAAACGACTATTTTCAGCCGCATTAATTTCATTAACAATGTGTGCTTCACGTTCCTTCATGATGCCCATTAACGGACCCCATGCGAACTTTTTAAGCAATGCTAATAAAATAATAAACATTAGTAATTGGAAGAAGATATCTCCAAAATTAATATGGGAACCGCCTTCAGCAGCAGTAGCCAATACAAAATTGCTTGTTAACACCCTGGGTTCACTCCTTTCAAGAGTCGCTAAACGATGAAAGTAACAACAATTTAACTAGACATAAATGAATGGCGAAGGATGTATGTATCTTCGCCATCTGGAGTTTTAATGATAATTACTTATTTAAAACCATGAACGCGATAACTACACCGATGATCGGTAATGCTTCAACTAACGCAACCCCGATGAACATTGTAGTTTGTAGTGTACCACGTAATTCAGGTTGACGAGCAACACCTTCTACAGTACGTCCTACGATAAGACCGTTACCAATACCTGCGCCAATAGCTGATAAACCAATTGCAATCGCTGCTGCTAAAATACCAATTGAACCTGTCATTTCGTTTTTCCTCCTTAAATGTATAAAAAAATATAGTTTATTATTTTGTTCATGAGTAATGAACGGTTTATATTAATGGTCGTGACTCACTTTATGAGCCATATAAACCATTGTTAACATTGTGAAAATGTAAGCTTGAATTGAACCTACGAAAATAGAGAAACCTTGCCATACTAGTGTTAATGGTACTGCTGCAATAGTTCCAGCAATTCCTTGATGCGCTAGTCCAGCTGCTAATAGGGAAAGAAGCAATTCACCGGCAAAAATGTTACCGTATAAACGCAAACCAAGAGTTAGCGTATTCGCGAATTCCTCAATAATCTTTAATGGGAAAAGAAATTTCATTGGGCTGAAGAAGCCTTCTGCATATCCTTTTACACCTTTTAGCTTTACACCATAGAAGTGCGATAACGCAACAACCATAACCGCTAACGTTAACGTAATCGTTGGGTCAGCTGTCGGTGATTTCCACCAAAGGTTTTCGCCAACTACGATTGCAAACGGAAGACCTAACATATTAGATACAAAGATATACATCAATAGTGTGATCCCAAGAATGTGGAATCGACCACCTGTCTTCCAATCCATTGTACTGTTGATAATTCCTTTAACGAAGTCCAAAATCCACTCAAAGAAATTTTGTACGCCGGTTGGTTTCATCGCAAGTTTGCGGGTAGCAAGGACTGCAATAAGGAAAACAATCGCACTTGCAACCGTAATCATTAGAATATTGGCCCCGTTAAACCAAAGCCCCATAAACTTAAAATCCGGAGTTCCGTGTTCCATGTAAACTCACCTCGTTTCCGCTTCATTTATGTACATGCAATGCATGATAAAAATAATCTATCATAATGACAATATAGGATGTCATCAATCCTATTACTAAACCCATTACATTGAAATACTCTGGATACCTCAATGCAATTAATGCCGCTATTCCACCTACTGCCATCCTGGAAAGCGACCCAAGCGAGCGGACTTTTTTGCCCTGTGATACCTTTTTATCAAAGTCTTCAGTTTTTCTTACTAATAACCAAAGATTTAAGAAACCAAAGCATGTCCCAAGAATCAACCCTAGGAAGATTGTTTGGTATGATGTAAATCCCCAGCCGAGAACATAAATGGACAACAAGTAAAAAATCCATTTCCGCTGTCTGTTGTACATGACTCTAAAATCTGGCATAGTTATTTATCTCCTGAATAGAAATGACGGATTGAAAGAAGCATGGAATAGGTGCCTGCTGCAAGTCCTAAAAGCAGTCCAACTATTAAGAAAATTGGTTCGGTACCCCAATGCCGATCCAGCCATCTGCCTGAGAAAATACCTATTAGAATGGAACCGATTAACTGGGAGACGATCGCGGACATTAAAGCCATAGCTTGTAATGGATTGCGGTTGTTTTGTCGCATGCTTATCGCATCCTCACTATAAGAGAATGTGAACCGGATAATAGTATGCAAACAGGCGGGAAACACCGTGGAAAATAGTCTATTAATCCGATGAAAACCCTATCATTTTACACCCTTTGTTAGCATACAATAGGCAACTTTTAAAGTCAATGAATTTAGTGAATTATTCCACAAACAATTTCCCAAGATTTTTCTCTCATCAAATTTTAATTTACTCTATTATTGTAGTGGATTTTTTAAACTTTTTTTGACCATTTTGTGTCTATTTTGTGAACATTGTCACAGGAGGCGGATATCCGTGATTAACGGGGTGGACAAGCCGTCCGGATTTTGGCTTGCCCATTCACTCGCACATTTTACTCTTTTTCCCTCTCGATGACGATCATCCGCTCGATAAAATCTTCCTTCCCAGCCTTTTTAGCAAACACCTTCACGAGGTACGTCCCATCTTCCGGCAGCTGATCAGCCTGAATCACTTTCCGGGTTAACCCTTTTTTCACATTTGTCTTCGTATCCAAAAAGCCAACAAATCGGTAATCCTCTGGGTTAAACAGGGCAATTCCAAACTCCTCTGCGCCGCCAGGTAAATACACCTCATACCGATACTGTCCACGATGATCGCTTTCACCAAAATCAAATCCCATCACCCGTGGGTATCCCGGCTCCTCTAGTACATACAAATACGGAATGTGAATCGTCGATGAACCGGCCTGCATTTGAATATAACCGTCATGTACTTTTCGCAAAAACACTTTCGGGTCGACCATTAACTCAACCGTCACCTCTTTCGACTCCTTCGGCCCAAGCGTGAACGACAGCGGGAACCTCCAGCTCAGCCCCTCCATCCTCTGCGGAATCGAAAAGGAATACCGCTGCGTTTCCGAACTCCTATTTTCCACATGCAGTGTGGCCTGATGTACATCATGATCGTCACTATATTTCCCAAACCTCATACTGCTCGGCGAAACAAGCGAGGTCGCCTTAATCGCTTCATCTACTTGAATGCGGCCGGCCCCCTGTTCGTACGTTCGGTAAAACCCAAGACTCTCATCAGCAGTAGACCTCATTTGTCCGCGCTCCCTCTTCACAAGCGGTTTTGCCGTGTTCATCAACGCTGCTTTAATTTGCACCGGCGTCCAGTCCGGGTGCGCCTGCTTAATTAACGCACAGGCCCCGGCCACATGCGGTGCCGCCATACTCGTACCCTGCAAAGACAAATAGCCGCCTGGAATCGTCGAATTAATGGCTACCCCCGGTGCAACAATGTCCGGCTTAATTTCCCACGTTCCCGTCACCGGCCCCCTCGAGCTAAAGTCTGCCAACCGGTCCCGCTCCTCTACCACCGAGATTCTCGCCGCCACACGCTGTTTCTTTATTTCTTTTTGTAAAATAACTCCGTCACCCTTCGATAGTGAACCCACTGGTAGGGTCAGCGGAGATTCCAAATTCCCAATGAAGCTTCCGCTCATATTATTGTAGATCAACACCGCCCTGGCTCCCGCTGCGCGGGCATTTTCTGCTTTCTCAGTAAAGGTCAGCGTCCCCCGCTTCATCAGGACGATTTTTCCTTGAACATTCCTTAATTCCTCTTTCCTGCCGATGCCGCCATCCACCAGATCAACTGACCGGTCTAACGCCCATTTAGCTGAGCCCTCCATCGGCTGAATTCGATATTTATTCCGGCTTCCTTCTATTAATAAGAAAGGTATTTCCATCGTGGGTGTAGAGGCTCCGACTGAAATCGCTTTGGCCGCCGTTCCCGGTGAACCAACCGTCCACACATTCGGTCCAGAATTTCCGGAAGCGGCCACTGCCACAATCCCTTTGTCCACCGCGCGGTTGAGTGCCATACTAATCGGAAGGTCCGGCCCATTGATATCGTTCCCGAGCGATAGATTCATAATATCGACTTTGTCTTTAATTGCCTGATCAATGGCCGCCAGCACCTGTTCGGTCGTCCCGCCGCCTCCTGGCCCAAGTGCCCGGTACGCCACAATTTTCGCCTCCGGCGCCACGCCCTTAATTTTTCCATTAGCCGCAATGATTCCCGCGACATGGGTGCCATGGATAGTTGCTTTCCCGATAGCGAGGGTTTCCATCGGATCGCGGTCATTGTCAACGAGGTCATGCCCGCCGGCGTAGTTGCGCTGCAGGTCGGGATGCGTATAATCGACACCCGTATCAATGACCCCAACCGTCACCCCTTTCCCGGTAAGGCGCTCGTCTTTTGCGTCAAAATAGCTACGGACCTCTTCTCCGCCAATTATTTTGACACTTTCCTCGGTTTCTACCTGATACTGGGTCACCTGTGAGACATTCATTATATGCTGTTGGTTTGTGAGTTTGGCGATAGTTTCGGCGGGACCTTGAACCGAAAATCCGTCAATTGCCTCTTTAAAGATTCGTCTTAGCTTGATATCTCTGTACGGACGGATGAGTTGCGCGATTTCCTGCTCCGACTGAGGCCGGTCCAAAAGGATAATCGCTACGGTTTGTTCATTTGTAGGTTTTGGAATAGGAGGATGAATAAGAATTCTTGGAGTTTGAAAGGCAAGGAGCAAAGCAAGTATGAATTTCATCAGTGAAAATCCCCTTTTTTCCTATCGTTTTCATTTAGCGGGGAAAGTATGCAGTCGGGAGGAAGATAGTATTGAGTGGTTCTTCCGCTGCCAGAGACCTGAAGATGTAGTGTGTGAAGTAACCCCTTAGCTACTCCGCGTTTATCGATTAATAAAAATTCCTGAAACTGTTTTAAAGTCATTTTTTCATTTGATAGAAGGAAATAATCTCTTACCGCTGGGAAGTGTGCATCTTTAGAGTAGGTCTTGCAATAGGAGCAATACCATGATGCTGACACTCTCAACATCGGTATCCTTTTGCAGGTTGGGCATTGAACACCAGGGACAATCTCATTTCGGATAATACCATACATTCTCAGAATTTCAGGATATGCGGGGATATGTTCTGATAACAGAAGCTGTGTCAGTTTATTGTAGGTTTTGCTTTTTAGGATAGGTGCTTGGTATTTCGTTGCAAGCTGACTGATTTTCTCCTCTAAACACTCTGCATAAATAATATTTTTAAAAATATGTTCATTACCTGGATTTGTTTTTAAAACGGTGGAGTTTCTGCTGATTACTACTAAATATTCAAGGGGGATTGGTGGGAGCTTATGTTTTATCATCCATAGAAGCAATTGATTTCGGTGCCGCTTTGCTTGAATGAGAGGATTAGTAATGCCTTCTTCGATGTCCTTATAGATCCTTGTAACACTGTTAGTGTATTGATCGAAGAATAGCGTCCCAGCTATGTTCTTTATTTCAAGAATTAAGCCAAACATAAGAGAGACCAGGACCGTGTCCATTTGGAATGTATTTTGGTTTTTCAGCCGGAGATCATTTATAATGCCAAACTGTTCTTCCGGTAAATAGGATAAGTAATAGTCTGTATTTTTTTCACCCGAATAGCCCGTTTTCCAATTAATTAAGTCCTTTTCAATCTCCTTGTAGCGGTAAAAACTTTTGTCCACCCTCCTTAGTAGTGCCTCCCGCTGTAAAAGCTGAATCGGAACAGGTCTTTCCTTTAAAATCATGAATTTTCCTCCTTTTTGTTTTTTAACAGTTACCTTTTTCTAATGAAAAGCCTAAGAATCCTTTATTTTTTGTAGGTAGATTTTGTGAACGATGATTTAAGGTGGGTTTTTAGGAGGAATTCGGAGTTTGTAAACACAATTTCTTGGATAATCGGGTGGTCATTTTTGTGATTGGCTCATTTTTCGGGTTGATTGGCTCATTTTTTCCTATGATTGGCTGATTTTTCCGGAAGACTGGCTCATTTTCAGACAACATTGGCTCATTTTTTGCGTGCATTGGATATTTTTCCAAATATAACCAAATCCAACCCCAAAAAACCAATTAAAAAAAAGCCGAGCACCAACACTCGGCTTTTCCCCAATTATCCTTATTTCGTTCCAAACAAACGGTCACCGGCATCACCAAGGCCTGGTACAATATAGCCATGGTCATTTAATTTCTCGTCTAACGCTGCGATATAAATATCCACGTCCGGATGCTCCGTTTTCACCGCTTCCACGCCTTCAGGTGCAGCAATCAAACACATAAATTTGATATTTTTAGCGCCGCGCTTTTTCAAGGAGTTGATCGCTTCATTAGCAGAACCTCCTGTTGCTAGCATTGGATCGACCACGATGAAGTCACGTTCTTCCACATCACTCGGAAGCTTTGCATAATATTCTACTGGCTTCAGTGTTTCTGGGTCGCGGTATAGTCCGATGTGACCTACCTTTGCCGCTGGGATTAACTTTAAGATTCCGTCAACCATTCCGATTCCGGCACGCAGGATTGGCACTAAACCAATTTTCTTCCCAGAAAGAACCTTCGATTTTGTTTGGCACACGGGTGTCTCAATATTGATATCTTCAAGCGGCATGTCCCTTGTGATTTCAAACGCCATTAAAGTTGCCACTTCATCAACCAATTCGCGGAATTCCTTTGTTCCTGTGTTTTTATCACGTATGTAAGTCAACTTATGTTGGATCAGTGGATGGTCGAAGACGTATACCTTTGCCAAAAAAATCGCCCCTTTTTATAAAATTTATCAAATACTCCGTCTCATTTTACAGAAAAAAAGTGCAATGAGCAAATAGGAAAACGGTTACTTTTAGTAGTAGGAATTTTTCGAAAAAAACCTTCTAACCAGAAAAAAATCGGCCTCAATAAAATGTAGGCCGATTCTGTGATGTTTAGTATTCTGGATAGAGTGTAAATTTACTTGTTAAGGCTTCAACAAGCCCGCGTGCTTCTTCTAGTTTCGCTTCATCTTCATGGTTTTTCAAAGTGAAGGCGATGATGGACGCAATTTCGTCCATATCCTCTGGACCAAAGCCTCGGCTCGTTACCGCTGCCGTACCGATGCGGATACCACTCGTTACGAATGGACTTTGTGGATCAAATGGAATCGTGTTTTTATTAACGGTAATACCGATTTCATCAAGTACTTTTTCAGCTACCTTACCAGTTAAGTTAAGCGACTGTACATCCACCAATAATAAATGGTTATCCGTACCACCAGACACTAACTTCAAGCCTTCTTTTTGTAAGCTATCCGCTAAGCGCTTCGCATTGGCAATGATGTTGCCAGCATATTCTTTAAAGCTGTCCTGCAGTGCTTCACCGAAAGCAACAGCCTTCGCCGCAATTACATGCATAAGCGGACCGCCTTGAATGCCAGGGAAAATCGACTTATCAATCTTCTTGCCAAATTCCTCTTTGCAAAGAATCATTCCGCCGCGTGGACCACGCAATGTCTTGTGAGTAGTTGTCGTTACAAAATCTGCGTATGGCACTGGATTTGGATGCAAGCCTGCTGCAACAAGACCAGCAATGTGAGCCATATCAACCATGAGGTAGGCGCCCACTTCGTCGGCAATCTCACGGAACTTCGCAAAATCGATTTCACGTGGATAAGCACTTGCACCCGCCACAATCATCTTTGGCTTATGTTCAAGTGCTTTTGCACGAACATCTTCGTAATTGATACGGTGTGTCACTTCATCAACACCATATTCCACGAAGTTATATTGAATACCACTGAAATTGACTGGGCTGCCGTGTGTTAAGTGACCGCCGTGGGATAAATTCATGCCAAGCACTGTATCGCCCTGCTCAAGAACGGTGAAGTAAACCGCCATATTGGCCTGTGCACCAGAGTGAGGCTGCACGTTTACATATTCCGCTCCGAAGATTTCTTTCGCACGTTCACGGGCTAAATCTTCCACAACATCGACATACTCACAGCCACCATAATAGCGACGGCCTGGGTAGCCTTCTGCGTACTTATTGGTTAGAACGGAACCTTGTGCTTCCATGACTGCTTCACTTACAAAGTTTTCTGAGGCAATTAATTCGATTTTAGACCGCTGACGACCTAATTCTTGTTGGATCGCTTGAAAAACCTGTTCGTCGGCTTGAGACAAATGCTTCATGATATTTCTCCCCCTTTTATGTATGCAAGCGTAAAAAATTTGAAAATTCCTTATTTATTTTAACACGTTTTTTCTCTATGTAAAAAATAAAGTCTGGAAAGTTGAGCGCTTGCTCAAAATTTTTTTAAAAATCTCCTACTCGGACGGTAAATAGGACCTGTTGTCCGGACCTCGCTAACAGAAGCCTTTATGAACAGCTTTCGTTCGCATTCGTCCGTTCGTATACTGCTCTGGCGCCGCCAATGAGCTTTGGCCTCGTTTTCGCTAGTGTTACATACGCATGGCCGACATGTTTCTGAGTTACCCTCACCGGCACAGCCACATGTTTCATATGCATGCCAATCAGCGTATGGCCAATGTCCATACCCGCATCCGCCTTCACGAATTCCACTACCACCGCATCGTCAAGCTGCTCGAACGCATAGGTAGCCATTGCACCGCCCGCTTTGCGGACTGGAACCACGGAAACCTCATCGAATCCGCGCTGTTCGGCGACGGACCGTTCTACAACCAACGCCCTGTTCAGGTGTTCACAGCATTGGAACGCGAATTGAATGCCTGTTTCAGACTGCAATTTTTTTAATTGACGAAAAATCATTTCGGCTACTTCAAGGGTTCCAGAGGTACCGATTCTCTCTCCGATCACTTCGCTTGTGCTGCAGCCAATTACCAACAACTGCCCAGGCTTAAATGAAGCCTGTTCCTTGAAGTCTGTAACTATTGCTTCCAATTGTTTTTCCCATTCCTGAATCATTGGACCCGACCTTTCTTTTTAGAAAGTATAAGTCTTTTAAAGCCACCTTGCTTTTAAGCGCAAAACTACGCCCCACTCAAGCACTGCCTATTATTTACGCCTGCTTATTTTCGTATTCCGTAATTTTGCCTACTCGATTGGAGTGACGGCCGCCTTCAAACTCACCAGTCAACCAGATTTCAGCAATATCGCGTGCAAGTCCCGGCCCGATGACGCGTTCGCCCATGGCAAGCATGTTTGTATCATTATGTGCTCGTGTCGCTTTTGCACTGAAGGTGTCATGTACAAGTGCACAACGGATGCCCTTTACTTTGTTTGCAGCAATGCTCATACCAATACCTGTTCCGCAAATCAAAATACCGCGGTCAAACTCACCGCTTGCAACCTTTTCTGCCACAGGCAGGGCATAATCCGGGTAGTCGACAGATGTTTCGCAATCACAGCCAAAATCAACGTATTCAATCTTTAATTCCTCAAGCAAGCTGGCGATTTCCTTGCGAATATTGACTCCGCCATGATCTGATGCTAATGCTACTTTCATCTTAAAATCCCCCTATTTTAACCTATTCCTTCTATTAATTTTGACATACTGCACCAGAAATATAAAGGGCTCTCTTAAAAAAGAGAGCCCTTTGCCACAACTAAGGTTTTAATTTTTCAATTGCTTTGTCAATGAGTTGGTCGAGCTCACGAAATGTTTCTTCATAGATTGGCAAGTTTCCGCCGTATGGGTCGACAACATCGTGGTTAAACTTTTCTCCGGTGAATTCTTTTAAAGTAAACACCTTCATAATGGCATTCGGATATTGCTGCTGAATCGCATACTTATGGGAGGAGGTCATCGTTAAAATCAGATCAGCCCATTCCACCTCTGCTGTGGTCAACAAACTCGATCGGTGGTTATGCGGAATGGCGTTGTTGCCGAGCACCGTTTTTGCATGTGAGGATGCCTCACTGCCGGTGGCCGCATATATGCCAGCCGATTTGACTTCCATCCCAGGGAGGCTCTTGCTTTTCAAAATAGCTTCGGCCATAGGACTTCTGCATGTATTTCCCGTACAAACAAACAAAATGCGCTGCAATGTGTCTTCCCCCTTTCCTCTATTATAAAACATTTTACCAAGTTTCCAACTTACTTACCGAAAGGTGATGGCTTGTTTGCCCATTTGCACCCAGCCGCGTTTGAAGGCGCTGATCGTTGCCTTGCGGTTCTTGGTTACAGATAATGGGTCATTGAAATAGATATATTGGCTGTCATAGCCTGTCACAAGAACGCTGTGTTCCTTATAGGTAATGGATACTTTTCCGGTAGGTGTATTCCACGTTTGCCAATTCTGTGATGGAACAGTATCAAAATACACATTATTGATGACCCACACCGATTTTCCGTTATTTAAATGCTTATAAATCTCTTCAAAATTGGAACCAGTTAAATCAACGACGCGTTCTGGCAAATATTGTTCCGCCAAATCAGCAATTGGTCCGTGATAAACAGCGAGACCTGGCTTGCTAAAGGTGTACATATCACCAACAAATCCTGAATACGGATTGCCGAAGTACACTTGTCCATTTGTTTTCGAATAAGGCGTCGGGTCCTTTCGCACTTGAGACGCCAACGTCATTTTAGACACGTTTTTTCCCGCATCCATCAACATCATTGCCAGCGACGTAACCTCACAGCCGCGTGGCAATTCCGGCATTTGTGCAACAAGAGGAACATCGAGCACAACCGAGGAAACTGAACCGCCTGTCCCTAGATAGAAACGGTCTTTACCACTTTGAATCCAGCTAGATTGTTTCATAGAACCATCTGTATTGAGATAGTACCACTTTCCACCATCATAAAGCCAACCCGTCGCCATCGCTCCACTTGAACCAAGGTAGTACCATTTGCCGCCAGTATAGACCCAGCCTTTTTTCATCGCACCATTACCCGCTAAATAATACCAGCGGTTATTGTCCTTCAGCCAGCCGGATACCATTTGACCAGAACCAGCCAAATAATACCATGCCCCAGCGTCAAACTGCCAGCCTGTCTGCATTTGTCCGCTTTGTGCAAGCAAATACCATTTACCACTGTCATACGCCCAACCGGTGGCCATCGCGCCTGAACTTTTTAGAAAATACCACTTGTCATTCTCCAATAACCAACCCGTTTGCATGGCACCCGTTGAATTTAAATAATAGCGAGTACCGTTATCGTTGATCCAACCGGTTTGCTTTTCACCATTTGGACCAAAGAAATACCATACACCAGCTTCCTGAACCCAGCCGGTAGTGGCTACCGTTATTTCCATTGCATATGTATGAATCCCATCATCAACACTAATTGTCAGGAGGCTGTTTGCCGGCT
The DNA here is from genome assembly GCF_031453555.1 of Bacillus sp. SLBN-46. GTDB lineage: Bacteria > Bacillota > Bacilli > Bacillales > Cytobacillaceae > Neobacillus. Next base: position 612,256 of record NZ_JAVIZM010000001.1, on the reverse strand, counting down.
GCCTTTCTACACCTATCTCAAACTTCCCCTCGCTATCCGTTTGATTGGAACCAAGGAGGATTTCCTTATTTTTCACTGTAACAGTGGCATTTGGGATTGTAATCCCTTTAATCACCGTCGTCTGATTTGTTATTTTTTCCAACAGTTGAATTTGTTGCTGTTCATTTGCACTTATTCTTGTTTCTGCAAAAGCTAGATTTGGAAAAATAGCTTGAGAGATAACACCCAATGAAATACATAGATTCATCCAAAATTTCCGCTGCAACCTGTGCCCCTCCTCAAAAAACGTCTCATCTGCTTATTTAATAGATTGGTATGTTAAAAATTTACCAACTTCTATTCTACCATAATTGAGCCGTAATTTTGAAAGAGTTACCTCATTTGTAAGTAAATACCTACCATAATGGGAGGATCAGTTTTAAGCCGAACGCAAGTAAAATCGCCCCACCTAACGCTTCACTATAGTTGCCAAGCCAGCCTTGTACCTTTTTTCCCAACAGCAAGCCTGCCCAGGTTAGTACCGTGGCCACGACTCCAAAGGAGATTAGCACAAGCACAATTTTTGCCCCGTAAATCCCTAATGTCAGGCCCACAGAAAAACTGTCGAGACTAACACTTAAAGCAAATAAGAGTAAGCCGAAACCAACCGGCGTAATGACTTTTTCGTCTCCTTTTTTCAGGCTTGCCCATATCATCTGCAATCCGAGAACGATGAGTAAGAGTCCGCCAATTAAGCTGGCAAACGTGCCAAATTTCTCTGATAAAAATTTACGCGGTTAGTAGGCCCACTAACGGCATCCATACATGAAAAATTCCAATGGTGATCCCAATTTCGAAGATTTTCCTCAGCCGTAGTTTGTACATCCCCATACCTAGCCCCACCGAGAAGGCATCCATGCCTAGCGCAAAGGCCATGATCACTAATGTAAGTAATTCCCCAACTAATTCAGACATTCTGTCCCCGCCCCCTTGGACTAACTAACCTAATGATATGCACGTCCAAACCAGTTTAGAAGTCACGAGAGAGAGAAATTGGAACTCTGACTAAATGAAAAAAAAAGCACCGGAGATTAATCCTGGTGCTTACTCGGTAATTAACTTATTTCCTGCTGCTTTTTGCAGGCGGTTCATGATCGCATGTCCTACACCTGTACTTGAAAATACTTCACTATAAATGAGATCCACATCGGTCTCGTTAAATCGGCGTAACGTATCATACAGTGCCGTGGCCACCGTCTCCAACTCTGCCCGTCTTCCACAGGCGAACACCACATCGGCATGGTAGAACTCCACATTCTCCACTGTCGTTAACACCCCGACCCGCAAGCCATCCCGTCGCTTTTCTTCTACCAAACCTTGCAAAAACTCCCTGGTGCCTGACACCATATAAAGCGGTGCGTTCGGAGCATAGTGGCGATATTTCATTCCCGGCGCTTTTGGTTTTGCTGCCTCATCGGTTAACGCCGGGTCGACCCGAACCTCACCAATCACCGCCGCAAGCTGCTCTTTCGTGACCCCGCCTGGCCGTAAAATAACCGGAACCGATTCCGTGCAATCGACCACCGTCGACTCCACACCCACACCAGTCGCGCCGCCATCGAGCACTCCGGCAATTTTTCCATTTAAATCATCCATCACATGCACGGCATTCGTAGGACTCGGTTTACCTGAGCTATTGGCACTTGGTGCTGCAATCGGCAAACCGCACACCTTAAGCAGCGCAAGCGCCACGGGGTGATCTGGCATTCGAACCGCAACCGTCGCTAAACCAGCCGTCGCCTTCTCCGAAAGAACGCCTTCCTTCTTTTTAAAAATAACCGTCAGCGGCCCTGGCCAAAAAGCATCCATTAGAATCTCGGCCTTAGCAGGAACCTCCGCCACAAACCGGTTCAACTGCTCCCGGTCAGCAATGTGGATAATTAACGGATTATCACTCGGCCGTCCTTTCGCAGCAAAAATCTTCGCTACCGCTTCATCACTTTCGGCATTCCCACCCAAGCCATACACTGTCTCCGTTGGGAGGGCTACCACCTCATTTTCACTTAAAAAATGAGCTGCATCCACAACTTGTGGATTATTTACGAGATTATCCACATACTTATCCACTTTCCAGACTTTTGTGTTCATAGTTATCCACCTTTATCGTAACTGAGTATTTTATCGAAATTTGCCGATTCTAGGCACCTTGACTCAGATTTTTGAACGAGTACGTTTGAAAGTATAAAAGAAGGTGGCTATAAAAACAAGGTTTATCCACAAATTGTGTATAAGTTTCCGAAAAAAGTGGATAACTTTGTGGATATATCCACAATTATAAAGAAAATTTTAAAAATAACGAGTTATCCACATTCAAAACGTGTCGAATGTGCTCTGATTGATAAAATCCTTCTGGTAATTCCTCACGAACCACCCGTTGAAAGCCCATTAATTCAAAAAACGGAAGAGCCACACTCTTATTTGTTGCCAAAAATAAGCTTCTCATCCCCTTTTCTTTCGCTAATTGCACCATTTGATCAAAAAGGACGAAAATTTCCTTATCTGCTTGTCCAGGCGACACGACCAGCGAGCGCAGCAACCCATGTTCTTCAAACCCCTCCATGCCAAGCGACCCCCGTAACGATCCATCCTCGTTTTCTAGCAGTAGAAAATGATCAATCGTCTCACCATTTAGTCCATCCGTCCCAAGCCCCGCCCGTGAAAGAAACTCTCTTACATTTCCTAAATCCTCTTTATTTGCTCTACGAATTAATGCCTGCATCTCTCTTCCACCTCATTCATTTTCTTTTTCTACTCTATTAATATGAATAGGTAGGAAAAATAGAACAGGCTAGTCCTGGAATCTAGTAATTTTTTTCTCAAATAAAAAACCAGCTCCTTTTAGAAACTGGCTTAGTACATAAGTTTCTCCCACATTTCCAATACGAAGAATTTCACTTTCACCGGCTCTTCATCTTCTTCTGTGTACACAGGTGCATTTTTCTGCACTTGCTTTTTCGTCTTCTTTTCTTCTTTCTTAACTGCTTCCTTTTCTACCACATTCGTTTTTTTGTGCTCGACTACTTCTTGCTCTTCAGAAGCTGTAAACTTCTTATGATCAACCAACTCTTCCTCTTCTTGATTCTGGTCCTGCACCGTCGCCCCAGCCTGCTCTTGATCCGGCTTTACCTCCGCTTTCGGCGCCATCTCAGCCTTCGCCTTTTTCTCTTCCTCAAACCCTTCACTCACAGCCACACCATTTGAAAAATCAAGAAAGCATAATGGCGGATAAAGCACACACCACCAGTTCGCTCCTTCACCCTCACCAAGAGTAATCAAGATCGCTTGATACTCGCCTGCTGGATATAAAAACTGTCCATACAGCTTCGTTGGAAACTGAACCTTGCCAAACTCTACTTTTACCGACTGATCCGAACCCTGCTCACGTACGGTCCTTTCCGCAATCTCTTGAATTTCTGGAAGCTTCGAAGTAAGAACTGTCTTAGCTTTTTCCATCGACGTCAAATCCTGCACCCACAGCGTGATCTGCGCATTCACCGCATCCCGTACCTTGCGCTTAATCGCTTGGTCTGATTCGAAATCACTATTTGCTAGAATTCTGAGGCGAATCGCCTCCCCCGGAATCACGATCGACTCCTTCGCTGCAGCTTCCGTCTTCGGCATATATAAACTTAGGATTGTCCCTAACGATAAAACCACTAAATATCCCCAAACTACTAACTTGCTTCTCATCCCCAGCACCGTCCCTTCAATATCTTCATTGTGGACAGATAGCCAGAATCTTAAACTAGTAAAATGATAAAAAATGATATTTTCCATCAAGAGCCATACAAAAAAACTCCGAGGCACTACGCCCCGAAGCCGATTTCTGCAAATACCATTCGGTCCTTGCCGTTAATATCATTGACCACTTCAACCTTCACGTTCGAGAACGCTTTTTGAAAAAGCTCCGCTACCGCTTCGCCCTGACCGGCCCCAATTTCGAAACATACTAACGCGCACGGCGCTAGCACCCGTGGGAGCTCCACCATAAAGCGGCGGTAAAAATCCAAGCCGTCCTCCCCAGCAAACAACGCACGATGAGGCTCATGCTCCGTTACTACTTCCGACATCGTCACAATATCACCAGTCGGAATATACGGCGGATTCGACATCACCACATCAAACGCTCCTCCGATAAACGGCTTCAGCAAATCACCTTGGACAAACTCGACGTCTGCCTGTAGTCGAAATGCGTTTTCCTGCGCCACCTTCAACGATTCTTCAGCAATATCAGAAGCAAAAACCGTTAGTGCAGGCTGTTCAAGCTTCATGCTAATCGCAATTGCCCCGCTGCCGGTACCAATATCAACGAGCCTAATTTCTTGTTTTTCACTGAAAAGTCGCTTGATTCGCTGAAGAGTTCCTTCCACCAACTCTTCCGTCTCCGGCCTTGGGATCAGTACCTCTTCATTCACAATAAACTCACGTCCGTAAAAGTCTTCCGAGCCAATGATGTATTGTACCGGAACACCCGCGACATGCTCAAGGACTGCTTTTTCAAAGACTTCCCACACACCAGGAGCTAACTCATCACGGATATTCGCGAACAACTGCGCCCGCGACATACCACTGAAATGGCGAAGAAGCAGTTCCCCTGCATTCTCATCACGGCCATTCTCAACTAAAAAAGAAGAAGCCCAATGAAGAGCTTCAAAACCTTTTTTACTCATTAGATGCACTTTCCAGTCTTCTCGCTTGGTCATCCATAACTAACGCATCGATGATATCATCAAGTTTACCTTCCAAGATTTGATCCAGCTTTTGAATCGTTAAGCCGATTCGGTGGTCAGTCACTCGGTTTTGCGGGAAGTTATACGTACGAATCCGCTCAGAACGGTCTCCCGTACCAACGGCAGATTTACGTACGGAATCATACTCAGCTTGTGCTTCCTGCTGATACTTATCATAAATACGCGCACGTAAGACTTTCATCGCTTTATCCTTGTTTTTATGCTGCGATTTCTCATCCTGAATCGAAACAACGATCCCGGTTGGAATGTGTGTTAAGCGAACGGCTGACATGGTCGTGTTAACGGACTGTCCGCCGGCACCGCTTGAAGCAAACGCATCAAAACGGATATCTTTATCATTAATTTCTACTTCTAATTCCTCTGCTTCCGGCAAGCAAACAACGGTTGCCGTCGACGTATGAATCCTACCGCTTGATTCCGTTTCAGGAACACGTTGAACACGGTGGGCACCGTTCTCATACTTCAATTTGGAGTATGCTCCCTGACCATTAATCATAAAGCTGATTTCCTTGTATCCGCCAAGTCCAGTTGGGCTGGCATCAAGGAGGTCGGTTTTCCAGCCTTGCGCTTCCGCATAACGGCTGTACATGCGATATAAATTACCAGCAAACAAAGCCGCTTCATCTCCGCCAGCAGCCCCGCGGATTTCAAAGATAACGTTTTTGTCATCGTTCGGATCCTTCGGGATAAGAAGAATCTTCATCTTTGCTTCTAGTTCCACGATTTGGGCTTCTAGCTCGTTCACTTCTTCTTTTACCATTTCACGCATTTCAGCGTCGAGCTTTTCTTCAAGCATTGCTTTCGCATCCTGAAGCTGTTCGCGAGCCTCTTTATATTCACGATACGTTTGTACAGTCTCTTGTATATCTGATTGTTCTTTTGAATATTCACGGAGTTTTTTTGAATCATTAATAATTTCTGGGTCGCTCAAAAGTTCATTTAACTTTTCGTAACGATCTTCCACAGATTGAAGACGATCAAACACAGCATTCACCTCGAGTTTTAGTCCATAACATTCTAATTATAGTATAGGTGAAAACCTCAGTCAAAACCAATTTGCGGGAGAAAAATTTTTCAGCATGCGCTTCACTAACCTGGCCTGTTGATTTCCGCTCCAATAACAGGTTGCCAAAATTCACCTATAGATAATAACTCATGACGATTAGTTCTCCCTTTGGTCCCATCCTACGTACCCCTTCATCGATAAATCCGCATTTCTTATATAAACCTTGTGCCGCTTCATTTTTCAGATTCACCGCTAATACAAGCTCATTGATTTCACTAAAGTGTTCCTTCACAAAGCCAGGTAATAGCTTGAGTACCTTTGTGGCGTAGCCTTTTCCAAGGTGGCGGGAATCGGTTGAAAAGGCTCTAATTAATATCGCATTCTTATTATCAGAGTATGGTTTCACACCCTCATTTTTATGTAAATCAAAATACGTAACCAGTTGTTTTTCATCCATAGCTAAGATGGAATAGCGGTCCACATCCTCTTGGGAAAGCTCAATACAATCTAAGGGCTTCCCTGTAAAACGCAATTGATCCTCTGTTATTTGATATTGTTCGATATCCTGTTTAAATCTCTCATTATAAAAATAGAGCTGCATTCAAAAAATCCCCTCTCCAAAGGAACGTTTGTTCTAATTTTATCAATTATAGGAAAAAAATTCAAATAAAAAACATGCCCTGAAGTCAGAGCATGTTATCTTCGGTCTTCTTTTACACGAACTTCGATATTGTAGCGCGGTAGCGCTTGTACAAGTTTGCGGTGGAGACGTGCTTGCGCATCCATTCTTTCTTTATCAGAAAGCATGCCTTTTTTATAAACAGACACCCACATACGGTCCCCATTAATCCAAACAGAATCAGTGACAAACTCATTTGTCTTTGAAATCACTTGTTTGGCCTTGTAAGTGTCATTACCCGTATTTTTACCGCCACCAGCTTCCGAGCCACTCCCCGTTCTCTTAAGGTCAAGGAAATTTGGATTTTGGTTCGTGATATCATCTTCCACTAAATGCCGCTTATTTTTGCCGCGGTCAGACAGATTGTCAGGGTGATTTTTATCGTTGCTGCTGTTGCTCATATTATCCACGATGTCCCTATTTTTAGGCGTCGCCGTATCATCAATCGTATCCAGATCATCCGCATTGTTACGGGTGCTGGACATAAAATTTGGTGCTGAGCGGTCTTTCTTCAAATCATAGGCCTCTTCATTTGCCCCGCGGTTACTTTGACATCCACTTAATAAAAATAACGTTATGACGGAAAGAAACATCCACTTTTTCAGCATCTTACACCTCCCATTACTACTATCATGCCCGTCTAGAAGGTGAAGTTACGTTGTGAATTCCTTCCAAAGATTTACCTACTTTGCTTAGTTAGAAACAATGGAGAATCTCTTTTCTCCCGTCCACTTTTTACCGTTATCATCGATTTGGACGGTGGCTGTATAGTCGCCTTCCATTTCGAAGGTAGCCACTCCCGTATACACACCGTTCGATGTTTCTTTCATATCCTTCATGGAAATATCTCCATGACTCATCATGTGCATATTTATATCTGCACGAACCTTCGCACCAGTTACCGGCTTCCCCTCACTGTCCAGGACTTTAATTTGAATGGTAGAAGGCTGTTCAGGTGTAAACGATTTAGGGGTCAGGAGATCTATTTGAAAATCATTTGAGCTGCATCCCGACATTAAAACCAATAAGAAATAAACGAACAAAAAAGCAAATTTTTTCATCCTACCACTTCCTTTCTGATGAAAAATCTCGTTACTATACTATCCCCAACTTAACGCAAAAAAGAGCCAGGACCTCATCCTGAACTCTTTTTTGGGGACAGTCCCCCAGTGCTTTAAAGCAGCGGGGGACTGTCCCCACTAGTTTGTTGCTTCTTCTTGTAATACCGACCGATAAGAAGCTGTTTTTGGTACTTCGTGATGGTGACGGCAGCGTGGCTCGTATGCCTCGGAAGCGCCAACCAAGATTACCGGGTCATGGTATGATGCCGGACGTCCGTCAATCAAGCGCTGTGTGCGGCTAGATGGTGAACCACAAACCGTGCATACAGCCTGAAGCTTTGTTACTGTCTCGGCAATCGCCATTAACGCAGGCATTTGTGCGAACGGTTCGCCACGGAAATCCATATCAAGACCAGCACAAACGACGCGGTGCCCGCTATCTGCTAGCTGCTGAACTACCCGGACAATGCCTTCGTCAAAAAACTGCACTTCATCAATCGCAATAATGTCCATATCTGCTTCTACATGATGAAGAATCTCTATAGAATGGGAAATTGGCTTCGCATGAAAAGAAGAGCCATTATGGGAGACTACAGATTGTTCACTGTAGCGATTATCAATTTTTGGCTTAAACACAGCGATTTTTTGCTTCGCAAATTGAGCCCGTCTCACACGACGAATCAATTCCTCTGACTTTCCAGAAAACATACTGCCGCAGATAACCTCAACCCATCCGGTTTGCTTCATTAAATACATAAACGGCATCTCCTTCCTATAAAAACGAAACCTTTTTTAACGATACTTGTCCAACTTTCCTATGTATCGCCGATCTATATTAAACAGTACTCTGTTACCTTCTTATTAGTATCACTTTACCCTATATCGACCGAACTAACCAGTCCGTCGGAAAGTGAATTTTCCTATTTTTTTCAATAAAAAACAGGCAAGCCGACTTTCTTCTTGCCTGTTTTGAGCGATTATTGTTGCTGTTGCTTAAGGCCGTATTTTTTGTTGAAACGGTCAACACGTCCGCCAGCTTCAGCGAATTTTTGACGACCAGTATAGAATGGATGACATTCTGAACATGTTTCAACACGGATCTCATTTTTTACAGAACCAGTTTCGAATGTGTTACCACATGCGCAAGTCACCGATACTGTTTTATAATTTGGATGAATTCCTGCTTTCATTCTTTTCATCTCCTTCCGCCCTGAATCTTTCGAAACAGAGTTATATAAGGTGCTTGTCTTTCAACAGGCACTGAATTACTAAAAACACACTGCACCCATTATAACAAGGGTACCCTTTTTTTGCAAGTTGGGATTTGCTGGTTTCTTTTTGAAAAAGGAACTATCAGCGGTTTCCCAATATGGCTTGTCCAGGGCGTGATTGGACTACGACCGTCTTGTTTTTAGCTCTTCCCCAAGTTGGGCGAAAAATTCTTCGTTGGACTTTGTTTGGCGTAGTTTTTTCAGGAAACGCTCGGCAAAGTCTGATGAATCAGACATGGATTTTCTAATTGCCCATAGTTTATCTAAATGATCTTTTGGAATCAGTAATTCTTCCTTACGCGTTCCAGAACGACGGATATCAAGAGCAGGGAAAATACGGCGTTCAGCTAGACTGCGGTCAAGGTGAAGCTCCATGTTACCTGTTCCTTTAAACTCTTCATAAATGACATCGTCCATACGTGAACCTGTTTCCACAAGAGCCGTAGCAAGAATCGTCAAGCTTCCGCCCTCTTCAATGTTACGAGCCGCACCAAAGAAACGCTTTGGACGGTGGAACGCCGCAGGGTCAATACCACCAGAAAGCGTACGTCCGCTTGGCGGAATGACCAAGTTGTATGCACGAGCCAGACGTGTAATGCTATCCATTAAGATAACCACATCGCGCTTATGTTCCACTAAACGCATCGCACGGTCAAGCACGAGCTCGGCCACTTTAATATGGTTTTCAGGCACTTCGTCAAACGTCGAGCTGACGACATCTCCCGCAACCGAACGTTCAATGTCGGTTACCTCTTCTGGACGCTCATCGATTAACAAAACAATCAGTTCAACATCCGGATGATTTGTCGTAACGCTGTTGGCGATTTCTTTTAACAGCATCGTTTTACCAGCCTTAGGCGGAGCAACGATTAATCCCCTTTGACCGAAACCGACAGGTGCCACGACATCCATGATTCTTGTAGAAAGATACTTTGGAGTTGTTTCGAGCTTCATTTGTCTATCTGGATAAAGAGGTGTTAATGCAGGGAAGTAGACTCGTTCCTTCGCAGATTCTGGGTCTTCTCCGTTCACCGCTTCTACATGCAGCAAGCCGTAGTAACGTTCATTTTCTTTCGGAGGACGAACCTTACCAGAGACCTTGTCCCCATTACGCAGGTCAAAACGGCGAATTTGGGATGCTGAAATATAAATATCCTCTGAGCTTGGTGAATAATTAATCGGGCGTAAGAATCCGAATCCTTCTGATTGGATAATTTCGAGAACGCCTTCCATGAAAAAATACCCCTGTTGTTCTGCACGAGATTTCAGGATGGCAAAGATTAATTCTTTTTTTGTTAATTTGCTGTAGTAAGTTACTTTAAATTCGCGAGCAAGCTCGTAAAGTTCCTTCAGCTTCATATTTTCTAAACTTGAAATTGTTAAGTCCATTAGTACACCACACTTTTGAATTTTTCCATCAAATCCGCTTCTTTTCCATAGCGGGAGATCTTCCTGTTAGATAGTATTGAGATTAGAGGAATTGATGATTGAAGTAGAATGGAAATGAATAGAATTGCAGAAATTAAAGATAATAAAAACAATTACTATTTTACCCTGTGAATAAAAAATTAATCAACTAAATTTTTTGTTAGAAATATAAGGGTGCCTGACACCAAGTCGAATTGGTGCCTGACACCCGTGCATTTTCATTATTTAATAACTAGATTTGGTTTCTTTTTCAAGCTGTGACGACCTTCGATGAAGCGGACTGTGCCTGATTTTGCACGCATGACGACAGAGTGTGTAGAGCCGTATGAGCCTTTGAATTGAACGCCGCGCAGTAATTCTCCGTCCGTAACACCGGTTGCTGCAAAAATAGCATCGTCACCCTTAACAAGGTCTTCCATACGAAGAACACGGTTCACATCTAATCCCATTTTGATACAGCGCTCAAGCTCGGCATCATTTTGAGGCAATAGCCTACCCATGATTTCACCGCCAAGACATTTCAAGGCTACCGCTGCAATAACACCCTCAGGCGCACCACCGGAACCAAACAAAATATCTACACCCGTATTATCAAACGCCGTATTAATGGCACCTGCGACATCACCATCATTGATCAACTTGATCCTCGCACCTGCTTCACGAAGCTGGGCAATAATATGTTCATGACGTGGACGGTTTAAAACCGTTGCAACTACGTCCTCAATATCCTTGTTTTTCGCTTTTGCTACAGCCTTTAGGTTATCTAAGACAGAAGCATTAATGTCAACCAGGCCAACAGCTTCAGGACCGACAGCGATTTTTTCCATGTACATATCTGGGGCATGAAGAAGGTTGCCATTGTCAGCTACTGCTAAAACCGCAAGAGCATTCCAGCCGCCTGACGCTAAAATATTCGTTCCTTCAAGCGGGTCAACAGCGACATCTACACGTGGACCATAGCCTGTACCAAGCTTTTCCCCGATATAAAGCATTGGAGCTTCATCCATTTCCCCTTCACCAATTACAACGGTACCTTTCATTGGAACCGTGTCAAAAACATCACGCATGGCTGTTGTCGCTGCACCATCTGCCTCGTCTTTTTTACCTCGGCCCATCCAACGTGCTGATGCCAGGGCAGCTCCCTCTGTAACGCGGACAAGCTCCATCGTTAAACTTCTTTCCATCGATTCCCATCTCCCATGTTTTCGTTTGTTTTATCTCTGAAGGTTACTCTCTCAAACGGTCACGATATTACACGCCGCTTCCGCCTTTTATGTGTTTTTCAGTTGCTCGACTTCTTCTTTCGTTAACGCTTCACGCCATACGGTCGCACCAAGCCCGTTTAATTTTTCAACCAGATTGCTGTAACCCCGGTCAATATGCTCGAGTCCAGTCACTTCCGTAATCCCTTCAGCTAAAAGGCCGGCGATGACAAGTGCCGCTCCTGCACGGAGGTCACTGGCCTTCACTTTCGCTCCTTGAAGCTGAATAGGGCCATTAATGATTGCGGAGCGCCCTTCCACCTTAATATTGGCGTTCATTCTTCTTAGTTCATCAATATGCTTAAATCGTGCACCGTATATGGTATCGGTCACGACGCTAGAACCTGTGGCTTTTGTTAAAAGAGTCGTAAATGGCTGTTGCAAATCGGTTGGGAATCCAGGATACACGAGTGTCTTAATATCAACCGCCTTCAGGTTACTTCCTCCACCGACATACACTTGGTCATCGCTAGATTCTATGTGTACACCCATTTCGCGAAGCTTAGCAATCAGTGATTCTAAATGTTGTGGAATCACATTATCAATAACCACACCCTCGCCAACTGCTGCCCCAAGAATCATATACGTGCCAGCTTCAATCCGGTCCGGAATAATCGTATGACGGCAACCGTGTAAGGTGTCCACCCCATCGATGCGGATGACGTCAGTTCCAGCACCTTTTATTTTTGCACCCATATTTGTTAAAAGCGTAGCTACATCAATGATTTCCGGCTCTTTCGCGGCATTCTCAATGATTGTCCGTCCCTTAGCTCGTACCGCAGCCAACATAATATTGATTGTCGCCCCCACACTGACCACGTCTAAATAGATGCGGGCACCGCGAAGCTCATCGGCGCGAAGATAAATCGCCCCTTGCTCGTTGGTAATTTGTGCCCCTAAAGCCTCAAATCCTTTAATATGTTGATCAATAGGTCTTGGACCTAGATGGCAGCCGCCTGGCAGTCCAATAACCGCCTTTTTGAAGCGTCCGAGCATGGCCCCCATTAAATAATAGGATGCACGAAGCATTTTCACCTTGCCGTTTGGCAGTGGCATCGAAATCATCTTTGATGGGTCGACCGTCATTTCATCCTCGCTGATTTGAACCTTCCCGCCGATTTCCTCAAGCAGATCCTTCAAAATCTCCACGTCCGAAATATCTGGCAATCCTTCAATTGTTACAGGTGATTCAGCTAAGATCGTTGCAGGAATTAATGCCACCGCACTATTTTTTGCTCCACTGATTCGAACTGTCCCTTTTAACGGATACCCGCCCGCAATTTTAAGTTTTTCCATTTTTGACTCCCTTCTAAGCCCTATGTATCACAAGAATGGTCCAGTGATGATGGCCGGTATACGTTGTGTGAAAATTCCCTCATAAGAATGCGCTTACCTTTTGGGGTATAAGTATCTTCACCTTACGTACCATCCTACCAGGCTTTAGGTATATTTTTCCAACATTAAAAGCCAAATTCCGACAGCTTGTCTATCCTTTAGTTTACACGAAAATCCTATTTTCATGTATGCATATTAAAAAAATTTGCTCAAAAATGGAAAAACTGCGGTAAATTAGGCTTCCGTACGTGAATTCCAGTCTTTTAGAAAAGCTTCAATTCCTTTATCTGTTAGAGGATGTTTTGTTAAGCCCATTAATACATTGTAAGGAATGGTCGCAATATGCGCGCCTCGTAACGCAGCTTCTGTCACATGAATAGGATTACGAATCGAAGCAGCAATAATTTCTGATTCAATACCATGAACGGCAAAAATTTCTGCAATGGTAGAGATTAAATCTAAACCGTTTTGACCGATATCATCTAATCTTCCTAAGAACGGGGATACATATGTTGCACCTGCACGCGCTGCAAGCAATGCCTGATTTGCATTAAAGATGAGGGTAACGTTCGTTTTGATTCCTTCTTTTGTAAAAGCATTGACCGCTTTTAAGCCATCAGGAGTCATCGGAACTTTAACAGTAATATTTGGAGCAATAGCAGCTAATTCTTTTCCTTCTCTAATCATGCCTTCTGCATCAAGTGCAATGACTTCTGCACTCACAGAGCCAGGAACAAGAGCGGTGATTTCACGTAAACGGTCGTGGAAGGAAACGCCTTTTTCTTTGGCCACAAGGGATGGATTTGTTGTTACTCCTGCTAATAATCCAAGTTCATGTGCTTCACGGATTTCTTCTAAGTTCGCAGTATCGATAAAAAATTTCATGGTATAACCTCCAATTTTTCGACTAAATTTTCAGTTTTCACTTAACACACTGAAACCGCCCTCATAGGAAGGGCGGTTTAATTTTATCATAGTTGAGCAACCAACAAAAAGTGCCAAAAAGCGCCTTTTTTTATTACGCTCTGCCTGAAGAACCGAATTCGCGCATTTTGCCGATTACAGTTTCTTTAATTGCATCGCGAGCTGGTCCTAAATATTTACGTGGATCGTATTCATTTGGTTTCGCAGCAAGTGTTTCACGAACCACTCTCGCAGATTCGATTTGGTTTTCAGTGTTCACGTTGATTTTAGCTGTTCCTAAAGAAACTGAACGTTGGATATCCTTTGTTGGGATTCCAGTTCCACCGTGAAGTACTAATGGAAGACCAGTAATCTTACCGATTTCCTCCATTTCAGCAAAACCAAGGTTTGGTTCGCCTTTGTAAGGACCGTGTACAGAACCTAATGCAGGAGCTAGGCAGTCAATACCTGTGCGCTTAACAAGTTCTTCACACTCTTTTGGATCAGCGTAAATAACGCCTTCTGCTACCACATCGTCTTCCTGTCCGCCAACTGTTCCTAATTCAGCTTCCACAGAAACACCTTTAGAATGTGCATACTCAACTACTTTAGTTGTAATTTCGATGTTTTCTTCAAATGGGTGGTGTGATGCATCGATCATAACTGATGTAAAGCCAGCATCGATTGCTTCTTTACATTTATCAAAGCTTGAACCGTGGTCAAGGTGAATAGCCACTGGTACAGTGATTTTTAAATCTTCCATTAAGCCTTCAACCATTTTTACAACAGTTTTGAAGCCTGACATATAACGTGCTGCACCTTCAGATACACCAAGGATAACTGGTGATTTTTCTGCTTCTGCAGCTTGAAGAATAGCTTGTGTGAATTCTAGGTTATTTAGGTTAAATTGCCCAACTGCGTAGCCTTCTGCTTTCGCTTTGTTAAGCATTTCTTTCATTGAAACTAAAGGCATTTCTTTTCCTCCTTAAATTAGGTTGAACTCCATTTCGAAAGACTGCTTTCCATATTAAAGGTTTCCCTCTCATAAGGTGTTTATGTATTCTTCGAAAAATGATGTTCATCCTGTTAAGATTCATATGTATCATATCAAAAGAAATTGAGAAATGCTATTAAACAACCACCAGTTTTGTAAACTGTCATAATGAAAGCGCACCCAAGCCACAGCAAACGTTTTCACCACGTTAATAGGTTATTTTTTTATAAAAAAAGGCAACCTGTCGATGCCTCATTTTGAAATGTTTAGTTCGTTTTTTGCGGGATATGTTTGCGAACCGCCGCACGGATATCGTCAATATCAAACGGTTTTGCGAAATGTGTAATTGCACCAAGATCCTTGGCCTCTTGAATCATATCCAATTCACCATAGGCGGTCATGATAATCACGCGAATCTCTGGATCAATTACTTTCATTCGTTTTAAAATTTCAATTCCGTCCATTCCTGGGATTTTCATATCAAGAAGAACAAGATCCGGAGCATGCTTAGTGACGATGTCCAATGCCTGAACGCCGTTTGCTGCTTGAAATGTCTGGTACCCTTCCTTTTGGAACACCTCATTTAGCAAAATTCGAATGCCAAATTGGTCGTCTACAATTAAAATTTTCTCTTTCATACCTTCCACCTCTTCCTTGGTTATTTTATTTTGATTCATTTATCTATACATATCCTTATACCTATTCGACAGAGGTTATCATTTTCCTTCTTGTATTTTGCTAGCTGGGCATTGATTTTTGTGGTAATTTTTTCCTAATTTTACATTATGGTAAAAAAGTCTATAATAGGAGGCGTGATAAGGAGGGTTACTATGTTAAAAATGTTTACTACCCAATTAACAGGCTTGTTCAAGCGGATCGAGGAAAAAGAAGAATTTGCGTTCGAGGATGGTGCCAGATTGCTGGCCCAAGCACCTGTTGGCGATGGGTCTATATATATTTTTGGTGGGGCTGAAATGAAGGCCGTAGAATTTGAAGCGTTAGAAGGCGCGGAGCCGCTTAAGAATGCGAAGGCGTTATCGCTTGAGCAAGTGGACGAGCTAAGCGATGCGGACCGCGTCATCTTGTTTAGCCGCACTTCCATGGATGAAGCCGCGGTTGCGGTTGCTGTGGCTTTGCAGGAAAAAGGCATCCCCTTTGTAGCTGTTTCTACGGTTATGGAGGAAGTTGGTACAGGCGATTTAGCAAGTTTAGCAGATGTACATATTGATTTACGGTTAAAAAAGGGCTTGTTGCCGGATGATTTAGGTAATCGCTTCGGTTATCCGTCGTCGATGGCAGCCTTGTACGTCTATTTTGGGTTAAAATTTACGATTGATGAGATTTTAGCGGAATATTTTGAGTAAACGGCCTTGTTTGGGGCCGTTTTTTTGTTGGTGTTTTTATGTTTGGCTCATCTTTGGGTTCGATTGGCTCATTTTCACTCAGGATTGGCTCATTTTCGGCCTGTATTGGCTTATTTTTCCCCATGATTGGCTCATTTTTTAGTAACATTGGATATTTTTCCAATCCCAACCAAAAACACCACACAAAAAGGCCAGTCCCCCCAAAAGGAAACTGGCCCTACATAATTATTTTTGCAAAGAAGCTTTAATAAAGTCACGGAACAACGGCTGCGGGCGCGTTGGTCTGGACACAAACTCTGGATGGAACTGAGAAGCCACAAACCATGGGTGGTCTGCCAGCTCGATAATCTCCACTAAACGGCCATCAGGGCTAGTACCTGAGAAAATAAAGCCTTGTGCTTCCATTTCTTGACGGTAATGATTGTTAAATTCATAACGGTGGCGGTGACGCTCGTAAACAACCTCATCCTCATATGCCTCGAACGCTTTCGTGCCTTCCACCAAACGGCAAGGATACAGACCTAATCGCAATGTACCGCCTAAATCCTCTACATCCTTTTGTTCTGGTAGTAAATCAATAATTGGATGAGCTGTTTCCGGAACAAACTCAGCAGAATGTGCATCACTGTAACCAAGAACGTTACGTGCAAATTCAATTGTAGCCAGCTGCATGCCTAAGCAAATACCAAGGAATGGCTTCTTCTGCTCACGGGCATAGCGAGTCGCTTCAATTTTCCCTTCCACGCCACGGTCACCGAATCCACCTGGAACGAGTACGCCATCCACATCAGCCAATAGCTCAGCCACATTCTCACGAGTTACATGCTCTGCATTGATCCATTTAATTTCTACATCTGAATCAAACGCATATCCGGCATGCTTCATCGCTTCAACAACGGAAATATACGCATCCTGGAGCTCAACATATTTTCCGACAAGACCAATACGAGTCTTGTTGGAAAGGTTAAGCACGCGGTCAACAAGCTGTTTCCACTCGGTCATTTCCGCTTCCTTCGTCTGAAGCTTCAAATGGTCACACACAATTTGATCCATGTTTTGCTCTTGAAGGGCAAGCGGAATGGAATAAAGTGTGTCTGCATCCTGACATTCAATAACAGCCTTTGCGTCAATATCACAGAATAAGGCAATCTTATCTTTCATGTCCTGTGAAACAGGCATTTCCGTACGAACAACAATAATATTTGGCTGGATTCCCAAGCTGCGAAGCTCTTTTACACTGTGCTGTGTTGGCTTCGTCTTCATCTCACCCGCCGCTTTTATGTACGGAATTAGGGTACAGTGAATGTACATAACATTGTCACTGCCGATGTCACTCTTCATCTGACGAATCGCTTCAAGGAATGGCAAGGATTCAATGTCACCAACCGTACCGCCGATTTCAGTAATGACCACATCGGCATTTGTTTCATTACCGGCACGCAGGCAGCGCTCTTTAATTTCATTCGTAATGTGCGGAATAACCTGAACCGTCGCACCTAAATAGTCACCGCGGCGTTCTTTACGTAAAACTGTTGAATAGATTTTTCCTGTTGTCACATTGCTGTACTTGTTTAGGTTGATGTCAATGAAGCGCTCATAGTGGCCAAGATCTAGATCCGTTTCCGCGCCGTCACCTGTAACGAATACTTCACCGTGCTGGTAAGGACTCATCGTTCCAGGGTCCACGTTAATATACGGGTCAAATTTTTGGATGGTCACATTCAAGCCCCGATTTTTCAGTAAGCGCCCTAAAGAAGCAGCGGTAATTCCCTTTCCGAGTGATGACACCACACCACCGGTTACAAAAATATACTTTGTCATTAAAAATTCCCCCTTATTTACAGTTTGACCATTATTCAGTCTGTTTAGGATTTTTCATAAAAAATATTTTGCCTGCTGAATGAATCCGTCATCCATCGAGGCCGTCGGGTTCGTCAATCGTCACGAATTACTTACCAATCCTATAGACTAAAAAACGAAAAAACTCCATATTACGGGAGTTTTTAAAAAATAAAAAGCGCCCCACTAGGGAGCGCATATAAGTAAAGATTGATTTGTCCTTTTTTAAGGAGCCCAAAAAAGATAATACAAGGGCGAGAAAAAAAAGTCAAGCTGTTTACAAGTCTTCGTCTTCTTCCTCTTCAAAAACTTCTTCTTCCTCATCAAGGTCTTCATCTAAGTCTTCATCTTCATCAAGTTCGAATTCGTCCTCTTCAATGACGTCTTCATCAAGATCCAAATCTTCATCTTCATCAATGTCTAGATCGTCGTCTTCATCAAGAAGATCGTCCTCATCAGCGAAATCGTCGAGTTCATCATATTCTTCCTCATCGATTTCATCGAAATCTTCAATTTCGTCTTCTTCAACAACCTTCTTCGCTTTCTTCTTCTTCGGTTTAACCACAGTAACAACTTCTTCTTCCGCTGTATCAACCGGATACCATACGCGAAGTCCCCAACGATTTTCTCCTAATGAGAGGAAGCGGCCATCGATATTCATGTCCGTATAAAACTGTGCAAGTCTTGAGCGAATTTCCTCTTGAGACATACCTACAGCATTTGTAATTTCATTAATTAATTCATTGAAAGCGATTGGTTGCTTGCTATTTTTTAAGTATTCGTGAGCCATTTCTATGAGGGATAACTCTTGTAATTCCTCTTTTGAGTATTGTGCTAAACTCAATTTTGGCACTTCCTTTCTCTATTTAACACTCTTAAATTGAGTGTAACGGGCAGATCTTATCAAAAACCATATTCTCCATTATAAACAATTTCTTCCCGTTTATGCTAGTTTCTAACTAATGTTTCACTTGATTTTTTCTTGAGTAGACTTAGGTGTGTCACCATTTTCCTGCTTTTTTAGCTTTTTGGTCTCTTTAATTGTGATCACCAAGAAGAATATTGCTAGTAAAAGAAACGAGATGGCTCCTAATTGACGCTGATAGAGATAGTTTAATGGCCAGGCAAATACAATTAAAATTAATAATATATGACTAACCTTCACCTACACTCACCTGCCAAATCTCTTAGAAGTTTTTTACACTAGTTAGATTATATAAGATAACGCTTTAATTTAACATGTTGTACCCAAAATTTTTTCCATAAAAACAAAGATTGGTGTCAGGCATCTTTGTGAACGATTCACATGGTGCCTGACACCCTACATGTACTAAATTTAAGGGTAATATTACTTTGAGAATTGTCTAGCTACAGCGCCTAGCCCCTCGGGTCAAATAACCTTCGTCAAGAAAAGTCAAAAGGCGGACTTTTCTCGCCGAAGAACATTTGCCTGTCGGGGCTGAACAAGGCGCTTCCGCTTTTCTTTTTACATATTCCGACGGTACTGTCCGCCGACTTCGTATAGTGCACGTGTGATTTGGCCGAGGCTTGCGACTTGGACGGTTTCCATTAATGCAGCAAAAATGTTGCCGCCAGAGACCGCTGCTTCTTTTAACCGCTTTAACGCCTCTGCCGTTTTGTCCGCATGCGCCTCTTGGAAGGACCGCAAATTATGAATCTGCAATTCCTTTTCCTCCGTCGTTGCCCGTGCCAACTCCATATTATTGACCTCTTCCTCTGATGGAGGATTCGGATTCAAATACGTGTTCACCCCAATAATCGGCAACTCCCCGGTATGCTTCTTCATTTCATAAAACATCGACTCATCCTGAATCTTTCCACGCTGATACTGCGTTTCCATCGAACCAAGCACACCGCCACGGTCATTCAAACGCTCAAACTCCTGCAGCACCGCTTCCTCAACCAACTCCGTCAATTCTTCCACAATAAACGAGCCCTGAAGCGGATTCTCATTCTTCGTTAAGCCGTGCTCTTTCGTAATAATCATCTGAATTGCCATCGCGCGGCGAACAGATTCCTCTGTCGGCGTCGTAATCGCCTCATCATACGCATTCGTATGAAGCGAATTACAATTATCATGCAACGCCATTAACGCCTGAAGCGTCGTGCGGATATCATTAAAATCAATTTCCTGTGCATGCAATGAACGCCCTGAAGTCTGAACATGGTACTTCAGCTTCTGGCTTCTCTCATTCGCACCATACTTATCACGCATAACAGTCGCCCAAATGCGGCGAGCCACACGGCCAATCACCGTATACTCCGGATCCAAACCATTGGAGAAGAAGAACGATAGGTTTGGAGCAAAATCATCAATCTTCATGCCGCGGCTTAAATAATATTCCACATAGGTGAATCCATTTGAAAGCGTAAACGCCAGCTGCGAAATCGGGTTCGCTCCCGCTTCGGCAATATGATAACCTGAAATCGACACCGAATAATAGTTTCGCACCTGATGGTCAATGAAATATTGCTGAATATCGCCCATCATCCGAAGTGCAAATTCCGTTGAGAAAATACACGTGTTTTGCCCTTGGTCTTCTTTTAAAATATCTGCCTGAACCGTACCGCGAACCGTCCGTAACGTATAGGCACGAACCTCTGCAAATTCCTCGACCGTTAACACACGACCAAGCTCTTCTTCCTTCCGCTTCACCTGCTGGTCGATCGCCGTATTCATAAACATCGCCAAAATAATCGGCGCCGGCCCATTGATCGTCATCGAAACGGAAGTCGATGGATGGCATAAATCAAAGCCGTCATATAGCTTTTTCATATCATCTAACGTACAAACGCTGACGCCGCTCTCGCCGACCTTGCCATAAATATCTGGGCGGTAATCCGGGTCCTCCCCGTACAACGTCACCGAGTCAAACGCCGTACTTAAGCGTTTTGCCGCATCATCCTTCGATAAATAGTGGAAACGACGGTTCGTCCGTTCCGGTGTACCTTCTCCGGCAAACTGGCGCTTCGGATCCTCTCCCTCACGCTTGAATGGAAATACTCCAGCCGTATATGGGAACGAGCCCGGTACATTTTCCTGATACACCCAGCGGAGAATTTCCCCGTAATCCTTATACCTAGGTAAAGCCACCTTCGGAATATCAAGTCCTGATAAACTCTTCGATCTTAATACCGTAATAATTTCTTTATCGCGGATCCGTGTGACAAACTGGTCGCCAGAATAAGCTTCCTTCGTTTTCTCCCACGTATCCAAAATCTTTTTCGATTCAGGCGTTAACCGCGCTTCGGTTTCCTGCTTCACCACTTCTAACGCTGCCACTACCTCCGGCTGGTCCTGAACCGCAAGAATTGCCCCTTCCAGCTGGAATAATTTCCGGGCAATACTCGCTTGCTCTTCCGCCTTCTTATGGTAGCTCCTTACTGTTTCAGAAATCTCTCTTAAATAGTAACGGCGGTCGGTTGGAATAATCACGTTCTGCTTTTCCACCACGGCACTCTTACTAAAAGAAGTCACCCAATCCGTCGCCATTTTTGCATTGATTTTTTCGACTAAAGCCGCAAACAACGCGTTCGTGCCTGGATCATTAAACTGACTGGCAATCGTCCCGTACACTGGCATTTCGGATGAGTCTTTTTCAAACAGCATATGACTGCGCTGGTACTGCTTTTGCACCTGGCGCTTCGCATCCTCTGAACCCTTGCGTTCAAACTTATTGATGACAATTAAGTCGGCAAAATCAATCATATCAATTTTCTCAAGCTGAGAAGGTGCCCCAAATTCACTCGTCATGACGTACATGGAAACATCACATATTTCCGTGATTTCCGCATCCCCCTGCCCGATTCCGCTCGTTTCCACGATTACCAGGTCAAAGCCCGCAGCTTTTGTCACCGCAACCGCATCCTTAATCGCAAGCGACAATTCATTTTTCGAACGTCTTGTTGCCAGACTTCGCATATACACATTCGGAGAGAAAATCGCATTCATACGAATCCGGTCCCCAAGCAAGGCACCGCCCGTTTTTTGTTTAGTTGGATCAACAGACAGAATCGCTACCTTTTTATCAGGAAGTTCATTGATAAAGCGGCGGATTAATTCATCCGTCAACGAACTTTTCCCAGCGCCGCCTGTTCCCGTAATCCCGACTACCGGAATCGCCTTCTCGAGCGACTTCACTTGTTCCAGTACCTGCTCGGCTGCCGCAGCCGCTTCATTCTTTTTATCGACATGAAGCTCAGCTAACGTAATCAACTTGGCAATGGCATTTACATCCCCAGTAGGAAGCTTTTCAATTTGCTCAGCCGCATCCATGTCAACCGTTGAAAAATCGCACTCCTCAATCATTCTGTCAATCATGCCCTGTAACCCAAGCAAACGACCGTCCTCTGGTGAAAAAATGCGCGCAATTCCATACGCATGAAGCTCATCAATTTCCCGAGGAATGATAACGCCGCCCCCACCGCCATAAATGCGGATATGCGGTGCACCCTTTTCCTTTAACAGGTCATACATATATTTAAAGTATTCAACGTGTCCGCCTTGATAAGAAGAAATCGCAATCCCCTGCACATCCTCTTGAATCGCCGCGTTCACAACCTCCTCCACCGAACGGTTATGCCCGAGGTGAATAACCTCCGCCCCGCTCGCCTGAAGAATTCGCCTCATAATATTAATCGAAGCATCATGCCCATCAAACAAACTCGACGCCGTCACAAAACGGATATGATGCTTAGGCTGATAAGTTCCCATCGTACTCCCCCTTTTTGAAAAATGAACTCTATTTATCGGTTGCGATTCGTTTCGTTTTCCAGACGTTTATCGGCTGATGTGACGTCGCTGCCAATCCCCGATAACAAAATCTCGGTCTGCAAATCAATGTACTCCTCGAGCGTAAATAATTTTCTAAGCGCCCAGCGGCGGAAGCCCCACATTTGCCCCTGAACAAAGATGTTATGAGCAATCAGCTCTACCTGCTTTTCCGTCAGCGTCAGTTCCCCGTTTTCCACGCAACGCGTGAGCAAATTTTCAAACATTGCCACCATTTCCATCTCTTTTTTTAACACATAGGGAAGGGCGTCCCTAGACAGGGACTTCACTTCCTGATACATCACGAGCACTTCGGCCTGCATTTCATCCATGACCTGAAAAAAGTTGGCAATCCCAAGCTTCAAGCTTTCCAATGTTCCCTTTTTCAAGGCCAGGTCTTTCTGAAGACGGTCACTAACATGATCATAAATGCTGTCACAAACTAGATAGAGAACATCCTCTTTTGTGCGAATGTATTCATAAAGCGTCCCAATGCTAAAGCCCGCTGCCTTCGCAATTTCCCTCGTCGTCGTCCGGTGAAACCCCTTCTGTTTAAAAAGTGTCACGGCTCCCTTGATCATCTGATCGCGCCGTTTCTGAACCAAGCGCTCATCCTTGACCGAAGCCTGTACTTCCCGCTTTTTCATCCTTAGCCTCCTTATTTCGTAATCATTCGTGAAATTACGAGGCGTTGAATTTCCTGTGTACCTTCGTATATTTGCGTGATCTTCGCATCACGCATGAAACGTTCTACTGGATAATCCTTTGTATAGCCGTAGCCACCAAACACCTGAACCGCTTCCGTTGTTACCTTCATCGCTGTGTCACCCGCAAATAATTTAGACATCGCGGACTCTTTTCCGTATGGAAGTCCCTTTGACTCCAACCATGCAGCTTGATAGGTTAATAGTCTTGCAGCTTCAATTCCAGTCGCCATGTCAGCCAACTTAAAGCTGATTCCCTGCTGTGCAGCGATTGGTTTACCAAATTGTTGGCGTTCCTTAGCATAGTCAACCGCTGCATCCAATGCACCTTGCGCAATTCCTACCGCTTGCGCTGCGATTCCGTTACGGCCGCCATCCAGTGTCATCATGGCAATTTTAAAGCCGTCTCCTTCATCACCTAGTCGGTTGGCAACAGGAACCTTGCAATCTTCGAAAATAATTTCCGTCGTTGGTGACGAACGAATGCCGAGTTTCTTTTCTTTTTTCCCAACAGAGAAGCCTGGGAAGTCTTTTTCGACGATAAAAGCTGTCGTACCCTTTTGTTTGCTGGATGGATCAGTTAATGCAAAAACCACATAAATATCAGCGATGCCGCCGTTAGTGATGAAAATTTTGGAGCCATTTAGAACGTAATGGTCCCCTTCTAAGCGAGCCGTTGTTCTCATGCCGCCTGCATCCGAACCGCTGCCAGGCTCTGTTAAGCCGTATGCCCCAATCTTGCTTCCTTCTGCCATCGGACGAAGATACGTTTGTTTCTGCTCTTCGCTGCCGAATTTAAAGATTGGCCAGCCAGCAAGAGACGTGTGCGCAGAAAGAGTTACCCCTGTTGACGCACAGACGCGGGAAAGTTCTTCAACTGCGATACAGTAAGCTAAATAGTCACTGCCAATTCCGCCATACTCTTCCGGCCATGGAATACCCGTTAAACCAAGCTCCGCCATTTTGTCAAAAATCTCCCGGTCAAAGCGTTCTTCCTCATCACGCTCAGCCGCAGTAGGCGCTACTTCGTTTCTAGCAAAATCACGAACCATTTTTCGGATCATTTCATGTTCTTCGGTTAACTTAAAGTTCATTTTCAGGTCCTCCTTTGGGATATCTACACGTTTTTTGGATTGAGTCTGAACATGTTAGGATTTTTTCTACACATTTTTTGTGTTTTTCTACATGATTGACTCGGATTTCTACACACTTATTGAATTTTTCTACACACTTTTTAATTTTTTCTACACGGTTTACTAGTTTTTCTACACAAATCTTGAACTTTTCTACAAATCATCATAAATACTTACTAATCACAATCCGCTGAATCTCGCTCGTTCCCTCATAGATTTCAGTTACCTTCGCATCGCGGAAGTATCTCTCCACCGGGTAATCCTCGGTATAACCGTAGCCGCCAAACACTTGGATCGCTTCGGTTGCTACTTCTACCGCTGTTCGAGTGGCAAACAACTTTGCCATCGATGCTTCCATACCGCATTTCACCCCACGGCTCCGTAAATCAGCCGCGCGATAGACTAATAGTTTCGCAGCCTCCACACTCGTCGCCATGTCAGCCAGTTTAAAGCCGATTCCTTGCTGGGCGGCGATTGGCTTGCCAAACTGTTGACGCTCCTTCGCGTAGTTCGTTGCGGCGGACAATGCGGCCTCCGCGATACCAAGTGCCTGAGTGGCGATGCCGATGCGGCCGGCCTCGAGGTTCGCCATGGCAATTTTAAAGCCTTCACTTTCGTTGCCGAGAAGATTTTCCACCGGAACACGCATATCTTCGAACGTAAGCTGTACAGTCCTCGAACCATGTAGCCCCATTTTGTGTTCATCCTTCCCGATGATCAGACCAGGGGTATTTTTTTCAACAATAAAAGCAGCAATGCCTTTGGTGCCCAACTTAGGCTCAGTGCTGGCAAATACAATATAAACGTCCGCCTCACCGCCGTTGGTTATGAATACCTTCGAGCCATTGATGACATAATGGTCACCCTTCTTAACCGCACGCGACTTCAAGCTTGCTGCATCTGAGCCAGCGCTCGGCTCGGTTAAACAAAAAGCCCCTAAGTATTCACCTGAAGCTAACTTCGGCACATACTTTTGCTTCTGTTCTTCCGTTCCGAAATAAAGAATCGGGTTCGTCCCCACCGACGTATGCACCGATAAAATCACGCCCAGTGTGGCACTTACCTTCGAAATTTCATTGATGGCAATAATATAGGAGGTGAAATCCATCTCAGCCCCGCCGTATTTTTCAGGCACTGGAATCCCCATCAAGCCAAGCTCGCCCATTTTACGGAGAATCTCTCGCGGGAACTCTCCTTTTTCCATCCTATCGACGAATGGAGTAATTTCGCTATTCGCAAAATCACGGACCATTTTTCGCATCATTTCTTGTTCTTCTGTGAATGTCAGGTTCATTTGTCTCTCCCCTTTTCGAGGTGGATTCGTTTGCCAGGGGAGATCACAGAAGTGTATGTATCGCAGTGACCCACCTGGTTTTGATCTATATGTTTAAAAATCGCGTCCGTTCCTATTCGTACGTATAGAATCCACGGCCTGTTTTCTTGCCGAGCCAGCCTGCTTTTACATATTTACGAAGCAATGGGCATGGGCGGTATTTATCGTCACCGAAGCCTTCATGGAGTGTTTCCATAATGTACAGGCAGGTATCTAACCCAATAAAGTCAGCCAAAGTTAACGGCCCCATCGGATGATTCATGCCGAGCTTCATGACCTCATCAATCGCTTCCTTCGTTGCCACACCTTCATACAACGTGTAAATCGCTTCGTTGATCATTGGCATGAGAATTCGGTTTGAAACAAAGCCAGGGAAATCATTTACTTCTACAGGCACCTTGTTTAACGTATTGGTCATGTCTTCAATCACTTGATAGACTTCATCCGCTGTTGCCAGACCGCGGATAATTTCCACCAGCTTCATCACTGGCACTGGATTCATAAAGTGCATGCCGATGACCTTTTCCGGACGCTTCGTCGCTGCAGCGATCTCTGTGATTGGCAGGGACGAGGTATTGCTCGCTAAAATGGTATGTGCCTGAGCAATTTCATCTAATTGAGCAAAGATTTTTGTTTTGATTTCCATATTTTCAACGGCTGCCTCGATGACGAGGTCTACGCCAGCAGCATCGGTTAGATCTGTCGAAACAGTAAGTCGTGCCAGCACTTCCTGCTTTTGCTCCTCAGTCATTCTGCCTTTATCGACGTTGCGGGAAAGGTTCTTATTGATGACCCCTAAGCCGCGTTCCACGAATTCAGGCTTTAAGTCATTTAACAACACGTGATATCCTGCTTGGGCACAAACTTGGGCGATTCCCGAACCCATTTGTCCCGCTCCAATTACCATTACCTTTGAAACCTTCATGTTTTCCCCTCCAGATTGGGGGCTGCTTTCGTATGCAGCCCATTTTTTTTATGAAAAAATGTCCTTCCGCCAATACCGCCCAACGCTTACCCTCTCGGTACCTCAATCATCACCGCATCTCCCTGGCCACCGCCGCTACATATAGCTGCAATTCCGATTCCGCCGCCGCGGCGCTTCAATTCGTGCATCAACGTGATGATAATTCGCGCACCGCTTGCGCCAATTGGATGCCCCAGCGCTACCGCACCGCCATTCACATTGACCTTTTCTGGATTCAGCCCGGCAATTTTCCCACTTGCCAACGCAACAGCTGCAAAGGCCTCATTGATTTCAAATAAATCAATTTCCTCCAAGCTTTTGCCCGTCTTCCTTAAAATCTCATTGATTACAAGGCCTGGTGTTTGTGGGAAATCCTTTGCTTCGACTGCGACAGCCGCATGACCAAGAATCACCGCTCCTACCTCGCGTCCTTCACGAGTCGCACGCTCCTCGCTCATCAACACGAGGGCAGCAGCTCCGTCATTCACCCCTGGTGCGTTCCCCGCCGTAATCGTCCCCGTTGAATTGAATACAGGTGTCAATTTAGCAAGACGTTCTAACGAAGTATCCTTACGCGGCCCTTCGTCAGTAGACACAACAATCGGCTCCCCTTTTCGCTGCGGCACTTCTACAGACACAATTTCTTCTGCTAACTTCCCACTCTCAATCGCCTCCAGCGCACGAACATGACTTCGTAACGCCCACTCATCCTGCGCCTCACGAGAAATCTCCATTTCCGCCGCCGTTGAATTTCCATAAGTACCCATGTGAACACCTGTAAAGCTGCAGCTCAAGCCGTCATGAATCATGAGATCCTTCACTTGTGAATCGCCCATTCTAAAGCCCCATCTTGCCTTCGGTAAAATGTATGGTGCGTTACTCATGGATTCCATTCCGCCTGCTACAATGACTTCCTCATCGCCCGCGCGAATAATTTGGTCGGCCAACGTCACACTGCGCATGCCAGACGCACACACCTTATTAATCGTTTCCGTTTTTACTTCCCATGGCAAACCTGCATGTCGGGCTGCCTGGCGTGACGGAATTTGTCCTTGGCCCCCTTGCAAAACCGTTCCGAGGATGACTTCCCCTACCTCTTCAGGCTTAACGCCGGCGCGAACCAACGCTTCCTTAACCGCGATTCCCCCAAGCTGTGAAGCCGTGAAGCTGCTTAATCCACCCCCAAGTTTTCCAAAAGGCGTTCTTACGCCGCTCAAAATAACCGTTTTCCCCATTCAAAACACTCTCCCTTTTCCCAATATTCAGTCTTATCTTTTTAAAAAATATCCCATTTTTTCCGCTGACTGAACGCTCGCTCGAAAAATTAACAAAAAATAACGCAAGCCGAATCGTTTAACAAAAAACTCACTGCCCACGTACGAAAATAAAAAAGAAAATGTAAGCGTTTTACCGTTATCTTTTATTTTACATAAAAAATAGCAAAAGTTGAAATGTTTTACACAAAATTCCTAAAATTTTGAATGAAAATCTCAACCTTTGCTATTCTAACTCATTGACAACCACACTTACGAAGCGATTTCTTTCACTTCTCCACAAACCGCTTTTTCAAGCAACTCAGCCACATCGTAAGTTGCTATTTTCTCTTCCACTTCTTTAGCCTTTGTTCCATCTGACAGCATCGTTAAGCAGTATGGACAGCCAGAACTGATGACAGAAGGATTAACAGCCAGTGCTTGCTCTGTACGGCTCACGTTAATACGATGACCGGTTTCTTCCTCCATCCACATCAAACCGCCGCCCGCTCCACAGCACATACCCGTTTCTCTGTTGCGCTCCATCTCTACCAGCTGTACACCAGGAATCGATTTTAAGATTTCACGCGGTGGATCGTAGACATCATTGTAACGACCTAAGTAACAAGAATCATGGAAAGTAATCTTTTCATTAACTGCATGCTTCGGTACCAAGCGCCCGTCACGAACCAGCTCATATAGAACCTCTGTATGGTGATAAACCTCTGCCTGTAATCCGAAATCAGGGTACTCATTTTTGAAAATATTATAGGCATGCGGATCAATCGTAACGATTTTCTTCACTTCTGCCTTTTCAAATTCCTCAATATTTTTCGTCGCAAGCTCTTGGAACAAGAATTCATTTCCTAGACGTCTTGGTGTATCACCAGAGTTTTTCTCCTTATTTCCTAAAATGGCAAACTTCACGCCTGCTTCATTCATCAACTTCGCAAAGGAAAGAGCAATTTTTTGGCTGCGATTATCGTAAGATCCCATAGAACCAACCCAGAAGAGGTATTCGAATTCTTCGCCCTTCTTGTTCATTTCTTTCACAGTTGGAATCTCGACATCCTCGCGAACCTCACGCCAGCTTTCGCGCTCTTTACGGTTTAAGCCCCATGGATTGCCCTGACGTTCAATATTCGTCATCGCGCGCTGTGCATCAGCATCCATTTTACCTTCTGTTAACACTAAATAACGACGAAGGTCGATAATTTTATCCACGTGCTCGTTCATAACTGGACATTGGTCTTCACAGTTGCGGCATGTTGTACATGCCCAAATTTCTTCTTCGGTAATAACCTCGCCAATCAAGCTTGGGCTATATGCAAGCGCAGCAGCCGTTTCTTCTGCACCTTGACCAGCTGCAGCTAGAGCAATTTGGTTTCCTTTTGTATTGGAAAAAGCAAACGTAGGAACCCATGGCTGCTTTGACGTTACTGACGCACCATAATTAGTGAGGTGGTCACGCATTTTTACAATTAAGTCCATTGGTGACAGCATTTTACCAGTTCCGGTTGCTGGACACATATTGGTACAGCGGCCACATTCTACACAGGCATAAAAATCAATCATTTGGTGCTGCGTAAAGTCTTCAATTTTTCCAACACCAAAGGACTCTTGTGTTTCGTCTTCAAAATCCACTTTCTTTAACTTACCTGGTTTTTCTAAACGGTTAAAATAAACGTTTGCCGGTCCGGCCAACAAGTGTGCGTGCTTGGATTGCGGCACGTATACTAAGAATGTTAGTAAGAACAATAAATGCATCCACCATGCCACATAAAAAATGGCGATGGCGGCTGTTTCCCCTATCCATGAAAAGCCCATTGCAATCAGGGAAGCCACCGGTTCAGTCCATGAAGCCTCTTCCCCGTGCCAGACGATGCCCATTCCATTTCCGACCAATACGGAAACCATAAGGCCGCCGATAAACAATAAAACAAGCCCCGATTTAAAATTGCGCTTCAATCGAACTAATTTTTCCACATAACGGCGGTAAAAAGCCCAAATCACCGCAACTAGGATCGTCAATGTGACGATTTCCTGGAAAAACGTGAAACCTGCATATAGCGGTCCTAGTGGCAAATGTGAACCTGGGACAATCCCTTTCCAAATAAAATCGATGGCGCCAAATTGAACGAGAATGAATCCATAAAAGAACATAACGTGAATAGCGCCGCTCTTCTTATCCTTTAACAGCTTTTTCTGGCCAAACACGTTGACCCAAATTTTTTGCAGCCGCTCTTTGACATTGTTATCAAACTCGACCTTTTTCCCCAACTTAATAAATTCAATCCGAGTCTTAACCACATAAACAAATAGGCTGACAGCGTAAGCGGTTACAACTACAAATGCAATGAGGTTAATCCACAAAAAAACATTCATCAATTTTCGCCCCTTTCCCCAGTTCTTACAAGAAAATAATAAATTTTCTGAACTCTATCTTACCTCTATTATATTATGAATGAGCATTCAGTCAATCAATTTTTGCAAAATTCGTTCGACTTATAGAAATGAAGCGGTTCGGAAACACTAATGAAACCGATTGGGGGAAAGATTCAACATGAGCTTGGCCATCTTATTAAGTGCACTACTACTCATCATTATATGGATCGTATTAGATTTTAGATTAGGACGAAAGAAGCATCTTTCTATTGTCAGTTATAAGGAAACAAGCATCCTCCATGGCCATGTGGATATTTTTACACATGGAAAGGAATTATTCGCAGATTACTTCCGGGAAATTCGTCAAGCAACGAAGCATGTTCATGTGCTCTTTTATATTGTCAAAGATGACCGATTCGGCCAGGAATTTCTCGCTCTTTTAAAAGAAAAAGCACGACAAGGGGTGGAGGTGCGGCTATTGATTGACCGTCTTGGCAGTTGGAGAATCTCGGCGTCAACGGTGAGGTCCCTTAAAGAGGCGGGGGTCAAATTTGCTTTTAGCAACCGCATTAAGCTGCCGTTTCCTTTTTACTCCTCTCAAGTCCGCAATCATCGTAAAATTTCGATTATCGACGGGAAAATCGGCTATGTTGGCGGTTTTAATATTGGTAAGGAATACATTGATCAAGACCCAAAGCTAAGTCCTTGGCGTGACTATCATTTAAAAATAATGGGGGAAAGTGTTCATTCGTTACAAAGTGAATTTATGATTGACTGGGAGGAGTATGGGGGTGAAAATCTCCAGCATCGACCGGCCTATTTCCCTTCGCTCTCTAAAGGTCCTGTCCGCCATCAGCTTGTTCCAACCGAAGCCGGAATGTTAGAGGAAAAATTCGTCCAGGTGATTCAAAAGGCCCAACATTCCATTATTATCGGGAGCCCTTATTTTGTACCAAGTACACGAGTCATGAAGGAATTGCTTCATGCGATTAGCCGCGGCGTGTCACTTACGGTTGTGGTTCCGTATACAGCTGACCATATACTTGTTCAGGAAGGCTCCTATCGTTATTTACGAGAACTGCTGAAAATGGGAGCGGTTATTTATCAATATAAAAATGGGTTTTATCATGCAAAAACGATGGTGATTGACGATTCGATTTGCGATATCGGCACCGCTAATTTCGATAACCGCAGCTTCTTCCTAAACAAGGAAATTAACTGTTATATCTATGATCCTGCCTTTATTAAGCGTGTAAAGGAAGTAATCGAAAAGGACATCAACGACTCCGTGTTGCTGACCTTAGAAGTCCTGAACAAACCTAATCCATTACGGTCACTGAAAGAGAATATTGCCCGCTTGATCGCCTTTTTCCTATAATGGGGGGACAGTCCCCCGGCGTAGTAACGTATTAAAGCAATGGGGGACTGTCCCCAGAAGGGAGCTACTGATATGAAAATTCGTTTTGGCTATGTTTCGACTGCCATAACTTTATGGGATGCATCTCCGGCTAAGACGCTCACCTACACCCGTTATCAGCAGCTTAGCCCCGAGGAGCGCACAGAAAAGCTGCTGGATGTGACGAGGCAAAATATCGAGCACACGAAACGAATGCTGTATTTCAATCTTGCGCATGAAATCGAAGTCTATCGGATGTCTAGCTCCATTGTCCCCCTCGCCACCCATCCAGAGGTGCGCTGGGACTTTACCACCCCCTTCAAAAAGGAGTGGGAAGAGCTTGGCGACCTGGTTCGGAACAATCACCTGCGGGTTAGCTTCCATCCCAATCAATTTACTTTGTTTACCTCACCAAAAAACACTATTACCAAAAATGCGGTCATCGACATGAGCTATCATTATCAAATGTTTGAAGCGATGGGGATTGCCGATAAAGGCTTGATTAATATACATATCGGTGGTGCTTACGGGGATAAGCAGGAGACTTTGATTCGTTTTCACCAAAACTTAACCAACCTACCGGCCAACATTAAACAAGTGATGACGTTAGAAAATGATGATAAGACCTATACCGCAGAAGAAACGCTAATGGTCTGTGAAAAAGAAACCATTCCCTTGGTGTTTGACTATCACCACCATATGGCAAATCTGTCTGAAGCCCCGCTAGAAGAGCTGTGGCCGCGGATTGTCCAGACGTGGGAGCATGTGCCGCATATACCCAAAATTCATATATCCTCGCCCAAATCGGAAAAAGAATTCCGCTCTCATGCAGATTTTGTGGATCCGGAATTCATTATGCCTTTTTTACAACTGTTGAAGGAGTCCGGTCAGGATGTCGATTTCATGATTGAAGCCAAGTCGAAAGACCAGGCAGCACTGAAGCTTATCGAGGATTTAAGTAAACTGCGGGGATATAAGCGGATCAGTGGTGGGACGATTGAAATAAAATAAGGGGGACAATAATGGGGACAGTCCCCCAGCGTAGTGAAGCTTCACCGCACTGGGGGACTGTCCCCGTTTTATTCCTCTATTAGATTTAAAACAGGCACATCTCTTTCGTTCTCTGGGTCTTTCCTGGAATAAATCCGGGCCATTCTGGTTGTTTCATCCACGTTTTGAATAATCACCGGCGTTCCATCGTACGTCACGTTAATCATATCGGCTGATTCCATAATTTCCTTTGCTCTTCCAACATTCATGCGATCGGTCACTCCTCACTCATAATTCTTTATTACTATCTGCATTTTTTTGGATAGTATTCATTATTTTGGTCTTTTTCGTGAGAAATTGTCCCGTTTTACCTTCTCCAAGATAGTGATTTACTCATTTGTTTAATTTACTCGTCTATTTTGGATGTTTACTCGTCAATTTATGAAATTAACTCGTCATTTTCCACCTTTTACTCGTCTACTTTCACGATTTACTCGTCTTTTTACCATTTTACTCGCCAAACCCCTATCAACAAAAAAAGCCCCCAAATGGGAGCCACCTAACCAAATCTACATTTTCTCCGGAGCCGAAACACCAATCAATGCTAAAGCATTCTTCAACGTAATCTGCACCGATCTTACCAACGCAAGGCGCGCCTTCGTACGCTCAACATTGTCCATATCCAGCACCTTTTCCGCATTATAGAAGCTGTGGAACGTCGACGCTAAATCAAAGATATAGTTAGTAATACGGTGCGGCATACGCTTCACCGCAGCCTCCCCAACAGCCGCTGGGAACTCACCAACCTTCTTCAACAAATCCATTTCCTTTTCAGCCGACACTAACGAAAAATCAGCCGACTCATCCACCTTCACACCCTGCTCTTCCCCTGAACGCAGGATACTAGAAATACGAGCATGCGCATACTGTGCATAATAAACAGGATTTTCATTTGACTCAGACACCGCTAAGTCCAAATCGAAATCCATATGCGTATCCGAGCTGCGCATCGCAAAGAAATAACGAGTCGCATCGAGGCCGACCTCATCCACCAAATCACGCATCGTAACCGCCTTACCGGTACGCTTACTCATCTTCATCTTTTCCCCGTTCTTATACAAATGAACGAGCTGAATGATTTCCACTTCAAGCGTATCACGATCATAACCCAATGCCTGAAGCGCCGCCTTCATCCGAGGAATATACCCGTGGTGGTCCGCACCCCAAATGTTAATCAACTTTTCAAAGCCGCGGTCCAGCTTGTCCTTATGGTAAGCGATATCCGGTGTCAAATACGTATAAGACCCATCCTGTTTAATTAACACCCGGTTCTTATCATCGCCGAAATCCATTGAACGAAGCCAAGTCGCGCCATCTTCTTCATAGATATAACCAGTTGCACGAAGCGCGTCCAATGCTTCATCAATTTTTCCATTCTTATAAAGAGACGTCTCAGAATACCACACATCAAAGCCCACGCGGAAATCCTCAAGGTCCTTCTTCAACTTCGCCATTTCAACCTTCAAGCCGTACTCACGGAAAAACTCAAAACGCTCCTCCTCGGCTACATTCACATACTTATCGCCAAATTCATCAGCCAGCGCCTGCCCGATGCCTACGATATCCGCCCCATGATAACCGTCCTCCGGCATTTCCTTATCAATGCCAAGCGCTTGGAAATAACGAACCTCAACAGACTTCGCTAGATTATTAATCTGGTTCCCAGCATCATTAATATAGTATTCACGTGACACAGCATAGCCCGCCTTCGCTAACACATTGCACAGCGAGTCCCCAACAGCCGCACCGCGAGCATGTCCAAGGTGCAAATCTCCCGTTGGATTCGCCGAAACAAACTCCACCTGAATCTTTTGGCCGCCGCCAACCGTAGTTTCCCCGTACTTTTCCCCAGCCTTAAGCACCGTTGGAATCAAGTCCGTCAAATACGCATTATTCATATAAAAATTGATAAACCCTGGTCCCGCCAGCTCAATCTTTTCAATCGATGCCTTCGAGCGGTCGAAATGCTCAACCAACGCTTCCGCAATCATCCGCGGCGCCTTCTTCGCCACACGAGCCAACTGCATCGCCATGTTCGTCGAATAATCCCCGTGCGCCTTATCCTTTGGAATCTCCAGGATTACATCAGGAATCTGGTCCTCCGTCGCAAGCTCTGCCTTCAGAACCGCCGCCCGAATCTCTTCCTTGATCTTACTTTGCGTCATCTCTACTATATTCATTTCCCATCCTCCTCAAAGGTAATTTCTAATCGATATGTACCACCGGGCGAACCCTGCATCTTAAAATCATACAATATATCAATCAAGCCTTGGCCATTTTCAAACGAATGCTCCAACCTTTTAGCCATCGTCAACGTTTCAAACACACCAAACGGCATCTCATAACTTCCGCGAAGTACCTTATTCAACCGAAACGGCAACCGCATCTTCACCGCACCGCCTCGTAAGATCAATGCGTCCTGATCCGCCACCTTCACAATCGTGCGAACACTACCTTCGTCCTGCACTTCCTCATATTTAAGAAACGAGGCACCATCCTTCTCAAGATAACGGCCAAACACCATTAACTCATAGGTCTCATTGTCCCCGTCCTGCTCAATCGTCGTTTTCACCTTAATCTTCATTGGAATCTCATGAGTAGACAAACGAAACTGCACTTCCTTTTTTAAAAAGGAACTTTAACCTGTTCTTTTGACTGGTTATAGTCCTCATAATTGACATAAGCGCGTCACCGCATACTTTTTCTATTATAAACATAGTCACGATACAAATCAAAAGATGCCCGCCCCAATGGGACAGGCACCAATCAAAAACTTTATCTTGGATGGAAACCTATTTCACCCATCCTAAAATCATTTCACGGATTAACTTGCTCGCCGTGTTGGCTGTTTGTTCAGAAGGATCGTAAATTGGAGCAACCTCAACAAGGTCTCCACCTACAACGTTCACTTCAGAACGAGCAATCGCATGAATCGAAGCAAGAAGCTCTTTAGAAGTGATTCCGCCACAATCCACCGTACCCGTTCCAGGTGCGTGCGCTGGGTCCAATACATCGATATCAATTGTTACATATACCGGACGCCCAGCAAGTGTTGGCAAGATTTCTTTTAAAGGCTCAAGCACTTCGAATTTAGAAATATGCATGCCATTTTGCTTCGCCCACTCAAATTCTTCCTTCATACCTGAACGAATTCCGAAAGAATACACATTTTTCGGTCCGATATGCTCGGCAATTTTACGAATCGGCGTCGAGTGCGACAACGGCTCGCCCTCATAATGCTCGCGCAAATCGGTGTGTGCATCAAAATGGATGATAGCTAAATCAGGATACTTCTTATACATCGCCTTCATCACCGGCCATGAAACAAGATGCTCTCCACCCATACCAAGTGGAAATTTGCCTGCAGCAAGAATCGAATCCACATACTCTTCAATCATATCAATGCTTCGCTGCGGATTTCCGAACGGAAGCGGAATATCACCCGCGTCGAAATATTTAACCTCTTCAAGCTCACGGTCAAGGTACGCACTGTACTCTTCAAGACCAATGGAAACCTCGCGGATACGAGCAGGGCCGAAACGAGAACCCGGGCGGTAACTTACCGTCCAATCCATCGGCATCCCATAAAGAACCACTTGACTCTCCTCAAAACTCGGATGACTCTTAATAAACACATTACCCGAATAAGCCTCATCAAAACGCATCAAAAATCCTCCTCCCGGGGTCAGTCCCCCATCACTTTAACGCATCACCAGGCCGGGGGTCAGTCCCCCGACCATTTAACGCGTTACCACATCGGGGGACTGTCCCCCTTATTTGTCCCACATTATTTCACTAAGTCGCCAACGAATTTAGGCAATACGAATGCTGCTTTGTGCAGTTCTTTTGTGTAGTATTTTGTTTCGATTTCGTGGAAGCGGTCTTCGCTTACTTCTAATGGATCGTATTTCTTTGAACCGATTGTAAATGCCCATAAGCCGCTTGGGTACGTAGGAATGTTGGCTACATACAGGCGAGTGATTGGGAAGATTTCCTTTACATCGCGTTGTACGTTGCGAATTAAGTCCGCTTTGAACCAAGGGTTATCTGATTGAGCTACGAAGATTCCGTCTTCTTTTAATGCCTTTGAAATCCCAGCATAGAATCCTTTAGTAAATAGGTTTACTGCAGGACCCACTGGTTCTGTAGAGTCAACCATGATTACATCATACTCATTTTCACTGTTCGCAATGTGCATGAAACCGTCGTCTACACGTACATCTACGCGTGGGTCTTCTAGCTTGCCAGCAATTTCAGGAAGGAACTTCTTAGAATACTCGATAACTTTCCCGTCAATATCAACAAGCGTTGCTTTCTTCACGCTTGGGTGCTTTAACACTTCACGGATTACGCCACCGTCGCCGCCGCCAACAACTAGTACGTTTTCAGGGTTTGGGTGTGTGAATAAAGGCACATGTGCCACCATTTCATGGTAAACAAATTCGTCTTTAACAGAAGTCATAACCATGTCATCTAATAGAAGCATGTTGCCCCACTCTTCTGTTTCGATCATATCTAACTTTTGAAATTCCGTTTGCTCTGTATGTAATGTTTTATTTACTTTCATTGTGATACCGAAATTTTCGGTTTGCTTTTCTGTAAACCAGATTGACATATTTCATCTTCCTTTCAGTTCATCTCATTTTTATGCAGTCATGTGATTATAAGATAATCACTTATTTTTTTATGCTACCCAAACTATTGAATTACAAACATAAGAAAAAGTCTAGCAAAATTTAAGAAAAATTTCATTTTTATACGAAAAGTGTTTAAAAAAACTCTATTTTTTCAATACTATTACTATCTAAATTTTTCCTGAAAGAAAAAACGGAGGTGAACTCTATGGAAATCATGACTGATCAAGGGTTTCGAAAGACCATAAAATATTTGCGTGCCTTTATTATCATCAGTTTGATAGGCATGATTTGCATGCTTATTATCTTTGGTAGCATTCTGGCCTACGCAAAGATATTAGGCGCACCTCCGCTCGCGGTTCCGCAATCTACCTTATTTTTCGCGGATGATGGAACCTTGATTGGCGAAAGCAATAGTGGTCAAAAACGGTACTGGGTGCGGTTGAAGGATATTTCACCTGACTTAGTAAATGCGACCGTTTCAATTGAAGATAAAAATTTTTACGAGCATCATGGCTTTGATTTTAAACGAATAGCCGGTGCGGTGATTGCTGACGTTCAAGCCTTTGCAAAAGTGCAGGGAGCAAGCACGATCACCCAGCAATATGCAAGGAACCTATTCCTCGAACACGACAAGACATGGAAACGAAAGCTGCATGAGGCCTTCTATA
This sequence comes from Bacillus sp. SLBN-46, assembly GCF_031453555.1. Lineage (GTDB taxonomy): Bacteria > Bacillota > Bacilli > Bacillales > Cytobacillaceae > Neobacillus. The sequence goes on along the minus strand of NZ_JAVIZM010000001.1, from coordinate 574,009 downwards.
CCATTCGCCTCGAGATGAATTATTCGAAAAAGGATATTCTTGAAGGCTATCTAAATACCATCTACTATGGCAACGGTGCTTATGGTGTAGAAGCTGCAAGCCAATATTATTATGGAAAAAAGGCAGCGGACTTAACTTTGGCGGAAGCAAGTATGCTAGCAGGCATTCCAAAGGGTCCGGGTCTCTATTCTCCGCTCGCGTCAATGGAGCGAGCAAAAAACCGGCAGCATATTATTTTACAAAGCATGGTTAAAAACAAGTACATTTCGAAGAATACTGCAAAAACAGCAGCAGCACAGCCGCTCACTTTAGTTGGCGTTCATACGACTCAAAAGGTGAAGGTTGCTCCTTATTTTCAGGATGCGGTCAAAAATGCATTGAAAAATCAATTACATTTAGATGACCGCACGATTGCTCTCGGCGGTTTAAAGGTATATACGACCCTTAACCTACACCAGCAGGAAGCAGCAGAACGCCAAGTCAGCCAATATGTGGCTAGCACCTCTGAAATACAGGTCGGTTTAGTCGCAATGGACCCGAAAAACGGATATGTGAGGGCCATGATTGGGGGCCGGGACTATGAGAAAAGTCCTTTTAACAGGGCAGTTCAAGCGGTTCGTCAGCCAGGATCAACCATCAAGCCTCTGTTGTATTATGCGGCCCTTGAGCAGGGATTTACTCCTTCCTCGACCATGAGAAGTGAGTTTACAACCTTCCATTTTGATGACGGACAGGCAGATTATACCCCGCATAACTTTAACAATAAGTATGCAGATGGAGAAATCACACTCGCTCAAGCGCTCGCCGTATCTGATAATATTTTTGCTGTAAAAACTCATCTATTTTTAGGAGAAGATACATTAATTAAGGCCGCCAAGCGTTTCGGCTTGTCTACAAAAATGGCAGAGGTCCCGTCGCTTGCGCTAGGAACCTCAGGTGTTCGGGTAATCGAGATGGCTAATGCCTACAGCCTGTTTGCCAACGGTGGAAAACGTGTAAACCCAACCTTTATTACAAGAGTAGAAGACTATAATGGCAATGTCATATTTGAAAAGGAAAATCAGACTGAAAAAGTATTAGACCCAGCCAAAGCATATGTCATGACGCAAATGCTTACGGGGATTTTTGATTCAAAACTAAATGGCTATGCCAAGGTCACTGGAAGTACAGTAATTAAAAACATTACCCGTCCCTATGCAGGAAAATCCGGTTCTACCGAAACAGATAGCTGGATGATTGGCTTTTCACCGCAGCTCGTGACGGCTGTGTGGGCAGGGTATGATATTGGGAAGCCGCTTGAGCTTGTAGCAGAGAAGACGTACGCCAAGAAAATATGGGCGAACTTTATGGAGGAAGCTTTAGATGGAAAGCCGGTCAAAGCGTTTAAACCGCCAAAAGAAGGAGTTGTCGGTGTATACGTGAATCCGGAAAACGGCAAGCTGGCAACAAAGGATTGTCCAGTCCGCCGTTTCACTTATTTTGTTGCCGGTACGGAGCCAACTGACTATTGCACCGAACATATTAAAAATCCTGATTCCCCGAAAAAGAAGGACAATAAGAAGGTCCCTTGGTATAAAAAGATTATGCCTTGGAATTAGAAAAGCTCCGGAGTGCTCCGGAGCTTTTCTTGTCCTAGTTTTACGTGTATTCACACATTGTTTATCATACTATCTATTGTTTAAAAAAACTACCAAAAATTATCTTACTGCATTTTTTACTGAGCATTTAACCCTTGTTTCAATTCGTCTGTAGAATTATTCCACAATACTTCATTATGATTTTTCAAAAAGTCCGCTAGCACTTGCTTTGACTTGTCATCCATATCAGCAACGATAATATGGCGTTTAAGCGACTTATCCATGCGGTTAACATGCTCTGGAAGCGATTTATAGCCACGGCGGATTTCGCGGTCAACCGTCATGTAGCAAGCTGTCACACCGGCATAATAAGGTCCCTCTTCATGGCGGTCAATCGTCACCCACACCAGCCAATACGGCTTACCATTTGGAACCTCTTCTTTATTCGGTAAAAATTTGATTCCCTTCTCCACCACACTGCGGGCATGCATCGCACCTACATCGATTACCGCTTCTCCCGCATCGATATCAATGAAGACAGGCGACACATTATCAAGGCTCAACACTCCTTTTCCAAACCCTTTATGGTTATCCATTGGATCGCTTTTCTTTATTATGTTAAAACCTAGCTTCTTCTTTTTTTCATCCATAGAACGTAAACCTCCTAAAAAAACATACTATAAAAGAGATTACTTAATCCCTCTAATACCCACGGGATGACGACACCAAAGATCGGCTGAATTGTAAATTGGTCCAGTGGTGTAATGACTAATATTAAAAAGATTAATACTCCATACTGTTCATACTGGGTCATTTTAGCACGAATATGATTCGGTGCTAAATCCTCCACGATCCGATAGCCATCAAGAGGCGGAAGTGGGAGTAGATTAAAGATAAATAATACGACGTTTAGATTAATAAATATATTGAGGAAATCAATAAAATTATCAGATGGTATAGAACCAAAACGGTTTAATGCATACCAAACGATAAAGCCAATCGAAGCTAAGACTAGATTGCTTAAAGGCCCTGCAACAGAAACAAGAACGCCAGCCAGTCGCGGTTTTTTAAAATAGAACCGATTTACCGGGACAGGACGAGCCCAGCCGAAGCCGGCGATCAGAATCAAGATTGTTCCAAATGGGTCAAGGTGCTGGATTGGATTAAGCGTCAAGCGCCCTTGTTTTTTAGCTGTCATATCACCGAATTTATAGGCTACATAGGCATGTGCAAATTCATGAAAGGTGAACGCAAACATAAGCGTAATGACAACATAGGGAATCTCTTTTAGTGGATAGGCAAGAAAATGTTCCAAACTTTCCAAGTGGTTTCTCCTTCCTTACTGAACGGAAGGCATGCCTCCGTTTTCTCTTTCTTCTATTATATTCCTTTAAGTATACATGAAATCGCTTGGAAAAAGAAAATCAAAAATGCCGACTATTATTGCACTTTTTTGCAGAATGAGGGAAACTTAAAACTAGTTACGTTTACAAGGAGGAAATGATCATGCCATACGTTACAGTCAAAATGTTAGAAGGACGTACTGAAGACCAAAAAAGAGCCTTAGTGGCTAAAGTAACTGACGCTGTCAGCGAAACAACAGGCGCTCCAAAAGAAAACATCACCGTTTTCATTGAGGAAATGAGCAAGAACCACTACGGCGTCGCCGGAGTCCGCGCTAGTGACAAATAAGAAAAAGTGGAAGCGCTCTTGCGCTTCCACTTTTTTTACTGTACTTTCGCCTTCAAGCTTTCAATATACTGGTAAGCCTCATCAATTTCTGCTTCCGTATAGCGCTGGCTGCTTTTCAACGTAAATACCTTATTCGCAACCTCTTCCTTTGGAAGATTATCAAAATATAAAACCGTAGACACAAGCTCAAGGAATCTAGCATTCTGCTCATTCATATCCACGAGGCAATCCTGCAGGCAGGGCATGTCCACATTATTCATGCTCAAGAACTCTTTCCCAGCATCCGTCAGTGTGTAGCGGTATTGAAAGTAGCCGCCCTTTTTCTCTTTCACTTCATTCAGGAAACCCATATTACAAAGCTCTTCTACTCTTGTGGTCAATTCCTCAGAGTATGGGCCGTAAAAATGGAACTGAAACCGCTCTTGAAATGGAAAATCAACCTTTTTTGCAATATATATCATCTTTTGCAGCTTTTTTCTCCCCGTAATTTCGCCGGAAACTAAAATTGCCTGCATCAGCTTCGCATGATCTTTTAACAACATTCGTCATCTCCTACTCCATCTAAACAGGTCTCTTATTATCTACCATTCATGCCTCAAAGGGCCATCTGTCTATCAACTTTCCAAAAGAGCACGGATTTTCGCTTTACTCTCCTTACAGCCGGAATCACTCTCAAGAAAATCAGCTGGATAATAAAGCTTATGATCAGTTCTTCTTTTTCCCGAAATGGCATCCACAATCTCTGACTCTCGGGAAAGCTCCCGTAAATCTCCGTTTTTCATTAACAAATGAATCGGCAGCCGTTCCTCTTCCTCACCCGGGCGATAAAAATCATACGGTAGGTCAGAAGATGAATCGACCACTAAATAATATTCAGGGTCCATTCCTGCCTTTTGAAATAAGGAAGTTAACTCAGCAAGCTTCTTGTATTCCTTCGCAGGGTCAAATTCTGCATATTTGAATAGATTACGATTCACAAAACGAAGGCAAAGGTCGCTCAATATTGGGTCGGCCTCTTCCTGCCAAATTTGAAAATAATACATAATAACAGACTCATCTAATTTTAAATAGTCTTCTAATGTCGCTTTTTCATGAAAGAAGGACGTAAAGTGAAAAGGTTCATATTTGAAAGAATAGTTTTCTTCAAATAACTGCTTCGCACGATGGAGGATTTTTGTCAAAATAACCTCCGCACTGCGGCTTACAGGATGAAAATAAACCTGCCAATACATCTGGTAGCGGCTCATAATATAATCTTCGACCGCGTGCATACCGCTCTTTTTAATCACAACCTGGTCTTCTCTAGGCCGCATCACGCGTAGAATCCGTTCCATATCAAATTGCCCATAGCTGACACCGGTAAAATACGCATCCCGTTGCAAATAATCCATGCGGTCAGCATCAATTTGGCTAGAAATCAGACTCACAACAAGCTTTTTCTCGGATGTTTTTTCAATCACTTCAGCTACTTGAGTAGGAAAATCCGGTCCCACCTTCAAGAGCACACGATTGACTTCTGTATCACCTAAAATAATAGCGCGGGTAAAATCTTCGTGGTCGAAACCAAAGACTTTTTCAAAGGAGTGGGAAAACGGTCCGTGCCCCAGGTCATGGAGAAGGGCCGCACACAGGGTGAGAAGTCGATCGTCATCGTTCCATTCCGGCCTTCCAACAAACACATCGTCGATAATCCGGCGGACGATTTCGTATACTCCCAGCGAATGGTTGAATCTGCTGTGCTCTGCACCATGAAAGGTTAAAAAGGTCGTTCCAAGCTGTTTAATTCGCCGTAAGCGCTGAAACTCTTTTGTTCCAATCAAGTCCCAAATTGCCAAATCACGCACGTGGACGTAGCGGTGGACGGGGTCTTTAAACACTTTTTCTTCACTCAGTTTTTCCGCCGAATATTGCATGGACTTCCCTCTTCCTCGTTGACTTTCTTTTGTCTAGCTCCAGCGCCTAGCCCCTCGGGTCAAATAACCTTCGGCAATAAAAGTCAAAAGGCGGACTTTTCTCGCCGAAGAACATTTGCCTGTCGGGGCTGACCAAGTCGCTTCCGCTTTTCTTTTTCCTATTATATCCTAAAAATCGGCAAAATTCTGCAGTAGTTTTCGACAAAATCAGTTTCCACTACTCTAATAAAAAAAAGAAAATCACCTTAATCAGTTGGCTTAAGGTGATTATTTTATCTTTTTATTTATTTTCTCCATTAATTCCTCTTCCGTTAATGCGGCAACCGGGCGGTTATTAACGAAGGCAAAGGTCTTTTTCCGGCCAGGTCCACAGTAAGACTGGCAGCCAATTTTGACTTCGGCATTCGGATCGCAATCTTTCAAACGAGGGATCAATGTCTTTAAATTCACGGCCTGACAATCATCGCAAACGCGAAATTCATTGGACATTTGGTACAACCCTTTCTTCAATCAATCATTTATCTATTGTTTAGTATATCCATATTTACTCCATTGGTATTTTACATTTTCTTGTTTTTGAATGCAAGTTGCAATCTTTAGCAATCCCCATCACCAAGACTAAATCTTTCATTTAAAAAATCTAGTATCCTTTTAATCATTTTGGTATAAACCCTGAAAAACTTGTCCATCATAAGACTAGAACTTTAAAAAATTAGTCAGAAACAAGACTGCACTGTAAAGGAAATTATTTTAGGGAGTTGAAAAATATGAAAGTACGTCAAGATGCATGGACAGATGAAAATGATCTATTATTAGCTGAGACTGTCCTTCGCCATGTAAGAGAAGGAAGTACACAGCTAAATGCCTTTGAAGAGGTGGGTGACAAGCTGAACAGGACTTCTGCTGCCTGTGGCTTCAGATGGAACGCAGTGGTTCGTCACACGTATGAAAAAGCATTGCAATTAGCAAAAAAACAGCGTAAACAAAGACAAAGAGTGCTAGGAAAAGAACAAGGTGGCAAGAAAAAGCTTCTTTATAATCCACCAATTACTGGTTCACAAGAATTAGATACCTTACCGCTTTCCGTGGAAATGCCAGTGGAAACAACGGTTGAAATGCCAGATATGACAGCAGAAATGGCCACTGAAACCTATGTAAAGCCAGCAGCACCAAGCTATAAGCCAGCAACAGCACCTGCACCTTCTGGAGGACTAACGCTTGATTCCATCATTTCTTACTTACAAAACTTTCATCATGCCAATCTGCAAAATGAAGCATTAAAAAGTGAGAATGAAAGATTGAAGCGAGAGATTGCCGAATTAAGGAAGCAAAATGAAGAGTTATCCAATAAGATTGCCGGACTCGAGCAAAATACGGAGACCATTCAAGAAGATTACGAGACCTTAATGAAGATCATGAACCGTGCCCGCAAGCTCGTTTTATTCGAAGAAGAAGAAAGACCTGCTACAAAATTTAAAATGGACCGTAACGGGAACCTAGAAAAAGTGGCAGAGTAAAGAGAATTTTGGGAGAAGAGAACACGCGCAGCATCCCATACAGAAAAGAGGTTGACTCATTCGATGAGCCAGCCTCTTTTTACCTTTCCGCTATCTTTTCATTCCGCTCGATAACTCTTTGATAATATCCAGGAAATAATGAGAATTCATATTCGTTTAGTTGTCCGGCAACTAAATAATCACTGTTGCTTTTTAACTGGTTTAATAGACGCAGCATGACATCCCCAATCGTGAAGTGGGTGCCAAGTAATTCTGAAAGAGAAGCCATAACTTCTGGCACAATTTGAGGGTATTCAAATTTGGTTGGTTCCTCTTTTTTTGCCTGCTGGTAAAATTGCTTCACCAACTCTGCCCTTGCCTTACCGCTGCCATTGACGCAAAGATAAATTTGAACAGCAACGCCTTTTTTCAGCCGTCGCTGGGAGATACCAGCAAATTTTTTCCCGCCAATGCTAAGGTCATAGCTTCCAGGACAATACGACCCAACAATTTCCTTCGCCTCTATTCTGTGCGGAAAATCAGCAAACATGCGCTGAATTAGGTCCCACATCGCATCATAGCCACGGTTTATATCAATTCCCTTTTCCGCCTCTGGAAAAATCAACGAGATATTGAGGACACCTTCATCCAAAACGACCGCCAAGCCACCAGAGTTCCTAACAATAGACTGATAGCCCTCTTGCTTTAAATAGTCGATGCCTTCCTGTAAGAATGGCAGTTTCGTATCCTGTATTCCTAGCACTACGGTATTGTGATGAACCCAGGTCCGCGCTGTGGCTGGTGCATTTCCGGTACCAACCGAAGCACACAAGGTATCATCCGTGCCAAAGGATTGTGTTGCTTGAAAATGAATGCCAACTGCAGACTGGTCAATGATTCGCCACTCCGGCTGGCGCAGTAAACCTTCCATTCGCCTAACTCCTTACCCGTCAGATAGAGTTATTTTATCAAAAAGAGAGGGTGGATGACCATCTTCGATTAAAAAAGCTAGTCCCAACCCGGGACTAGCTCAACTTCTTATAATCCTTGTGCTGCCGTAATTAAGGCAAGCTTGTACACGTCTTCTTCGTTACAGCCGCGAGACAGGTCGTTAACCGGTGCATTTAACCCTTGTAAAATCGGGCCAACTGCCTCGAATCCACCTAAACGTTGTGCAATCTTGTAACCGATGTTACCTGCTTCTAGGCTTGGGAAAATAAACACGTTCGCATCCCCTTGCAGCACAGAACCTGGCGCCTTACTTTTTGCCACAGATGGAACAAAAGCTGCATCAAATTGGAACTCGCCGTCCAATACTAGTGAAGCATCACGCCGCTTTGCTTCTTCCACTGCTTCAATCACTTTTTCTGTTTCAGGAGACTTCGCTGAACCCTTTGTTGAAAAACTCAACATGGCCACACGTGGTTCCATATCGAACATTTCAGCCGTTTTCGCGCTTTCAATCGCGATTTCTGCTAAATCGTTGCTGTCTGGTGCAATATTGATCGCACAATCCGCAAATACATACTTCTCGTCCTCACGAACCATAATGAACACACCAGAAGTTTTCTTAACGCCTTCTTTTGTTTTAATAATTTGCAAGGCAGGACGCACTGTATCTGCAGTTGAATGTGCCGCACCACTGACAAGACCGTGTGCTTTATTCGTATATACGAGCATCGTGCCGAAATAGTTTTCATCTAGTAAAATCTTACGGGCATCTTCTTCCGTTGCTTTCCCTTTGCGGCGCTCAACAAACGCAGCAACAAGTTCATCCATGCCCGCATAAGTTGCTGGATCATAAATTTCAGCAGCATCTAAAGAAACGCCAAGCTCATTTGCTTTGGCCTGCACTTGTTCAATGTTACCTACTAGAATCGGTGTGATTAATTTTTCCTCTGCTAAGCGGGCTGTCGCTCTAACAATTCGCTCGTCTAAACCTTCTGGAAAAACAATACGCAAATCACGGCCGGAAACTTTTTGTTTTAATCCTTCAAATAAATCACTCACAATGAAATCCTCCCTTTTAAAAAAACTACCCCTATTAGCATACTTTACCAAAGTAAAATTTCAAGCAACGTACATCACAGATAGCGGTTTCATCGAAATGTTTTTGTTTTCAAAAAATTACACTCTCGTTTTTACTATGTACCCATTTTAATAAAAATATCCACTTATCTTCAATTAAGGTTTTATTGAGGCTTCACTTGGTCAAACTATGTTATAGTTAAAAGTGTTAATAAGAAGAATCATTATTTAGGAGTGATTTTAATGAGTGAAGCAGCACAAACGCTTGACGGATGGTATTGCCTGCATGATTTCCGTACAGTTGATTGGACAACGTGGAAGATGCTTTCAAGTGATGAGCGCCAAGCCGCTATCCATGAGTTTCTAAGTCTAGTTGAAAAATGGAATCAAACACAGGAACGTAAAGAAGGCAGTCATGCTTTATATACAATTGTTGGTCAAAAGGCTGATTTTATGATGATGATTTTACGTCCAACAATGGAAGAATTAAATGCGATTGAAACAGAATTTAACAAAACAAAATTAGCAGAATTCACGATTCCTGCTCATTCTTATGTTTCGGTTGTGGAGTTAAGTAACTACCTACCAGCAGGAGAAGATCCATACCAGAACCCACAAATTTTGGCACGCCTTTACCCGACGCTTCCAAGAACGAAGCATGTTTGTTTCTATCCAATGGATAAGCGCCGTCAAGGCAATGACAACTGGTATATGCTTCCGATGGAAGAACGCCGCAATATGATGCGCAGCCATGGAATGATTGGTCGTACATATGCAGGGAAAGTTAAGCAAATCATCACGGGTTCTGTTGGCTTCGATGATTACGAATGGGGCGTTACCCTGTTCGCAGAAGATGTTCTACAGTTCAAGAAGCTTGTCTATGAAATGCGCTTTGATGAAGTAAGTGCTCGCTACGGCGAGTTTGGAGCCTTCTTCGTTGGGAACCTTCTCGAAGAAGAACGCGTATCCACATTCCTTCACGTATAATACAAAAAGTTCTCAGGCCATGGCTTGAGAGCTTTTTTGTTTTCCTACCAAAAGCCAGTCATATTTCCCCCAACCCCTTCATACTATTTAAACAGCGAGTCTCAAATAAAGCTCCGTATGTCTCATCAAGGTGAGGTGAGAAAAAAGTAGCATCCCAACTGTAACCATGTGGGCTTCTTTGGAGTATGAATAGACTGTTGGGCGATTCGTTCAATTATATTAGGAGGGGAAAAGATGAACCAATATAACAATCCACAAGGATTTCAGCCTTATACTGGAGTAGCTGGACAAAACCGTGCACAACCTATGGGTGGAGGGCAAGGCTTCCCACAATTCCCACCACCATCAACAGGACAGATGCAGCAGCAAATGGGGCAAATGCCGCAAATGCCTCAAATGCCACCCGCTGGTGGAGGTGGCGGGCAAGGTATGCTTCCAATTGAGCAATCGTACATTGAAAATATTCTTCGTTTGAACAAAGGAAAACTTGTTAGTGTCTTTGCAACCTTTGAGGGTAACAATCAATGGAACGCGAAAGAATTTAAAGGAATTATTGAGGCGGCAGGAAGGGACCATGTTATTTTAAGTGATCCGCAAGCCGGTACTCGTTTCCTTATTCCGATGGTAGCGGTCGATTACATTACGTTTGCTGAAGAAATTGAATATGAATATCCATATGGTGCATCACCAGGCTTAGGTACTTACCCACCAAGATAATATATTTCATGTAAAAAGGCATTGGGTCTTCAGCCCAATGCCTCTTGCTTTACTTAAAAATGTTTAACTGCTCCTACAATCATCAGGATCCATGCCGCTAAGAAGCATACTCCGCCAATTGGTGTGATGGCTCCTAATACGCCTACTTTTGTTAAGCTTAATGCGTACAAGCTGCCGCTAAATAGGATGATTCCGGCTAACATTAACCATCCGGACCAGGCAAATTGTGAGCTTGCTGCTACTTTTCCGAGAAGTAGACCAATAATTAATATGCCGGTTGCGTGAAACATTTGGTAGGTCACGCCTGTTTTCCAAATCTCTAGATAATGTGCATCTAGCTTGTCCTTTAATCCATGTGCTCCAAAGGCACCAAGTGCTACTGCTAAAAAGGCATTAATCGCCCCTATTACGATAAAAGCTTTCATCTTGTATTTCCTCCCATTTTAAAAATCAAATAATGAATCTCCGTTTGCTTCGTTGTCCATTTCTAGTTTTTTTCCCTGTTGGACGGGTGCCGGTTGTTGAAAGATGGGTTGATTCATGATCGGCTGTTGAAAAACTGGTTGTGCGGCCACTGGCTGTTGATAGGCAGGTTGTGTTTGTACTGGCTTCGCGGCCGCAGGAGCGTTCAACGGTCTTTCACCTTGTACTGCTGGCTGATCATCTAGGATCAATTCGCATAATATTTTAATAGAGTACACCTTTTCCCGCAAGCTTTCTTGCATTTGAGCTGTTTTTGCTTGTTTTAATTCTTCTTCTATTTTAGTTAAGAGCTTTTGGATGGATATGTTCATTTGTGACACCTCTATTTTCAGTCTCGTTTCTATTCTACCTGATATTCAACTATTTTACGAAAAATTGACCCATCCACCGTTCGACATGTTCCACGTGAAACAAGTCGAATATCGCAAAAATCCCGCACCATGAACTGGTACGGGTTATCCTAATATTCGTTGATAGATGGATTTTGCGTGTGTTAAATCTTTGGTTCCATGGACCAAAGCGCGGCCATCTTGAAAAATAACCATCCGTTCTTCGCCCATTTCCACAGACAGCAGATAGGGGTTGCCTTTCACTACATAACCTAGTGAGCTAAGCTGCCCGGCAAGCCGTTCCAAGGAAATTTCACTAGCAGCCGCAGGTCGGATTTGCACGGTATCGCGGCCGCACAGCACCGTCGTTTTCGTCATATTCTCATAATCAAGATACGGATACGTTCGCTCCTCGCCGCATGATAAGCAACCAGCAAACTTCGCCTTCGACATCTTTAAACTCGTATATTCATTTCTCCATAAATCAAAACTGACGAACGATGTGCGGACCGCATCATAATCTTCAACCAGAATCTTTAGCGCTTCCGCGGTTTGATGCGCAATAACCATCTGGACAGCCGGAGAAATAATCCCACCTGTATCACAGGTCAGCCCTTGTAGCGGAATCGATCGTAACAGGCAGTTAAGACACGGTGTCTTCCCTGGAATAATGGAAAAACTCATCCCATAGCTGCCGACACAAGCACCGTAGATCCACGGAATCGTGTATTTTTGTGATACATCATTCATCGCCATACGTGTCTCAAAATTATCAGTTGCATCCATCATCAAATCCACGCTGACTACCAATTCCTCCAGCAATTCAGGAGTCGCATCACCGATGATTGCCCGAATCTCTACATCGGAATTGATGGCACGCAGACGCTTATCTGCAGCTGCAGCCTTCGGTAGCTTTTCAGCGACATCTTCCTCCGTATAAAGCTGCTGCCGTTGCAAATTACTCGCTTCGACATAATCGCGATCAATAATCGTCAGCTTGCCCACACCAGACCGGACCAAAACCTCTGCACTTCCCGACCCTAACGCTCCGGCACCGATAATCAGTACATGTTTTCTCCTAATCTTCTCTTGCCCTTCTTTACCAATCCCTGGAAAGAGAACTTGCCGTGAATACCTTTCATCCATACTAAATCAGCCCCCGCTAACCGGAGGAATGAACGCAATGATATCACCATCAGAGATAACCTCATCATTGGAAGCAAACTCTTCATTGATCGCTGTCATCACCGTATCCATTTTAGGCAAGTTATAGTTGGCAGCTAAATCAGCCTTTAACTCAGCAACGGTTTTACCGCTTGCATCGATCGAAAGGAACTCCTCACCGCCGACTGCATCTCGTAAATGGGCAAAAAATAGTACCTTATTCATTCAAGTCACTCTCCTTAGGCTTGCCACTTGGATAAGCGACCGTTTCAAGCTGATTGCCCATCCATTCTTCGCCATCTTCCCAGTGCTCTTTCTTCCAGATGGGAACAATTTCCTTAATTCGTTCAATCGCATAACGGTTGGCTTCATACGCATCTGCACGGTGCGGGGTAGAAACGGCAATCACTACCGCTACATCGGTAATATCTAAACGACCAACACGGTGAGTGATTGCGACGCACGAACCTTCCCACCGCTGTTCAATCTCGGCACCAATTTGCTCCAGCTTTTTCACAGCCATGGCTTCATACGCCTCATAAATGAGAAACAACGTTTTCTTTCCCTTCGTTAATTCACGGACGGTACCAATAAAGGTCGTAATCGCACCCGCCTCGCGCTGAACGACTTTATCAATCACTGCTTGGATATTAATCGGTTCCTTTGAAATCTCGAACATTTTCATTTATTTCACCTCTTCTGACAAGCGCTTGGGCTCTGCATTTTCCACTACTTGATAGCCGCCAATCTTTTCGACTTGTTCTTTGAACGCAGGGGATTGGATCAGCTCAACTAGCTGTCTTCCGTTGTCACTTTCATAAAAGCTTCTTGTCATCACTAAATCATATTCTTCATCGGCAACAGGAATAAAATCTAGGTCCATAGCTTTCGCAGCAGGGTAGATTCCGAGTCCGGCACCATTACGGTCACCCTTGACCTCTGCCGCTACAGCAAGATGGGAGAACATTTCCCGCTCGTAGCCAATGATGTCCTCTGAGGAGAGTCCCTCTACTGAGAGCAGCAAATCAAATAGAATTCTTGTACCGGCTCCTTTTTGGCGGTTGACGAAATTCGCCTTACCTCTAACCAAATCAGCAACGGTTTCTATTTCAAGTGGATTTCCTTTTGGTAATATCCAGCCTTGCTTTCTTTTTAAAAATGGATACAGAACCACGTCTTGACCCGCTAGAATTTTGTTTACATATGAAACATTATATTGCTTTGTACTTGGGTCAAGCAAATGAATGCCCGCTACATGGGCCTCACCTTTTCGAATCGCCATAATTCCAGCCATACTGCCGACATGCGATGAAACAATTTTTCTATCCGTATGCACTCGTTTCAATTGTGATGATAATAGATCAATCGTCAAATCGTGGCTGCCGCTAAACACAATGGAGTTTCTCACTTCTTCCAGCGGTCGTAACAGTTCCACCTCAGCGAAGTCTCCTTGCTCATAGCCAATGATATTTGGCGGTACGATCAAGAGGCCATCTGCCCTGACATAGGACATCGTTACACCTGCTGCCCTTGTCAGTGGATTAGCAACAAATTGGCCATTCACATAGCCGATATTCATTCGAACAAAGTCCTCTGCACCCATCGATGAGACAATGCGGCGGCCAAGCTTAACCGTTACCGTCTGTCTTTTTGGTTCAGGAATTCCTAAGTACTTACACACAAGCGGTCGGACAAACCACTCCAAGGCCAAATAGGCGGAGACCGGATATCCTGGAACCCCTACAACGATTTTCCCATTTATTTTCCCTAAAATAACAGGCTTTCCAGGCCTTGCGGCGACCCCATGGGTAAAGACGGTGCCAATTTCTCCAATAATGTGCACCGTGAAGTCCTTCCGCCCTGCCGAAGAACCAGCATTGATGACAATAATATCAGAGGTTTCAGATGCCGCCAAAAGGGCTTCTTTAATTTTTTCCGGCTCGTCCTTTACAATGGAATGGAGCTTTGGCTCTCCGCCCCACTCTTTAATAAAATTAGCAAAAACCGTGCCATTGAATTCAATAATATTCCCAGAAGTCAGCTCTGAATCTGCCTCAACCAGTTCATTCCCGGTTGGAATAATTGTCACCACTGGTTTTTTTACGATTGGAATGACGGTTTGCTGTGCAGCAAGCAACACGCCCAAATCTGCTGGTCTTAATACATGTCCTTGCGGAAACAGCATTTCCTCCTGAACGATATCTTCTCCAATCGGACGGATATGCTGCCAAGGTGTGGCTGGCTCAATAATTTCAATCGTTTCGTCATCGATTACATCTACATGTTCAATCATAATCACGGCATTAAATGGGGATGGAATTGCATTGCCTGTATCTACATAGCAAAATTGACTGCCTTTTTTTAACTGCAGTGGATTTTGCTCATGTGCTTGATAGGTACTTTCTGCCACTACAGCAATGCCATCCATCGCTGAAGCATGATAATGCGGCATCGAAACCCGTGCAAAAATCGGCTCAGCCGTTGCTCGTCCCAAAGCTTCAGTTGCTGAGATATATTCCGTTTCAGAGGGCAGCTGTTGTGCCGCAAGAATTTCTTCTCTCGCTTCCGCTCGGGGCTTATCTTCTAAATAAATTTTCCGCTTATAATATGTCTGCTCCATTTGCCTTTTCCCCCTATCGTGATGCGATCACAGGAACGTATTCACCCTGTGAAATTCCCTCTTTTTCTGAACTAATCTCAACAATTCCATCGCTTTTAACGAGTGTGGTAATTAAGCCTGATTTTCCGATAATCGGCTCCGCCCACCATTCTCCCTCTTTTTCAACTAGACGGACACGAATATAATCAGACCGTCCCGGGGAGGATGGAATATTCTTTGTGATTCTAGCAAAAATCCGCTCTGGTTTCCGCTCTACTTTTTCACCCATCAGCTTTCGTAAAATCCTTTCACCAAATAACCGGAAGATAATCATCGCCGACGCAGGGTGTCCTGGTAGGCCAATGACTGGTTTTCCATCTGCCATAGCAAGGATGGTTGGTTTCCCTGGTTTAATAGAAATTCCATGGACAAATACTCCTGGATTCCCTAAGGATTGAATGACCTCAGTGGTATAATCCTTTGCCCCAACAGAGCTTCCTCCAGAAAGAATCAGGCAATCCACTTGATCGTAAAGCTCTTTCGCTTTTTGACGGAAGACTTCAAAATCATCCCTTACAATGCCACCGTATACAACGTCTACATTCCATTCACGAGCTAACCCTGAGATGGTTAAATGATTAATGTCGCGAATTTGCCCTTCTTGAAGGGTTTCTGTTTGATAGGGAACAATTTCATCTCCGGAGGATAGGTAGGCGACCTTCAATTGACGAAAGACCGTTACATGGGTAATCCCTAAGGAGGCCAAGGCCCCTAATTCCTGAGGACGAAGCTTTGTCCCAGCGGTCAGGAGGGTTTCGCCTTCTTTTATATCCTCACCGGCTCTAATCACATTTTCGCCTGGTGCAATTTGCTTATACGTATTTAAGAGGCCATCGAGGTCCTCGCAATGTTCAATCATTATGACACTATCACTACCAGAAGGCATCATCCCGCCAGTTGGCACATAGACAGCATTTCCCGGGCCTACCATAGAATGAGGGACTTCGCCCATTTTCACTTCCCCCGTTCCAGTAAGGAATCCAGGCATTGATTCAGAGGAACCATACGTATCCTTCGCTTTTACAGCATATCCATCCACAGTTGAGCGGTCAAAGCTCGGGACATTTTCCTTGGCCACGACCGGCTCGGCAAGAATGTAATGGAGCGCTTCTTCCAGCACCCGCACCTCTTTGTGTGGCGTTACCGGGATATACTCTTCAATTAAGGCAAATGTCTCTTCCACTGTTTTTACTTTGAAAAATTGCATGGTTCCCCTTTTCCCCCTTGTGTTCATCTATTCTGTCTCGGCCCACTTTTTAGCATCTTCATACTCATTCGGGTGGTTCATATTAAAAAAGACCTTTTCAAGATCGAATTGACTATAAGATTGCAATTCTTTTTCTGTAACGTACAGCACCTGTAAGCGATTCAGAAGGTGCTTCATTCGAAGTGTTCCTTCTTCAATACTCCCAGCCACTTCACCTGCAATCTCCTTTTTAAAGACAGCAAAAAGTGGGTGCTGTATTCCATTGATTACAGGTACGACGGCATCGTAATGGCTGCAGAGTTGGACGAGCGCTTGCGCCAGTTCTCCTGAAACAAACGGCATATCACAGGCAACAATCACATTCACATCATAGTTCGAGTGATTTAAGCCTGCATGAACCCCTGCGAGTGGCCCCATACCAGGATACTGGTCTTTTACCATCTTCAATCCTAAAAATTCATAAGATTCAGGATTGTTGGTTACTAGAATTATATCATCAAAGAGGGGCTTTAGCGTATCTGCAATTCTTTCGATGTTTGTTTTCTCGTTTATTTTTAGCAGGGCCTTGTTTGTACCCATCCTGCTAGATTTCCCACCTGATAAAATAATAGCCGCAGCCTTCACCTTAGCACCTTCTTAGTTTTCCACTTTTTTTATACCTACCGCGTTATATCCATTTTCTTGGGCGACGAAGTCTAAATGGATGCTGTTCAAGTCTAGTAATGCGGCAGATGGTTTGCTGATATATTGTCTTGTATCAATAATTTTAATATAGCCGTTACACTCATCGCAAACTTGAATTTGCGAAACAGCATCGCCTTCAATGGTTAAAAACTGTATGGTTTTGTGGTCTTCATTGCCGCAGTGTGAGCACTCTAGGCGCCTTGCATGCCAATGTGCCAGACAGCGTGGGCAGTGCATCACTTTTTTTCCTTCTTCCTCAAGAGACGCTATTCTTGCCGGTTCTCCACAGACTGGGCAGCCGGCTCCAGGAACAGCCTTATCTATGTCCTTTTGAACCTTTTCAGCGGTTACTTGTAAATAAGGGCGAAGGGCTGTTTCAGCTAGGAATTGCGGAATCCATTCTTCAAGTCCATTTTCTTGTGCAAAACCAACAAAATACACATGATTGAAGGAAAATGCCTCTTCAATCCATTTCACCGCTACTTCTTCATTCAATAGAATACCAACACTAGCTAGTTTTGGCTCTAATTCTGGATTAAATTTTACTAGCGTGGAATTTATTTCCTCTATCCACTGTTGGAATAGTGAAATTTCAAAATCAATAACCGTTAATGATGCGGCTGGTATCCCTGCGGCCATAGCTGCCTTATCTAGATTGGGCCTGATGGTCTCCCTATCTATCTGTTGTTTCCACTGTTCTTGAAGTTTCACAATTTCCTTCTGCAATTCCTGGTACTCTTTTGAAACAACGGATTTAATCATCGTTGTACCTCCACTTTTTTTATAAGGAAAGAGGTTGACTCAAAAGCAAAGGTGTCAGACCCCACGATTCAATATCTAGTTAAAACTTAGAGTAATCTAGGTCTAGATATTGTTTTTTCAGT
This sequence comes from Bacillus sp. SLBN-46, assembly GCF_031453555.1. GTDB lineage: Bacteria > Bacillota > Bacilli > Bacillales > Cytobacillaceae > Neobacillus. The sequence goes on along the minus strand of NZ_JAVIZM010000001.1, from coordinate 556,189 downwards.
GGGGTCAGACCCCTTATGAGTCAACCTCTTTCCCCAATTTGTTATTACGCGCCTTTTTTCTTCTTGTTGCTTGGGTCATCTAGTTTAGGGAAGTTGCCTTTTTTCACTTCTTCTTCATACCACTCTGTGTAGTGTTCTTTAGCCCACCAAGCAGGGACCTTTCCTGTAACAACACCGGAATAGCCTGGTCTGGAGTTCTTATGAACGACACTCAAATAAATATGTCCGACAACAACAGCAATGGCTAGGCCAAAGCCAATGTTGTGGAAGAAGTAGCCCCACTGAACGACAGCTCTTGGGAAAAATTGTGGGAACCACATTGGAAATCCAGATCCAATAATCATAATCGCCGTAACAATTTGGATGATAGAGTTGATCTTTTCACCAGCGTTAAAGAATGTTTGTCTGACATGCTTAAAATTAAAGCCAAAAAGTTCTTTAACGAATTCTGTAAAAAATTGAAGATCTCTTTTCTTCCAGGTAATAAGCTCTTTCATCCAGCGCTTAAAGCCGGTAAAGTCAAAAATTACCCAAATAACTGTAGGCGTAACAAATGCAACTGCAAATATTCGGTGAAGAAGACGTGCTCCTTCTGGACCGCCTAAAACGGGATACAACCAGTCGAAGAATTCCGTATACATAGGCAGTGCCGTAATATAGAGTGCAAAAAATGATAAGGCATTGACGGCGTGTGCCCAGACAAAGGCCTTCGAAAACCGCTTTACCTGGACGGTTGGCTTTTGTTTTTTACTCATGGCTACCACCTCCATCTTGCTTCTCATCTTTGCCTTCTTTATTAAATAAACGGTTGGTAATGAATGCACCCACAACCGCCATGGTTGTCGCACCAAGCATCATTTTACCGATTGGCTGTGCGTAATCCTTCCAAGCCACTGCTGAGGTAGGAACCTTTGGATTTTCCGGTAATCCATATACAGATGGTTTCTCTGCTAGCACATAAACAGTGTGTGTGCCGCCTACCCCTTGTGGGTTGTATACCATGGCATTAGGGTAACGATCCTTGATTTCCTTCACGCGCTTTTCTGCTTTTTGAATCATCGCCTCAGCATCACCGAACTCCATCGCTCCCGTGTGGCAGGTGGTTACGCATGCCGGCTGAAGGCCTTCATCTAGACGATCCGTACACATCGTGCATTTATGCGACTTCTTGTACTCTTTGCCATTTTTATCTTTATAAGTCTTTAAAGAAATTACTTCAAATGGACAGTTTTGAACACAATAGCCACAGCCTACACACTTGTCTTGATCAATGACCACGGAGCCATACTTTGTATAGCTGATGGCATTTTCCGGACACACCTTTTCACAGGCTGCATCTGTACAATGGAAGCAGGAAGAGTGGCGGAATAGATATTCTAAATCACCTTTCCCATTTTCATGCTCAATATATTGCAAGACATTCCATGTATCTGCTGTTGTTTTCGCATGGGATTGCACACTTCCTTGGAACTCCGTTGGCTCCGCCGGAAGGTCGTTCCAGTTTTTACAGGCCACCATACAGGCACGACAGCCGTCACACTTCGTTACGTCGACATATTTTACATATTTCGTCATTAGTCCGCCCTCCTAACATCACAGAGGAATGCTTTAAATTCAGGGATCATCGTATTGGCATCCCCAATATGTGGAGTCAGGCGGTTGGCTGTATCTCCTGTCGCAAATCCTTTATAGCCAAAGTGCCATGGCATTCCAATTTCATGGACCTTCTTACCGTTCGTGAGGATTGGCTTAAAGCGTTTCGTTACCATCGCGTAGGCTTTAATTTCCCCACGCGCGGAGCTGACAACGATTTTATCTTTATTCTTGATGCCTTTTTCTTTCGCAAGCTCTTCGCTCATTTCAACAAACATATGACCAGCTAATTCAGAAAGCCATTCCTGGTTCCTTGTCATGGAACCGGACTGCCAATGTTCACTAACACGGTAGGTGGTTGCAATGATCGGGAATTTCTTTTTATCGCCTTTTTTATTGAAGTCACCTTCAATTACCACTACTGCTGGATTTAATTGAACCTTAGAAAAAGCATTTGCCACTGGGCTTTCAAATGGCTCATAATGCTCTGGGAATGGACCATCATTCAAGGTTGGTGCAAATAATAGAGCGACACCATCTTTGTTCATCATGAATGCTCCTGTTCCACCTGGCTCTGTTGGCCCTAAAACTGGTTTAAAGTCTGGGACATCATTTCCGACCCATTTTTTCTGAGCAGCATCCCACCAGATGACCGCCTTTTCCTTACTCCATGGCTGACCACTAGGATCGGCTGCTGCACGGTTGTAAAGAATCCGACGGTTGGAAGGCCATGCATATGACCAGTTCAAATAGTTCTCGCCGCCCGTGTCTTTGTTATCGCGGTTCTTGGATTTGTTTTTGCCTTCTTCAGGATAGAAGCCGGAATAAATCCAGTTACCACTTGAAGTGGTTCCATCATCTAGTAAAGCACCAAAACCAGCGATTAATTTACCCGTTTTCAAGTCATAGCCATTGATTTCTTTAGCAACTAGGTCAATATCAGGTACATCCCCTGTTCCATAGTTCCAATCTAGAGCTAAGAACGGTTTGTCTGCTGATTTAGGACTGTTTGCATATAAAGATTTCAGTTTTAAGGCTAATTCATGAATGATATCAAGATCTGGTCTTGCTTCGCCTCGTGAATCAATCGCTTTCCAGCGATATTGCATCCAGCGAGAGCTGTTTGATATACTACCTTCTTTTTCAAAAGAAGCAGAGGCTGGAAGTAAGAATACTTCTGTGTTTATTTTTGCTGGGTTACTGCCTGCTTCTTTTTGCCAGAAAGCAGACGTTTCTGTTTCCCAAAGGTCAATGGCTACCAACCATTTAAGTTTGCCAAGTGCTTCTTTTTCTTTTCCAGCATTCGGTCCGCCAACCACTGGATTCGTACCGAATAAGAACGCACCGTCTAACTCACCCTTATACATCGCGTTAAACAAATTGATGTGAGAGTAGTTTTTGTTCCCTTTTGGCAAGAATTGATAGCCAAACTCATTTTCTGCTGTTGCGTTTGCACCATACCAAGCTTTTAGTAAGCTAACAACAAATTTTGGTTTATTGCTCCAGTAGCCTGTTTTTGGTGTTTCTTTTTCCAGGTAGCCTTTAAGCGTGGCATGCTCTGGAACAGTGGCTTTAGGTGCACCAAGGTAACCCGTTAAGTTATCAAATAATAGACCGAAGTCAGTTGAACCTTGTACGTTGGATTCACCGCGCATTGCGTTGACTCCGCCACCAGGTAAACCGATGTTGCCTAATAGAAGCTGTAAGATGGCATAGATACGTACGTTTTGAGAGCCAACCGTATGCTGGGTTGTTCCCATTGCATACATAATCGTACCTGCTTTTCCCACCTTTGCGGTAGAGCAGAAGGCTTCACATACCTTTAAGTAATCTTCTTTTGGAGTTCCTGTGACCGTTGTTACCGTTTTTACATCATAGCGGGAATAGTGTTTTTTCATTAACTGGAATACGGAGCGTGGATGGGTTAATGATGCATCCTTCACTGGTTTCCCGTCTTCTGTTGTTTCTATTGCCCATTTTGTTTTGTCATATCCCCGTTTTGCTTCATCGTATCCGGAGAAAAGGCCTTCGTTAAAGTCATAACCCTCTTTCACGATGAAAGCAGCATTTGTATAGTTAGCAACATACTCTTTGTGGATAAGATTGTTTTCTAGCGCATAATTAATCATCCCGCCAATGAACGGAATATCCGTACCGGAGCGAAGCGGAGCATAAACATCTGCCTGTGCCGACGTTCTTGTGTAACGTGGGTCCACACTGACGATTTTGCCGCCTTTTTCCTTTGCTTTTGTCAGCCATCTAAAGCTAATCGGATGATTTTCTGCAGGGTTTGCCCCAATAATCAACGCACAATCAGTATGCTGCAGATCATTCCAATGGTTAGTCATTGCTCCACGACCAAATGTAGGTGCCAGACCGGCAACCGTAGAACTATGTCATATTCGTGCCTGGTGCTCTAAATAGGTTACACCAAGCCCTCTCATTAATTTTGATAGCAAATACGTTTCTTCGTTATCAAGTGCTGCGCCGCCAAGGCTTGCAATCTTTTCTGTTTTATTCACTGTGATGCCATTTTCAACTTCAACAAATGAACTGTCGCGTGTTTCTTTTGTTCGTTTGGCAATGGTGTCTAGCATCCAATCCCATTCTTTTTCCTCCCACTTATCGCTTCCTGGAGCACGATAAAGTGGTTTTGTTAATCGTTTTTCAGATGTATATAACTGTCTTAATGTGGTTCCTTTGCTACAAAGCTTACCTTCGTTAATTGGGTTATCCGGATCCCCTTCCGTATAAACCACAGTATTATCTTTGGTGTGAACGAGGATTCCGCATCCGACACCACAGTAGCAGCAAATGGTTGGTGTTACAGTAGCTTTGGCAATTTTGAATTCTTTTGATTTCGCGTAGGCCTTCTTTTCATTAAAGCCCAGTTCAACAACAGCCAGAGTAGCTGCAGTCGCACCAGATAGCTTTAAAAACTGCCGGCGATTTAAGTTCATTTCAACCATCACTAATCTCCTTCCCAAAATTGATTAGAACATCCCGTATTTCTCTCTCTATTAAGCTTCATCAAGCACTCTACGTTATGAATTCCCCCCTTTAATACTTCTCTCTAATGGCAACTCGGCCGTTACATCATTGATCACTCGGCCAGCAGAGGTATAAACCGTGGCCATTTTCCCTCTTAAGTAGCCAATCACCTCAATATTTAAAAACTTTGCCAGCTGCACAGCCTGCTTGGTGGCTGCCGTACGTGAACCGATAACAGGAAAGCCAAATTTCGCTGCTTTTGAGAGCATTTCATATGAAACCCTACCGGTTGTGAGTAATATTAACCTTTCGGGTTGTAACCGTTTTCTTATTGCGTAGCCAATAATTTTGTCCACGGCATTATGGCGGCCAATATCTTCGCGAATCGCCAACATGCCCTCTTCATCGATAATGCAGGCTCCATGCATTCCGCCTGTCTCCAGGTAAAGATCTGAATTCTGGGCAAATTCACTTCTCTTTTTTAAGAGATAGCTTAATTGATAAGTCTTATCCGAGGCGACTCTGTCAAAATTCTTCACATCTGTCATAGAAAAGAAGGTAACTCCTCTACCACACCCCGCGGTATAATGCTTCTTTTTTGAAAAAACTTGTTCTTCGTCAAAATGGGAGCTGAGAGAAACGTGAATGCTGCCCATTTCCTCATTGATTAAGATGGATTCAATATCACTTGCTTCCTGGATAAATCCTTCAGAAAACAAATATCCATAGGTCCAATCCTCTAGGTCGTATTTTGTTAGTTGAAAAACGGCTATTTCAAAACCGTTTATGATTAAGGAAATTGGATATTCATCGGGACACCCCTTGCGGTTCATTGTTTCCCCTCCCCACCTAAGATTTTTCTTTGTTTAATCATTGTAAAAATAGGAGCAACTCCAACACAGCGACATTTGTCACTTTGTCGAAAAATATCAGACGTCCCTATGTATTCATCGTACTTTCGTCGCATTTTTTTGAAAGTAATATTTATCACGCTAAATGCATGCATAAAGTACAAATGGTCTAATTGTCATTTTTCTGTCAAGGATTGGTCTTTTAAAGCATCCCAACAAAAGCCAGAACATCATTTATGTTATATTTTTGGAAATGATTTATAATAAGAAAGTCGAAGAGGATTTTAGAAGGAGGAGAGTACATAATGACGATTAAAAAAGTAATGACGATTGCCGGTTCGGATACGAGCGGTGGTGCAGGCATTCAAGCAGATTTGAAGACCTTCCAGGAGCTTGGTGTTTACGGAATGACGGCACTGACAACGATTGTAACGATGGATCCAAAGGACTGGCACCATAGTGTGTTTCCCCTTGCAGTAGATACATTAGAGACTCAATTGGAAACCGTTCTATCCGTTGGAATTGACGCGATGAAAACTGGAATGCTTGGAACCGTTGAAATTATTGAATTAACTGCCAGAAAGATCGATGAAAACAAGTTGGAAAAAGTAGTCATTGATCCAGTAATGGTTTGTAAAGGCGAAGATGAGGTATTGAATCCGGAAACAACAGATGCGATGCGTGAGTTTCTTTTACCACGTGCCTTAGTCGTTACTCCTAACCTTTTTGAAGCAGGACAGCTTGCTGGAATGAAGACACCGCGTACCGTCGAGGAAATGAAAGAAGCGGCTGTGAAAATCCATGAGCAAGGTGCTAAATTTGTGTTAATTAAGGGCGGCAGCAAGCTTCACTCTGAAGAAAAAGCGGTTGACCTGCTGTATGATGGGAAGGAATTTAAGCTTTACGAGTCTGAAAAATTTGAAACGACATATACGCACGGAGCAGGCTGTACGTATTCGTCAGCTATTACTGCTGAGCTGGCAAAAGGGAAATCTGTCTATGATGCTGTAGATGTAGCGAAGGAATTTATTACGGCTGCGATTCAGCAAGGCTTCCGCTTAAACCAATTTGTTGGTCCGACTTGGCACGGTGCGTACCGCGGTACGGAGTCTGTTACTGAGTATTGTGAGGATTGCGAATAATATTATTGAAAGAGGTTGGCGTACATGCAACCTCTTTTTTCAAGCATTCATTTCGCATTTTTTAAATGATTTTAGTATGATAGTTACATTATTAAATAAGAATAGTTTATAGATTCTGCTTGTGGATCAAAGGGAAGGAGGTCATTAGGCATGGAGTTAGTAGAGTTAAGCCGTGTCCAAGAGGCCATTAATGGCTTTGCAAACAAAGATGTTTATATTCACCTTGAAACAACCAATGGTGCTTATGCATCACATAAAGATCAATCTTTCTTTTCCGCTGGAGCCTATATTCGTAACGCCCTTGTCCGTTATGAATTGGGGAAGATTACAGGAAATGGGCCGTATCGCGTCGGTCTAAAGATCAACCTCGGTTGGATTTACGCAGAGGGTATTACCCACTATGAAATCGACGAAGAGAACCATCTATTATTAGCCGGCCATGACCATGAAGGAAAGTTGGCCGTTGCCCTTGAAATCAGCCATACTCCATTTGAGTAAGGAGTGCTGAGCAGTTACCTTGGAAAGGAGAATGAACTATGAAAAAAGAGCGCCATGTCTTGGTTGTTTTTCCTCACCCTGATGATGAGGCTTTTGGTGTATCAGGTACGATTGCGACTCATGTTCAGAGTGGGACTCCTGTTACCTATGCTTGTTTAACATTAGGGGAAATGGGAAGAAATATGGGCAATCCTCCTTTTACCAATCGGGAAAATCTGCCTAAAATACGAAAACAGGAATTGAAGGAGGCTGCCCGCGTATTGGGTATTCAAGACCTTCGTATGCTAGGTTTCCGTGATAAAACGATTGAATTTGAAGATGATGAGAAGCTGACTAACACGATGTCAGCTTTAATAGACGAACTGAATCCATCCTTAATTATCACTTTTTATCCAGGTTATTCGGTTCATCCAGATCACGATGCCACCGGTGCGGCGGTCGTGAGAGCAGTTGAAAAGATGCCTGCAGCTGCAAGGCCGACCTTACACTGTGTCGCCTTCTCTAATAATTGCGTGGAAGAGCTTGGGGAAGCGGATATTATCAACAACATTTCCCCTGTAGGCCAAACAAAGCTTGCAGCCATCCAAGCACACCGTTCGCAGACAGAGCAGATGTTCATTGGTATGGAAGAGAAGCTAAAAAATCAAGATCCGCAAGTCATGGTTTGGATTAATAACGAGCGTTTTTGGACCTATAAGTTTGCAAACTAACAGCCCTTCGTGCACGAAGGGCTTTTTTTATTAATAATCCCGATGCAGCAGTGTACAAAGACCGCACCAATCCAAAATAACAATTTTTCTAGATTTTAAGTCAATTACTCCTTCTTTCTTCAACTTCGAAAACACGCGGCTGACGCTTTCCCGGGTTGTTCCAACCACTGTCGCAAACTCCTGAACAGTCAAAGGAATCTCAATATCCCATCTGCCTCTCTCGGTGTTAAACTTCTCCCCAAGCCGTTCGAGAGTCTTCACCGTTTTTGCATACACATCCAACAAGGCAACATCTCTTAACTGAGACGTCATCTCCCTTAAACTATCACTCATATAACGAATCATTTGCATCGCAAGCTCAGGTTCATTATATAAATCCCTCTCTAATTCCAGCTTATCCAAGAACAGAATCTCCCCGTCCTGCAGCATCGTGGCCGTTGCCGGATACTTAGCCGTTTTATGCGTAAACAAACCCGCCTCAGCAAACACATCCCCTTTTTGCTTCACACATACGATGATTTCATTGCCGTTCTCATCCTGCTTTGTCAGCTTCACCGCGCCCAAACGGACGAAATAAACCCCTCTTGCAATCTCATCCTCTGAAATAATCCTGGTCCCTTTTTTAAAGGTAAAAGTCTGAATCCGTTTTTCAATGACTTGCAGAGATTTAGGCGATAAATCCTTAAAGATGATAATTTTCCGCAATAGATCGATATGCTTTCCCTCTTGATAAACCGATAAATGTAGATCCTTTAAACAATCCGACTGACTCACTTTCCCCACCACCTATTCATTCACTCATTTCTACCATTCATTGTAAGTAAGTTCCAACCAAGATGTAGTGACGAGATTCACAAAACGTTCATTTTTTTAAAACCGCAACAAAACAGGACTTAACTAACCCATTCACAAAACGTTCATAAACAAAAATAAAACTGTGCTGTACGTCACAATTATCCGGTTGAAATCCCATTAGGATGAAGGTGTTCATTTGTAAAAAAAGGAGGGGACAGAATGAATAAGGCAATTTTAAGCTTCGTCATAAGCGCATTACTTGGCTTTGGTCTTGGCTACCTAGTTTTCGGCGTCATTATGGGCACTTCTGAACAGCCATCACAAACAGCCCAAACAGAAACAAAGGCCACAACCGAAACCAAAGAAGAAAGTACTGCTGCTAAAGAAACAAGCAGTGCTGTTAGCGAAGACAATATCCTTAATAAAAAAGGATGCCTGGGCTGCCACAGTGTTGAAGCTCTTAATTTAAAAGGTGGTGCAGTTGGACCAGACCTTTCACAGGCATTTGTTAACGTTGAAGGTAAGCATGGCAAGCCAATTGAAGAATTCCTGAAACAACCAACATCAGCTGTTATGTCAGGCGTCATTGGTAAAAGTCCACTAACAGATGATGAACGGAAGCAAGTATTAGACCTTCTGAAACAAGCATCTGAAGCAAAATAATTGGAAAAGGTGGTGTCAAAAGATATGAAAAAATGGATTCCGATTGCATCGGGACTGCTCGCAGGGTTTGCAGCCGCTACGATTTCATTTGCCGATTTTTCAGCAAAAACGAACACGGAAGCTTCTTCAACCAATAAGAGCGACGCAGAAAAGGTGTATGTTCCATTCGGTAAAAAAGATGATTATTACTTATTTGCATCTGGAGGTCACTCTGGACAAATGTTCATTTACGGAGTGCCGTCCATGCGTCATATCAGAACCGTTCCGGTATTCTCGCCAGATTCTGCAACCGGCTATGGCTTTGATGAGCATTCAAAAAAATTAATGGGTGACTACACTTGGGGTGACCTTCACCATCCAGCGTTCTCTGAAACAAAGGGTGACTACGATGGTAAATACATGTTTGCGACAGATGTCGGTAATAGCCGTGCGGCCGCAATGGATTTAAAAACCTTTACCGTAAAGGACATTATTAAAGTGCCAAATACGAGCGGACCACACTGTGCGGCCTTCGTAACCGAAAATACAGAGTACATGTTCCTGCCTACTCGGTTCGCTGTACCGCTAGGTCAACAATATGAATCGCTTGATGACTACAGCACAAAATACCGCGGCGTGATGTCAGCTGTTACCTTTGATCAAAACAAAGAAAAGCTAAATATTGCTTATCAGGTTGCTCTGCCACCTTGGTCCTATGACCTTTCCGACGCTGGTAAAAAGAGCTCTGCTGATTGGGCTGTTATGACTACTTACAATACAGAAGAGTCAACAACAAACCTTGAAATTAATGCATCACAAGCTGACCGTGATTTTATTGTTCTTTTTAACTGGAAAGAGCTTGAGAAAATGGTCAAGGAAGGAAAATACGAGGATGTTGGCGGACAAAAGATGATCTTCCCTGAGAAACAAAAGGGTGGTATTTACTTAATTCCGGTTGCCAAATCTCCACATGGTGTGGACGTTACACCAGATGGGAAACGCTTCATTGCTTCAGGAAAGTTAGCACCAACAATGACCGTATTCTCGTTTGAAAAAGCTTTTAAAGCAGTAGAAAACAAAGACTTCTCTGGTGAAAGAAATGGGATTCCAATCCTTAATTACAAATCCGTCATGGAACGAGAAGTGAATCCAGAAAACGCACTTGGACCACTTCATACTCAATTTGATGACAAAGGCATGGCCTATACAACCATGTTCATATCTTCTGAAATCGTTAAATGGGACCCTAACACTGGTAAAACACTAGACCGTGTACCTGTTCAGTATTCTCCAGGGCACTCTGTTGCAGCAGAAGGTGACACAGTGGCACCCGACGGAAAATGGCTCATTGCTCTGAATAAGATTGCGAAAGACAGCTACTTGTCTGTCGGACCTTCACACCCTGAATCTATGCAGTTAATTGACATCAGCGGCAAGATGAAGGTAATTCAATCAGCACCAGTAAACCCTGAACCACACTATGCTCAAATGATTAAGGCAGATAAGATTAAAACCATTGAAGTGTATCCAAAGGATCCAAAAAATAAGGACGCTGTATACAAAAAAGATGATGCAAAAATTGTTCGTAATGGAAACGAAGTCCATGTATATGGAATTGCCATGAGGTCAAAATTCATCTTCGATGCAAAAGCCAAACGTCCAGATGTGATTGAAGTAAATGAAGGCGACCATGTGTTCATCCATCTAACCAATATCGACTTCGATGAGGACATTACGCACGGATTTGCTATCAACAGCTATAACTTAAACATGGAAGTACAGCCAGGTCAGACCAATACTATGGAATTTGTCGCGAACAAAGCAGGGACTTACCCACTTTATTGCACAAACTTCTGCTCAGCCTTACACCAAGAAATGACCGGTTACTTCTTAGTTAAGCCTAAAAAATAAGTGGAAGATGGGTATCAATTTCTGCATTGATACCCTCCTCCTTTTATCTAATTATCACTATATTAGGAGTGGTTAACTTGATTGGTAGTAGTAAAAAATTATCCTTGGTATCTGCTTTACTATTAGGTGTTTCCGCTATATTGATTGCCGTCTCATTATTTTTCCCATGGTGGAAGATGGTGTTCATTGCACCTCAATATCCAGAAGGACTAAATATTATCGTCTATCCCAACAAACTGGAAGGGCAAATTGATATTGTTAATGGATTAAACCACTATATCGGTATGGCGAACTTTAGTGAGAAAAACTTCCCAGAATTATCCTATTTACCCTATCTAATCGTTGGTTTAGCAGCTCTTACTCTATTAACAGCGTTGCTACGAAAAAAATCTGTCCTCTATGGATTGATTAGCATATTCGTCATCGGCGGTGCACTTGGGGTCATCGACCTGCATGCTGCCTTGAAAAAATTCGGTACCAACCTAAGTCCTGAAGCACCGATAAAAATTGATCCGTTTGTGCCACCTATTTTAGGGCATAACACCATCGCAAACTTCCAGACGACCAGCCTACTTGGCTTGGGAACGTATTTGGTCATTGCGGCTTTTATTCTCTTACTCATTCCGTTATGGAAGGATCGAAAGTAAAATGAAAAAATTAACGCTCCTATCTCTAGTTTTTTTTCTTTTTATCCTGATAAAACCAGAAAAAAATATGGCGGCCGAAAATTTGCAAGCAATCATCGACAGCTTGAAAGAGGGGGCGGTTTTGAAGCTTGAAAATAAAACCTATGAGGGCAATATCGTCATTACCAAACCATTGACCATCATTGGGGTTAAAAATACCGTGATTAAAGGAGACGGAACGGGAAACGTCATTTCCATTAAGGCTCCTCATGTCCAGTTAAGCCATCTAACCGTGACACATGGAAGTATGAACCGAAATTCGAGTGAAGAATATGCGGCCATTAAGGTTTATACCGACAACAATATCGTGGAGCATATCCAAATCCGCCATTCCTTTCACGGGATTTATCTGAGCCAGGCTCACCACAATAAAATCCGCTATAACGATATTAAAGGCCTGGGCAAAGGCGAGATCGCTGCTCAAGGAAACGGCCTGCATGTTTATTACGCTAACGATAATCTCTTAGAGAAAAACACGATTGAAGGCACCCGTGACGGGATGTTCTTCGAATATGCCAACAATAATCACAGCTATGAAAATAACATTAGCAACACACGGTACGGCCTGCATTACATGTATTCCGATGATAATATCTTCAAAAAAAATATTTTTACGATGAATACTGGCGGTGCGGCCATCATGAACTCGAACCATCTGAAACTAGAAGATAATCAATTTATCGTTAACTATGGAAACCAATCGTTTGGCTTATTACTTCTGCAAGCCAATGATAATTATATAGCTCATAACACGTTTTACATGAACCAACGCGGCATGTATATTGACCAGGCAACAAGAAACATCATTAAAGGAAACCGAGTCATTCAAAACCAGATTGGGATTGAACTTTGGGCCAGTTCCAATGACCAAACGTTCACCCTAAACCGAATCTCAGAAAATACCATTCCTGCGGTCACCCTAGGGGGAACAGGCGGCAACAATACGTGGAGCAAAGACGGAAAGGGAAATGATTGGGGAACCGCTTTTCCACTTACTGACTTAAACCAAAACGGCATCGGTGACTTTGGGGTAACCTATCACTCTTCTCTCCATCAGCTGATTGAGGACCAGGAATTAACCTTTTTATTTTTAAAAAGCCCAGCCATCAAAATCTATGAAAAAATTAATGCCACTTTGACGGACGACGAAGTCATGTTTACGGACCCACATCCGTTAGCAGCTGAAAAAAGCAGTCATTTACCTTTTCTTCTCGCCGTTATCGGCCTGCTATTGGTGGTTTTCATTTTACTAAAAGGGAGACATTTACTATGCATTACATTTGGAAGGAATGGAAGGAAAATATAAGAGGAAAAGGACTATGGCTATCCTTAAGTATCATCGTTCTCATTTCAATCAGTATCTTGTTTCGTTCCTCTGTCCTTTCATTTGATAAAGGCTTTTATGTTCTCTTAATCAATCTATTTGATACGATTATTTACTTTATCCCGATCCTTTGCTTATTCATCGGGGCCTTCTCCATTTTTCAGGAAAAGGAACAAAAAACGTTAATCATGTTACTAACGAAGAAAGACAATTTTTCTACCTTCTTCGTTAAAAAAAGTCTGGGACTGTATACCGTGGTTTTAGTCCCGCTTCTAGCTTGGTTTTTCTTATATTTACTATTGTTAAAGTTTAATTTTCAACTTGATATGAAGGGCTATCTTATCTTTGTAGTAGCTATTATCTGCTTAGCCTTAGTATTTTTACAAATGGGTGCAGCCATTGGCAGCTTCAGCCGTTCGCGGATGCAGATTATCGGTTATACCATTTTCGTCTGGTTTTACTTCTTCTTTTTACATGACTTTATCTTGCTCTCATTTTTACCTGACGTGACCCATGAAAATGTAAAACTCTTTTCATCCGCCTACTTTTTAAATCCATTACAGGCAGTGAGGATGTTCCTCGAGACGGGGATGGGCGTGTATTCCTTCGGCCATATGTCACGACTCCTGCAGGCCTTTATGTGGACGAAGCCCGTATTCTTTTTATTGGGAAATTTAGCGTTTTGGCTTATGATTTCCTACTCAACTGCCATTATGTTCAACAGAAAGGAGGGGTATGAATGATTAAAGTATCAAATTTAAACCAATCCTTCGGGAAAAAGCTTGTATTAGATGCAGTTACCGTTGAGATACAGAAAAATGAGATCTGTGCCCTTGTCGGCCGCAATGGGGCCGGTAAATCCACCTTTATCAATAGCCTTCTAGGGCTCTTACCCGTTAAGAAAGGGACGATTGCCATTAATGGAGTTGAAGTGACGAAGAAAAATAACGAATGGAAAAAGGCCATTGCTTACTTACCGGAAAAATTTATGCTCTATCCCATGCTGACAGGTCTTGAGAATATGACCTTTTTCGCAGAAGCAGTGTTTAAACAAGAGGATGCGGAGCGTATTCAACAGGTGTTGACCGCCGTGAGGCTGTGGGACGACCGCGATGTTCAGGTAAAGAAATATTCCAAGGGAATGCTGCAGCGCCTTGGCCTCGCGATTACCTTGTATCAAGATTCATCTATTCTGATTCTAGATGAACCGACAAGTGGCATTGATCCCATGGGGCGAAAGGAAATCTTAGAGGTGTTAGGCTCTCTTCAAGATAAAACCATTTTGCTCTCCTCTCACCATTTGGATGAAATTAAGCAGGTATGTACTCATGTGGCTTATTTAAATGATGGAAAAATGGAAAAGTATACAGTAGAGGAATTTTTAAACACTCATAACCTAGGAGGAATCGTCTCATGAAGACACGAACCATGCTCGTCTTACTTCTGCTGCTCAGTTTAATAACCGGCTGCAGCAGTGGCCCTGATTATAAGATCGATGTGACCAAGGAGCTTTACTATCAAAAGGATACCGCTCTGCCGTTTGAAATAAAGGTAACGGACAACAAGAAAGCGGTCAAAGGACTGGAGGTTTCCGCGCAATTATCGATGACCAATATGGATCACGGTTCGTACGACGTAACGTTTGCGGAAGGCAAAAATGGTACGTACTCTGGTAAAGTGAATCTACCTATGGGCGGCAAATATGAAGCAGCGTTTACGTTAGAAAAAGATGGGAAAACGTCAGAAAAGGTTATCGACATTACCGTGACGAAGCCTAAGGGAGTAGCCAAAATCAACGGAGAATGGGTTACGAATGAGGATGTAGCCTTCTATCAATTCATTAATCAATTGCAGCTGGAAATCAACCGTGAGGCAGCGAAGAAGAAATACACAGGTAAGCAATTAGAGGAAGAATTAACCTACTTAGAATCGCAGGAGAAAGTAAATAACAATAAGAATCAAGTTTTAACACAAATTATCCGACTCCGCTCAATGGCGATGCTTGCGAACGAAAAAGGTCATCAGGCAACGGCAGCCGAAGTGGATGCGGCCTTGGGTAAGGCTCGCGAACAGTATAACCAGTATGATTCTGCTAAAAGGTTAATTACCGAATATGGTAAAGAGAAGTTCTGGACGACTGAAAAACAGCAATACGAGATGATTGTTCTTGCGCAAAAGGTCCAAAAAGACCTGATTGCAAAGGTCAAAAAGGAAAACCCAACCTTCGGCGAGCAGGAAGTCTATTTCCAAGCCCAAAAACAATACGAAGAACTCCTCGTCTCGCAAGTCAACTCCTTGAAGATTGAGATTTTGTAGGGTGTCAGGCACCATGTGAAAATTTCACATGGTGCCTCTCTTTCCTATAAAACCTCGAGAATAGCCTTGGCCACACCATGCTCGTTGTTGGAAGCTGTCACCGCATCACACAAGGACTTTATATATGAGCCAGCATTTCCCATCGCAACCGATCTTCCTGCTGCTTCAAACATCGAGACATCATTAAAGTTATCACCAATTGCCATCGTCTCAGATAGCTCGATTCCCTTTGCTTTTACAAAAGATGCAAGCGCAATGCCCTTTTGAGCATTCTTATTGGTAATTTCCAAATTCTCATGACCTGAAGTGGATACAGCCAGGTCGTCCAACTCAGCAAGAGATTGATTAGCTGTTTCTAATTTGTCTGCGTCAAAATCAAATGCTAGAAATTTATAGATTTGATAGTCATTACTGGCAAATAGAACCTCATAATCTTCAATGGTATGAATTAAGCCATCTTGTATCCTTGCCCCCGCTGCCTCCACAATCTCGTGGACATTTGCCTCTGGATTCGCACTGACAACGATGTCGACTAGAATGGAGACTGCCTTATCCGCATCAATCGTATAGGCTCCCTTGTCGGTATACACTTCGAAATACACGTCTTTTTCAACCAGCTTAGCTGCCACCCTTCTAGCCAGCTCTTTACTGATTGGAGTCGCAACAAGAACTTCACCGTCCTTCGAGCGTACCTCTGCACCATTCACACCAATCACCGGGCATTTTAAACCCGCTTCAGCTAATACATAGGTTGCCTCCTGATAAGACCTGCCCGTTGCCACAACAAATTCAATTCCTTGTGCCTGTGCTTTTAGAATCGCTTTTTTATTTTCTTCACTGATTGTTTGTGTGGAATTCAATAATGTTCCATCCATGTCTGATGCAATACATTTAATCATGCTGTCCCACCTTCCAAAATTTTTCATAATGCCCATTCTAACATGAATAGTTACACCGAATCGTTTTTAATGCTCAGTCTACATATTTGCTCCCTTCCCTTACGCTTAACGGGGCAAGACTGTTTTCATTGATAAACTGCTTCACCGAGGACGGATTGGTTTTGGAGTATTCCCTAAGCGCCCAGCCAATGGCCTTTTGGATAAAAAATTCCTTACTGTCAGAATTGCTCTTTATGTATCGATACAGCCGCTCTTCATCGGTTTTCTGTTTATATTTTAATTGAAAAAGGATCGCAGTTCGTCGCAACCACATATTGTCATGCTCTGCCCAGCCGTCAATCGTTTCCTCGATTACTTCCGGAAACTTTTCTGCTATTTTCCCCACCGGCTTAGCCGCAATTGCATCCACCGTATCCCACCAGGATTTCTCCAATACTAATCTTTTCATTAAGGCTAAATGCTCTTTCTGTAGTTTTTTCAACGACTTTTCCAAATATGTTAAGGCCATATATTGATATTCTCTTTCATCCATTTCCCAAAGCTCTATAATAAATTCTTGATCGAATGGCTCTTTCAACATTCCTGTTTCTTTAAAAAATTCCTTTTCTAATTCCTTCCTAACCGGCGACTTAATTCCTAAAAAGGGGAAATGATTCTTCATATACTTCGTCATCGGCCCCGCCTCTTTTTCGTTGCGGTTCGATTCGAATAGCTTGGTTAAAAACTCAGTTTTGGCTGACAAAGAAATGCCTCCTTTACAAAATTTCCACTTTCTTCAAGTTTACCCTTTATTTATTAGCATGAAAACACACCCAAACAGCAAACTACAACTAACAAGGAGGGATGAACCATGACTAAGAAATACAACAAAGGCAGCAACAATCAAAATTCTCCTCAAGCAGGACATGCAGAAGCAGAGTTTGCGACTGAATTTGTAAGTGGCGATAACAGTAAGGGCAATAAAAACAATCATACGCAAAAGAAGAAACAAAAGAAATAAACAGGAAAAGGGGTCAGACCCCACTAATATAGTGTGGTTTGACCCCTTGAACATTATTATAGAACGGTAGAAGACGCTAAATCTTTTATTTCCTCAGCAATTTTATTTTGAATTTTCTCAACTACCGAGAAGTCCATCGCAGCTACATAAATTTCTTCAAGCTCATCGTGCAGCTCTTTTGCTTTAGCGAGATAGCTGGTCGCCTCAGTCATTTTATTTTTGTATTTGGCAGAAATTTTGCTGATAAAATCAGCAAAAATTTCGTCTGTTCCCGGTTCAATCAAAAGTTCATACATGTCGAGGATTTCGTCGCCATCACGGCTCGGAAAGTATTCATGTGGAGCCGTACTATCAAAAATAGCGATGCCGAGCTCTCTAAAAATACACATATCGAGGCTATTTGGATCAAAGCCGCAGTGATAAATCTCTACATCCACACCGCGCTCTTCGGCCGCCGCCGCTAGTTTTTTCAACATCGTTGATTTCCCGGAACCAGGGCGCCCTTTAATAAAGTAGCGTTTAGGAATCTCTTCTGTTAAGTTCGGAACGAAATCAACGGCGCCTTTAGGTGTGGCTGCACCTAAGAATCGATGACGGACATCAGGCGTTTTATTCAATCTCATTTTTCCAAAGAAGGTGTCAATTAATTTTTTTGTTAATTGATCAGCCTTTTTAAAATCCATACTATTAATATAAATTTTTTCCCAATCATCATGAATTTCTAATGCTTCCTTAAATGTTGCGTAGGCCTTTTGAAAGGACTGGCTTATCTGTCTAGTGAGCTTTTGAATCACATATTTTTGCACACTAAGAGCACGGGCATTCCAGGCTTCACCCAGATTGATATATTCTTCCACTGCTCCAGGTGCATTCGGCTCAATGACATGCGGTGCGGTTCCATCAACGATCCCGACCTTCAACGCTGGAATGAGCACGCCATCAATGGAATTATTATCAGAGGAACAATGTAAAAACTCCACATCATAGCCTTGTTCCACCCATTCGTTTCCTACTTTTTTCATCAATGAAGATTTACCTGTCCCTGGACCGCCTTTTAAAATAAACAACCGATCTAGTCCTTGAAGATTGGAATCGTAAAGGTTATGGAAACCTCTGGCTGTGTTCCCGCCAGCAAAATAATTTCTAATTTTCCCTGCCATTCATCAACACTCCCTTTTACGCTACTCAACTGCGCCTCTTTTATCCTCTAGTCATATTTAATGGCCAGTTATTAGGTGAGATATTTACACCCTATCATATGCGCTTCTGGGTTATAGGTGAGTGCCCATGGAAAAATTCATTTATTTCTCATTTAATAATGTCCATAATTTCTGCCTTTGTTACTTCTTTTAATACACTAGGCTCCAGTACTATTTGAACGCCAATCTTGCCTGCGCTGACCACCATCTCAGGCAAATCGCTGCAGCTTTCGTCCAAAAAGGTCTTGTATTCTTTTTTCATTCCGATAGGGGAGCAGCCACCACGGATATAGCCTGTCCATTTTTGAATATCCTTTACAGGGAGCATCTCCATGCTTTTTTCACCCGCCGCTCTTGCTGCCTTTTTCAAATCCAATTCCTCGGCAACGGGAATGACGAATACATAAATATGTTTGCTTGGTCCTTGTGCCACAAGTGTCTTATAGACTTCCTTTGGCTCTCGACCAATTTTTCTCGCTACAGAAATTCCATCAATTTTTCCGTCTTTATTATCGTATGTAAGCATGTTATATTCGATTTTTTTCGCATCCAGTATGCGCATTGCGTTAGTTTTAGTCTGTGCCATGATTCATCATCCTCTATTTATTTATACTATTCATAGTATATCAATTCTTCCATGAAAAAGGAGAGCTGCTTGTGACAGCTCTCCTTCAGATTATTGAAACCAGGCCTGGTAGTATCGCGTTACGGCGACCGCATAATCGCCTCTTGTTACCTTTTTGCTTGGCTCAAAGCTGGCTTCGACGGTTGGGACTAAATCATATGTTCCTTGTTTCACCTGGAAGGTGGCATTAAGGATGTTCAGGTCAAGTGCCAACTGAACATAGCCTCTAAGCGATGCAGGAATGGAGGAGCTATCCTTAATTGGAATCCGCTCACCCTTGTAAAGTACCGTCACATCTCCTGTTTTTTCCTTAGCTTGTTTTTCTAAACCAAGCGCTTGAACAAGGGAGTATGCTAGTTCTGCGCGGTTGACCTCACCATTAGGATTAAAATTGCCGTTTGCATCAAGAAGCATAATGCCGCCCTGCGTTTGAACAGCATCACGTATAGCCGCACCCTTTGCCACAACAGCTTTCGCGAATGGTCCGTCCCCTGCTGACACATCCTTTAAAGCTGGAGTCTGACTTTGCCTTACTCCAGTCCCCATGACTAAATAATGCGCTAGTTCCTTTCGTAAAAGATTTTGCTTTGGTTTAAATGACCCATCCGCATATCCGTCAACTAGCCTTTCGCTAACAGCCATTTGAATGGCAGCGGCTGCAGGGTCGCCAGAAATATCCTTCAGGCCGGTATAGCCGCTCACCTTCGCGATAGAAACCATTCCTTGAATTGTTTCGGGCAATCCAACACCAACAGGGTTGGATTCGTCGCCATGCAGCCCGTCAATTCTAACCTTCCACTCTCCAGCCATGGGTGAATTGACGGAAGCCGTCCTATCAGGATAAAGGGCGAACAATAAGCTGATTCCCGAGCTATACTCTGTCCTGTCTGGAGCGACTAAAATGAGGTTCACTGGGTTTCCTGTTTGCCCCAGCAGTCCTGTTGCATCAATTCGAGCAGAGAGTTGGGAAACTCCTTCTGCGACTGAAAATGAGTAGGTGTTTGATGATAATAATAATGGATTATATTCCACCTCAAATGGAGATCTCGTGACTGTTGATTTGACATTGCTATTGAATGTTTGATAGGCATTTACGGTTGAGCCATATTGGTTTTCAAACAGGACAGCATCAAGTGCGGCATAGGCATTCACATAGCCGGTTCCAACTTCCCATGTTTCATAACCAGGCATATTTGTAGCTGTATCCTGTAAAATTTTCTTGATTTCATCTGGTGACAACGTGGGCTTTGCCTCTAACATGAGCGCAGTAATCCCTGCCACATGCGGTGTTGCCATGGAGGTACCACTCATGGCTGTATAATATGGCAGGTAGGCTGGTTCTATTAGCTCCGCATCTGTTGTTGCACCTAACGTTGAAACGGGGGCGAGAACTCGAGTTGAAATAATATCGACTCCTGGTGCGGTCACACTCGGTTCATCCTTCCATGTCCACGTCTTACCATCCATTTCAAAGGTACCACCAACTCCCTTTGTCCCTCTTGAAGAAAAATCTGCCAGTGATCCATCTTTTTCTCCGGCAGCCACAGAGATGACCCATGGAGCTTTTGCGTAAGGGTTGTGGGTGTTTTCTCCCGGACCCTCGTTCCCAGCTGCAAATAAGACGGTAATGCTACGGTCATGGGCTGCCTTACTGGCTATATTAATCGGATCGTTTGGATCAAAGTCGCCTGATGAACCCCAGGAATTTGTAATCACTCGAATATTATATTCAGATTGGTGGGTGATAGCATAATCGAACCCGCCAATGCCATCAAGAACAAAGAGGGCTGCACCTGAACCGTATCCTATTAAACTAGCACCTGGAGCAACCCCTTCATATTTTCCATTTGAGCTTTCTCCTGTCCCGCCAACAATACCGGCAACATGCGTACCGTGTCCGGAATTAGAGTCCGTGTTTGGAACATTTTCTACATAAGTGATTGGTAGTAAACTAGGCTCCAAGCTGTTTAAATTTGTACTAGCCATTACGTTTTGGACTAGGTGACTGCCAAATTGCAGATCTTTATGCGTTCCGTCCACACCGCTGTCGTTGATTACCACACCAATCCCTTTTCCTGTTATCGGCAATCCTCCATTAGCCTTTTGCATCGCTGTATCTGTTCGGACTTTATCTACCCCTGTTAAACTGGTCGCATCTGCATTGAAATAAGTGAGCTTACGATTTAAATAAATCGACTTTACTCCAGGCGAAGCGGCTAGTTTATTGATTTGATCTTTCGTTGCAAGTACCCCCGCCATTGGTAAAGCTTTCATGGAAAGTCCTTTAGAAATTCCTAGACTATTTAACAGATTAAGCTGATCCTTTGAAGGCGCCCCCTGCCCGTCAAAAGTCACAATCACCTGTAATGGGTCTACGGCCGTATCGAGTGCCTTGAGCAATTTACTATCGATGAAAGCAGAGGCCCCTTCAGCGTTCGCTTTTGATAGACCAGGAATTACAAGTGATACTAGTATGACGAGAGTAAGCAGGACTGATAACCACCTTTTCATTTTCACATTCCATTCCCCTTTTCTACTAATAGTTGTTAGGTCTATTGTCTAAAAAAGGGGACGATAACACTATTCAGCAAAGGGAGTATTTAAAGTAAGAATAAGTACTATTTTGTTTTCGTACTTAAGTTATAGTACGTAGTCCTTCTAGAACAGAAAAGGTGTCAGGCACCATGTGAATTTTTCACATGGTGCCTGACACCTTTTACATTTTCCTTTTATGATAATGGGACGAGCTGGTTTTGGACAGCGTAGATGACGACCTGGGAACGGCTTTTTACGCCAAGTTTTTTGAAGATGTTGCTGACATGAATTTTTACGGTTTTATCACTGATATATAGACTTTGCGCGATCTCCTTGTTATTCATTCCTTTAACCAGACACAAAAGCACTTCTTTTTCCCTTGCGGTCAGCACGGATTCACTCTTTTCTTCGACAGGCTCTGCCTTCGGCTGGTGGAAACCTAGAAACTTCTTTGTCATAGCAGGGTGAATAACCGACTGACCATTTGCAACCGCACGGATCGCATCAATGACATGCTGTGAAGGAGCATCCTTCAGAAGATATCCATCCGCTCCTTCGCGGATGGCTGACATAAAGAACTCATCATGATCATGCATGGTCAAAATGAGAATTTTAACAGCCGGATAACGCTCTTTTATCACACTTGTTGCTTCTATGCCATTTTTTTCAGGAATATTAATATCCATTAGAATGACATCCGGTAAAATCTCATCCACCTTCGCAATCGCATCATTCCCATTTACCGCTTCTGCCACTACTTCAATATCGGCTTCCATCCCTACTATGTTTTTGAGACCATCTCGCAATACCGCATGATCATCGACTAGCATAAGCTTGATCACGTAAGTCACTCCCTTCAATTCCCATTCTCGGTACGGTTAACATAATCTCCGTTCCTGCTCCTTCTCTACTGTCTACTTGAAGCGAGGCTTGGATTTTCTCGGCCGCCTCATTCATATGCAGAATTCCAAAATGGGGGTGCTGCCTTGCTTTAATCATCGCCTGGAATAATGAAAATCCCTTCCCATTATCCTTAATTTTTAAGAGAACATGCTCCTTTTGATAGCTTAATAAGATGTCAATCTTCGTTGCCTCTGCATGCTTAAGGGCATTCTGCATACTCTCATTACAGATATCGAATATAATCTTTTCCACCATAGGGCTTAACTGAAACTCAGTGCCGCGGGTATCAAACGATATGTCCATGTTTGTATCTCGTTGAATCGCACTAATTTTTGAGGCAATCGCCGACAGCAGCCCCACGCGTTCCGTTGGGTAAGGGCGAAGAGCATAGATCGATTCCCTGACTTCCTTTAAGCTTCTCCTCAGCTTTTCCGTGCTTTCTACCATTAGTCGGAACGAATCATCTGGCATTTTGTTGAATTTCCGAGTGGCTGTCTCCAAATTCATGATGGCTCCTGCTAATGATTGAGCCACCCCATCATGAATATCACGCGCAATTCGATTTCTTTCTTCTAAAATCAGCCTTTTTTCCTGTTCAGCAAACAGCCATTTCGTCTTAATTAAGACGGCTAACTGATTGGCAAGGGTAGCAGCTGACTGCATATCTTCTTCCGTAAAGCTTTTTGACCGAACCCTTCCAAAGACAAACATACCAACCAGCTCATTTTCAAGCACTAATGGGGCATATAATAACGACCCCACTTCTTCTGAAAATATTTTGCCCGCGGGCCCCGCATCCTTTTTCGTATGATGATAAACGACCAACTGCCTGGTTTTATCAAACGCCTGAGCCGTTTCATCTGATAAAATAATTTCATCCATAACTAATCCTGAGGCAAACCTTAGATTCCAACCCTTTTTTTCTCTTTTCCATAAAATCCAGGCATCCACATCTATAAATTCCTGAAGATTATTGGCTAAAAAAGATAACCAATCAGGTGCTGCAATTTTTTTATTAAGTTCAGAAGAGATACTAAATAGTGCCTTTAATTTTGATTTCTCCTTTTTTAAATTGGCAATAATGGAACTTAAAAGCGCAAAACACACTAATGGAGCAAAAAAGAAAAAGAACGAAAAGACATCAATTTCTCCTCTGTTTTGATTTCCAAGAAAATAAAAAAGGACCAGGTATCCATATGAAAGTAGGAAACTATTTAATTCCTGCAGTGTTTTTCGCTTCCATATACGGAAGTTATAGGTTTGTGGTCTAATCGTAAGCAGCACATCAACAATTAAATTATTAACAAGATAAAAAGGGAGGATGAGCAAGCTAAAGTGAAGAACTCCTTGCAGGAATCTTGACTGAAGCTCAATTGTTAAAAAGGATAAGAACCATTGACTGATAACGTGTGCAATATAAAAACTGATAAGTAGCAGGGCAGGATTAAAAACCACAATCCTGAGCGGCCTTCTTTTGTAGAGATTAATCATAGCCACGATACATCCATAGGATAGGATTGTATATGAAAGGCCATCCATTACATAAATGGCATACACGAGTGGAAAGGAAATCGTAACGGTGCCTTTCCAAACTGGCAATGGAAATAGCTCGACAATCAGTAGAAAAACAACTAATAAAGCAAGAATCATTATTTCATTGGGTGCCGTTATTTTTACTAGTCCAAATTGGATAAAGATCCAAATGCCAATAAGGGAGACACACAGTAAAAAGTTGCTTGATAACCGTTCCTTTTTTTGCGAATTGGACGAACTATTCATTCATATCTCTCCTTCATCCGCTCACAATTTGATATCTAAATTTTCTGTTAATTACTGTTAGTTTAATGGATATATTCTATAAACACAATAAAAGAGGACCCATGATAATATACATCAATCGAACATTTCCCAATAGGACACCGAAAAACCCAGACCGGTCCAATGAAACACACTGACCGATACTGGGCCAAACCATTTCCGGCTTGTAAAATGATTATGGCACAATTCGCCTTCTTTTTGTATTTGCTAAAAGGATTATTCTTCTCTACTACCTTTGTATTAATGAGTACAAGTCTATGGTTAGGGTCCTAAATTCAGCTGGTTTTATCCACAAAATCACCCAAATATTGTCACCCGTTTGTCACTCTATCAACCCATGATTATAGTAAACTAAAATTATGAACACATACCTTATACTCCATTGTGAAAATCTTCACAAATCAACAATCTAATTTAAGAGGTGAAATTATGAAATATGATTTAGTTCTCCTGCACGCACCCAGTGTGTACGACTTTAGGAAAAATGCTTTGCTTGCAGGCCCAATAAGTGATGTTGTTCCGTCATCACCAGTCTTTGAAATGTATCCCATTGGACTGACAAGTATTGCGGATTACCTTGAGAGATATGGCCTGCGAGTAAAGATCATCAATATTGCCAATCGGATGCTGATGAATTCATCATTTGATGTCGAAGCAAAATTAAGCAAAATCCAAACAAAAGCATTCGGAATTGACCTTCATTGGCTCCCGCATGCACATGGCAGTATTGAACTTGCCAAAATAGTAAAAACCCTTCATCCCCAAACACCCATCATTTTTGGAGGGTTATCAGCCACCTATTATCATAAAGAGTTAATTGACTATCCATTTATCGACTTTGTTATGCGTGGCGACTCTACCGAAAAGCTGATGCTTCTCCTGATGAACAAAATTGAGGCAGGGAACACTCACTATGCTGACATACCCAATTTAACCTGGAAAAAAGGCAGCGAGTACGGCTACAATCCAATTACGTATGTACCAAAGGATTTAGATGATATAGACGTTCCTGGCTATCGCTACACCATTCGTTCCGTTTTCAAATACCGAAATTTCCTTGATCCGCTTCCTTATAACGGCTGGCTTCAGTATCCTAACACAGCGCTGTTAACGGCAAGAGGATGTACACAAAACTGTTTGATTTGCGGAGGATCAAGAGAGGCTTATGATCAAAACTGTAACCGCAATTCACTAGCCCTACGATCACCGAAAAAGCTGGTGGAGGACATTCAATTTATTTCGCGGTTTAGCCGGGCACCCATTTTCATTCTTCATGACCTTCGGCAGGGTGGTCGTGAATATGTAAATGAGTTCTTTAGCCACCTTAAAAAAATCAACCTAAAAAATGAAATCGTCTTTGAACTGTTCCAGTATGCCGACGAAGAATTTTTCAAGCAAATGAATGAAAGTGTGCCTAATTATAGTATTGAAATCACCCTTGAGACACATGATGAGAAAATTAGACGTTACAATGGGAAGTTCAGCTGTACCAATCAAAAGGTCATAGACACCCTTAACTTTGCTCTAAAGAATGGCTGTAAAAAAATCGATTTGTTCTTCATGGTGGGGATCCCTGGACAGACCTACCAAAGTACCATCGAAAACATCGATTTCTGTGAAACGATTCATCTGGCCTGCCATCAGGACCCAAGAGTCTATTACTTTGTGGCGCCGCTTGCTCCATTCCTAGATCCTGCAAGCCCTGCTTTTGAACATCCAGAGCTTCATGGCTATAAAAAATTCTGCCACACCCTTGAAGATCACCGCACAGCGATTACTCAGCCTTCCTGGAAGCATATGCTTAGCTATGAAACAAAAGATATGACCAGGGATGATATCGTGAATGCCACCTATGAATCTGCTAATAAATTAAATGAGTTCAAGCTACAATATAATCTAATTGATCAAGAGGGATATCAAGAAATCAAAGGGAAAATTGAGAAATCAATGGCCTATATAGAAAAAATCGACCATGTGTTGGCCCTTCCTAAGGGAGATCAGGCAGCAGAATTGGTTAAAATTCAAAAGGAGATTGAAGAGTTAAATAAATACAGTATTTGCGGAAAGAATGAGCTAAAGTGGGAGGTTCAAAAGAATTATGCCAATTTCTTTTCACTTGCTTTAGTGGGATTAGAGCAACTTTATCAAGATTACTGCAATATCATACGCAATAAGGTTAGTCCGAAACAAAGGTCTCAATTTAAGCTTGAAACGGAGCGGCAGAAATTAAAGCTATAGAATGAAAAAAAGGGGATTATATCCCCTTTTTTTAGTGTCCACCAAGGTAGGCAGCTCTTATTTGGTCTGATAGGCTCAGTTCTTCAGCGGTACCTGCAGCCACTATTTTTCCTGTCTCGATGACATAGGCACGGTCAGCAATGGATAATGCCATATTCGCATTTTGCTCAACTAATAATACGGTCGTTCCTTGCTGATTGATTTCCTCAATGATATTAAAGATGGTTTTTACCAACAATGGGGCAAGACCCATGGATGGCTCATCTAATAGCAAAAGGCGCGGCCTAGCCATTAATGCACGACCCATCGCAAGCATTTGCTGCTCTCCACCTGAAAGTGTACCCGATTGCTGCTTTCGGCGCTCTTCCAATCGTGGGAAAAGCTGATAGACTTTTTCAAAATCCTCACGAATGCCTTTTTTGTCTTTTCGTAAATAGGCACCTAATTCCAAATTTTCCTCAACGGACATATTTTGAAATACTCGACGCCCTTCAGGAACCTGAGAAATTCCTCTCTTAACGATGGATTGGGCAACCTTCCCCGCTACGTGTTCATTTTCAAACACGATTTCTCCGTTTTTTGGCTTCAGGAGCCCAGAAATCGTTTTTAAAAGCGTACTTTTACCCGCACCATTTGCCCCAATCAGTGTGACAATTTCTCCTTGATTGATCTCGAGGGAAACTCCCTTCAATGCATGAATATTTCCGTAATAGACATTCATATCCTTTATTTTTAGCATATTAAGAGACCTCCTCGCCAAGATACGCTTCGATGACTTTTGGATTATTTCTGATCTGTTCTGGGGTGCCCTCAGCAATCAATTGACCATGGTCAAGGACATAGATTCGCTCACAAACTCCCATCACTAGGAGCATGTCATGTTCAATTAATAGAATGGTTAATGAAAATTTCTCGCGAATAAGAGCGATTAAATTCATCAATTCTTCCGTTTCCTGCGGGTTCATACCAGCTGCCGGTTCATCCAAGAGCAATAACTTTGGATTCGCAGCCAGTGCTCTAGCAATTTCAAGACGGCGCTGCTGTCCATATGGTAAGTTCTTTGCTTTCTCATGTAATACATCGTCAAGCTTAAAGATTTTTAAAAATTCAATCGCCTTTTCTTCCATCTCCTTCTCACCAGAAAAGTGGGAAGGGAGGCGAAGAATGGAGCTAAAAATGGAATGCTTAGACTGAGAATGATAAGCAACCTTTACATTATCAAGTACGGATAATTCACTAAACAACCGGATATTCTGGAAGGTACGGCTGATTCCCTTTTTCGTAATACGATAAGGAGCTAGACCGTTCAATTTTTCTCCCTCTAATGAAATGCTTCCTTCAGTCGGAACATACACACCAGTTAGCAGGTTAAAGAAGGTTGTTTTTCCGGCACCGTTTGGTCCTATTAAACCGACAAGTTCACCCTGCTTTAATTCCAGATTTACATCAGACACTGCCTTCAACCCGCCAAATCGGATTCCTGCATTTTCAACCTTAAGCAACTGTGTTTTTGCTGCCATGCTGTACTCCTCCTTTAGCGGATTTACTAGATTTAAAGAATGAAGTAATCTCCTTTGTGCCCATTAATCCTTGTGGACGGTAAAGCATCATTACGATTAAGACTAAGCTATAGATGACCATCCGTACCTCTGGATAGCTTTGAAGATAGGTAGAGATAATAGTCAACAGGACGGTAGCAATGACAGCCCCAGACATACTGCCCAAACCACCAAGTACAACGAAAATTAAAATATCAAAAGACTTTAAGAATCCAAAGTTGGTTGGTTGGATAATATAAAAATTGTGAGCAAATAATGCACCAGCAATTCCCGCGAAAAAGGCCCCAAGCGCAAAGGCAGCTACTTTATAATAGGTAGTATTAATCCCCATTGCATCGGCAGCAATTTCATTTTCTCTAATGGAGATACAGGCCCTTCCGTGTGTTGAGTTGGTGAAGTTGGCAATGACAATAATCGTAAATACAACACAGCCAATCAACCACGGCCATGTGGTTAAATGAGATACGGTCATCCCGCTGGCGCCGCCTACATAATCAATATTTAAAAATACAATTCGAACGATTTCGCCAAAACCAAGTGTAGCAATGGCTAGATAATCTCCTCTTAACCTTAGGGTAGGAATCCCAATGATTAGGCCAGCTACCGCTGCCGCTAGTCCACCGGTTATTAATGCGACTGGAAACGGCAAGCTCAATTTCATTGTCATAATGGCAGACGCATAGGCACCCACCGCGAGAAACCCAGCATGTCCAATGGAAAACTGCCCCGTAATTCCAATAATTAAGTGAAGGCTGACCGCTAATATAATGTTAATGCCCATGAAAAAGAGCGTATTCACATAGAATTGATTCAGTGTTCCACCCACTATCAAAAATTGCACAATGACTGAAAAAATAACGGCTAAAACGATTGAGGTCCAAAAAAACTTTGCTTGTTTAAAAATTGACATCGCTTAAGCCACCCCCTATACCTTTTCCCTGACATTTTTACCAAATAAACCTGCTGGTTTGAAGATTAAGATTAAGATTAGGACAATGAATGCAACTCCATCACGCCATAAAGAATAGCCTGCGGCACTAACAAATGCTTCAATTGTACCTAAAACTAACCCGCCTGCCATCGCTCCAGGAATAATTCCGATTCCCCCTAAAACAGCAGCAACGAAAGCTTTCAGTCCTGGGATAATCCCCATCAGCGGTTCAATCTTTGTATAGTACATTCCAAAAATAACCCCAGCTGCACCTGCTAGAGCAGAACCGATAGCGAAGGTAGCAGAAATGGTGTTATTTACGTTAATCCCCATCAATCTTGCTGCATCCATATCATGAGAAACAGCCCTCATCGCTTTTCCAATTTTCGTTTTATGAACAATGAATTGCAGAAGAATCATTAAGATTATGGATGTTCCTAGAATAAGGATGGATTGTCCACTAATTTTTACACCAAACACATCTAAGCTCTTGATTGGGACCAAATTACTTGGATATGCTTCTGGCTGTGCACCACGTGCATAAATCGTTCCATATTCGATAAACAAGGACACTCCAATGGCGGTAATCAAAGCCGCAATCCTTGTCGCGTTTCTTAATGGTTTGTACGCAATCCGTTCAATCAGTACCCCAAAGATCGCACATGCTACCATGGAAATAACTAAAGCAGGGAAAAATCCTAAATCTAAAATAGTAATAGAATAAAAGCCTATAAATGCACCGACCATGAAGACGTCCCCATGGGCAAAGTTAATCAGTTTGACGATACCATATACCATTGTGTATCCAAGGGCGATTAATGCATAAATGCTCCCTAAGGAAATTCCATTGACTAATTGTTGTATAAACTGTTCCATGTCCAAACACTCCCTTAAAAGGACTTCAACTTGCTCTTAAAATGGGAATAGGGAGACATCCATTCTCCCTATTCATTTGCCCATTATAAAATTGGATTAAGGATTTACTTTCACTTTAAATTGTTGTTCACCGTTTACGTATTCAAGAATAACGGCTGCTTTGATTGGATCGTGATTTTTATCAAGCTTCATCTTTCCTGATACAAGCTCAAGTCCATCTGTTTCAGCAAGTGCCTTCTGAATTTTCTTAGAATCACTGCTTCCTGCACGCTTAATCGCGTCAGCAATAAAGTACACAGTATCATAGCCTAATGCGTTGAAGGCATCCGGTGATTTACCATCATATTTCGCTTTGAATGCAGAAACAAAGTCTTGTACTTTCTTGTCACTATCACCTGATGAATAGTGGTTTGTAATAAACGTATTCTTTAATGGATCCGCTCCGCCAGCAATTTTTACTAGAGTAGGAGAATCCCAGCCGTCGCCACCCATAAGTGGTACATTTAGGCCAATTTCACGAGCTTGCTTAATGATTAGGCCCACTTCTTCATAGTATCCAGGAATGAATACATATTCTGGATTCGCCGCTTTGATATTTGTTAAAGTAGCGTGGAAATCTGTATCCTTTGCCACGTATGCTTCTTCTTTTACAATTTTCCCACCGTTTGCCTTAAATGCCTTCTTGAACGCATCTGCAAGTCCTTTTGCATAGTCACTTGAGCTGTCAATAAGGATCGCCGCATTCTTGACCTTTAATTCTTTTGCTGCAAAGTTCGCTGCAACCGTACCTTGGAATGGGTCGATAAAGCATGTACGGAAAACAAAGTCACTTACTTTTCCATCTTTATTTGTAATCGTAGGGTTTGTACCTGTTGGAGTAATTAATGGAATCTTATTGTCCTGCGCAATTTGTACCTGTGCAAGCGTATTTGTACTTGTTGCCGCACCGATGATCGCTGCCACCTTGTCTTGTGTGGCCAATTTAAGCGCACCACTTGTCGCTTCTGATGCTTCTGACTTATTGTCAAACGTAACAAGTTTTAGTTTCTTACCATCAATGCCTTTTTTATTGATTTCTTCAATCGCAAGATCGATACCTTCTTTTTCTGATTGACCGTAAGAAGCTACTCCGCCTGAGAGCTCAAGGTTGGCTCCAATTTTAATTGTATCTCCTCCACCATCACCACTTGTAGTCGAGTTACATCCTGCCATTACGCCTGCTGCTACCATAAATGACATAAAAACACCAGCTAATTTTTTCTTTCTCATGGCTTTACCCCCTGTTTTTATAAAAAATTTTCCCAAGATAGTTGTGTTACTGTTTGCAATAAAGATAATATTCTGAAAACATTGTACATAATATTCAGAGGTTCGTCTAGTAGAAAAGTCCATTATTTTAAAATAATTTAGAAAATAATGAAAACTAGACTTCCACTAACGTTAAAGGCTTTATTTCAGTAAAGTGAATAGAAAATTACTTTCAAGTTGAAAGTAACGCGGCAAATGAATTATTTTGTCTAAATATGATTCTTTCCTCTGCTAATGTGAAAAAGAGATTCCTGAAACGGAATCTCTTTCTGAAAATTATTATACTAATTCTTTTCTTTTTGTTTCCTTTCCCAAAACGAATACAGCCAATGCACCAATAAGGATCGATATACAGAAGATTGTAAAGATCGACGAAATTGATACATTCTGTGCAACAAGATTACCTACTAACAGTGGCCCTAAAACACCGCCAATTCGGCCAAAAGAAGCTGCCATTCCAGTTCCAGTCCCACGAATAACCGTTGGGTATTGTTCAGGAGAATACGCATACAGACCACCCCAAGCCCCGAGGTTAAAGAAGGATAACAGAATGCCTGCTGTCATTAGAAGTGCCGTCGATTCAGCCGTTCCAAAGAAGTACGCACTAATGGCCGTTCCAATTAAATAAACAACTAATACAAACTTACGTCCAAATTTTTCTATAAACCATGCTGCTGTAAAATAACCTGGTAATTGGGCAATTGTCATGATCAGCACATATTCAAAGCTTTTGATTAAGCTAAATCCTTTCATGACCATAACACTTGGCAGCCATAGAAACATTCCATAGTAAGAGAAGACTACACAAAACCAAACAATCCATAACATGGCCGTTTGACGGCTATGTTCTTTAGACCAAAGCTTTGCGAAGCTTTCCCATGCAGAGATTTTTTCCTTTTTCTTAATCGCCTCAAAGCGAGGTGAATCAGGGAGACCCATTCGCAAATAAAGTGCATAGAAAGCAGGAAGGGCACTGATAAATAAAGCTACCTGCCAGCCAAACTTTGGAATCACGAAATACGATATGATGGCTGCAATTAACCATCCGCCTGCCCAGAAGCTTTCCAACAGCACAACAATTCTGCCACGCTTATCAGCTGAGACACTTTCTGATACAAGTGTAGAGGCTACAGGAAGCTCCCCGCCTAAACCCGCACCAATTATAAACCTAAACACTAAAAAGACAGCTAATGTGGAAGCAAATGCGGATGCTCCACTACCGACTGAAAATAACAATAAGGTAATAATAAAAACATTTTTCCTTCCAATTCGGTCAGCCATTAAGCCAAAGATAAGCGCCCCAACAGCCATACCAATCGAGTTAATACTGCCAATCCAGCCCATTTGTTCAGGCGTTAACTCCCATTCCACCTTTAAGGCAGCAATAATGAAGGAAAGCATTCCAACATCCATTGCATCAAACATCCAGCCCATCCCGGCGATGCCGAGCAGCTTTCTTTCTGATATTTCTTTTTTGTTTTTCATATTGTTCCCCCTATGTTAATGCCTGCACTTACATTATTACCCAAATCTCATTTCTTTAGGTATAAAATGTAATCTAGTAATCAACTGTATTCTAACAGCTGTCTTTACACTTGTCACCAATAAACATACAAAAGGGAACAATTCTCTACAAAAAATAAGAGAGAATGCAAAAAGCACTCTCTCTTACTAAAGTAAATTAGTGGATCCAAGCTCCGTCTTTACCTAATTTGTAAGTCCCTATTTGAGTATTCACAGCCAGTTTTCCATCATCATAAAGGTAATACCATTTATTTCCAATATAAACCCAGCCAGTTTTCATTAATCCATTAGTATCTAAATAGTACCAGCTTCCATTAAAGAATAACCATCCTACTTGCATGACTCCACTGCTTTTCAAGTAGTACCAATTTTCCTTATCTAATACCCAACCTATTTTCATCACACCTGTTTGGTCAAGATAATACCAGTAGCCTACATCCCTTATCCAGCCTACTTGTTTTGCACCGCTAGATGAAAGGTAATACCATTTGTTTTGGAGACATAACCAACCTGTCTTAAGGCTGCCATCATTATTGAGATAATACTCTATACCTTTTTCCGTCAGCCATCCTGTTACCATTGCCCCACTATCATTAAGGTAATACCACTTATTCAGATCATTAATCCAACCCTTCTGCATGACACCGACAGGATTAAAGTAATACCATTTATCCTGAACCTTTAGCCAGCCTGTCACCTTTTGTCCAGTTTGGTAGTTATAATAATAAGTATTATTTCCTTCTTTGACCCAGCCATTGTACTTGTCTGTTTTTAAGCTAATTTTTAAAGGATTGAGTGATACATTATTCCATGCATCAACAGCTGAAACCTCTAATGTATATTCTGTATTTCCTGCTAAATTAGTTATTGTAGTGGTGTATACTTGGTCGCTTTGATCTTCCCAAAACTTTGAATACTGAGTTTGTACTGCTTCCCCGTTAAGTTTGATGATATATTTATCTACCTGTGTATTGTCTTTAGCAGCAGGCCATGAGACGGTTGCTGTTGTTGCTGTAACCTTATTAACTGATCCTGTATCAGAATGATTAAAGTAAGGAAATTCTGTATCATCCACCGTTTTTGTATAAGGTAACTTAATTGTAGTCTGATTAATCCATGTATGATTGCTAAATTCCCTTGCTTTTATTTCTACCTTATTATCATACACATTTACCAATAATCCCTGTGAAAATTCTGCTGGTGCATTACCATTTTCGTAAAGAGTATAGGCTAAAGATCCTGTATCAGCCATGGTAAAGCCATCCTGATAAACGGAACGTGGATGATTTAATAGATAGTGTAAATGTCCTGTGAATAATATTGCCTGCGGATATTTCTGTAGGATTCCTTTTAATCTTCCATCCCTTAAATTACCGCCCCACTCTTCACTTCCATACACCGTGTCATCAATCGGCTGATGAAGAAAAACGAAGATAGGCTTTTTTGGATCCGTTTCCACACTTAATGTATTTTCTAACCACTGATACTGCTCATCAGATAAAACAGCATCATCATGATTGTTAGGATTGGTGACTTTTGATTCTTCGCTACCTAAAACAATAAAGTGATATTTTTTAGAATTTACTCCTTCAATCCATTTATCATAGTAGAGGCCAGGCATACCTGTGTTGGTTATAAACCGATCAATAAACATCTCATCTGTAAAGTAAGGCTTGGGCCAATAAATGCCCTCATAGAATTCATGATTACCCATTACTAGAACTCGTTCAGCATCTTGATTGGCGTATTGACTTAGTATCTGATTAAATTTCTCATACTGTCTATCAAGTCCTTGGTCCGTTAAGTCACCAACAATAGCTAGTGCTTGATAATTGGGAGCAAGCGATTTGAATTCCTGTAAAGCAGTTTGAAATCTCATTTGTCGGTTTTCAATGCTCTCATTGATATGAACATCGCTCATAATAGGAATTTGTAAGTTTGGAGTTGAATTGCTCGGTGTTAACTCATTGGCTTCTGCGGGGATTTGAAATAAAGCTAAGGCGATAAAGCCAATCCATGCTGCTGCAAGCTTTTTAATCATTATTTTGACTCCTTGTCTCGTTACAAAAATATTCAATAATTATAGAAATATATTCACCTACAATTATATCCATTTTACATAATAGCATACTATTACATTACGTATTTAACACATTTATTACATTTTAACAAATTTGTCCAAAAAAAAGAGAGTACCTATAAAAAAGGATACTCTCACGTCTTTTATTAATGAATCCAAGCTCCATCCTTACCAACTTTGTAAGAACCAATCTTTGTATTTGCAGCCATATGACCATCGCTATATAAATAGTACCACTTATTAGATACATTCACCCAGCCTGTTGCCATTGCACCACTAGCCTTTAAGAAATACCATTTACCGCCTGATTTTACCCAACCAGTTTTCATTACACCTTTGCTGTCAAGGAAATACCAAGTACCCTTATCCTGAGCCCAGCCTGTTGCCATTGCACCGGTTTGGTTTAAGTAGTACCATTTACCACCTGATTTTACCCAGCTTGATTCTGCCATTGCACCACTTGGATTTAAGAAGTACCATTTGCCGCCTGTCATTACCCAGCCAGTTTTCATAACGCCATTTGTTCCAAGGTAGTACCATGTTCCATTGTCTTCAGCCCAACCTGTTGCATAAGCAGTAGGAGAGTCACTGTCGGTACCAACGAAAACCCATTGACCGTTTTTCTTTACCCATTCAGTTGTATTAAATACAACATTAAAGGTAGTTTGGTTTCCAAGCTCATCGTTTAAGAAACCTTGCATTGGTTGATCGTCAGAAGCCCAATCTTTAATGTCTTGGACAGTGAATAAATAATCCCCACCATCGTAAAGACCATCGTCGTCGTTACCACGAGTTAACCAACCTTTGTACTTCGTAACATCTAAAACAGCTTTCCCGTCTACAAATTGTAAATCTGAATCATCATCAGAATCCGAGAATAAAGATACTGTTTTAGCAGCTGTTGTAGAATAAAACTCAACTTTTTGAACTTTAGCTTTTCCGCTTTTTCCTACAAAGTTGAAAACGAAGTTGTTACCCTTCTTTTCAGCTTTAACTTCACCGCTATCAGTAAAAAGAGAAACGCCTGAAAGCTCAGCTTTAGTAGCTGCCGCTGCATGTGACACACTTGTTGGCAGCACAGCTAAAAGAAACATGAATACTAGACTTGTAAATGCAATAATCTTTTTCACAGTAATCCTCCTATATGTATGGTTCGTACTTTTCTATTAATTAGCAAGAATACCAATTTATTAGAATAGCATTATTCTTATTTTACATAAAAAGCCAAAAAACTACAAGATTTTCTTTCCATTTTTTAATCAAGTGCACCTTCTACATTTTTAAATTGATTATAAAACATTTGATGGTATCGGCCCTTAGCTTTCATTAATTCATCATGGCTGCCTTTTTCAATAATCTCCCCATGATCAATGACCATGATGGTATCCGCGTCACGAATGGTATTTAAGCGGTGGGCAATGATAAAGCTGGTTCGGTTCTCCATCAAGGAGAGCAAGGCCGCTTGTATATGAAGCTCAGTTCTCGTATCAATACTGCTTGTGGCTTCATCTAAGATCAGTAAGGACGGTTTGGCTAAAATCACCCTCGCAATTGCCAATAACTGCCGTTGCCCCTGACTTAAATTACCTCCATTTTCTGATAGAGCCGTCTCATACTGCTGTGGCAATCGCTTAATAAAGCCCGCCGCATTAGCCATTCTTGCCGCTTGCTCTACTTCTTCATCAGTAGCATCCGGCTTCCCATATTTAATGTTGTCTTTGATCGTACCTGAAAACAAATACGTATCCTGAAGCACAAATCCAAAGCATTTCCTCAGACTATCTCTTGTATATTCACGAATATCCCGGCCATCAAGGAGAATTCTCCCACTCGTCACATCATAAAATCGAGTCAGCAGATTCACAATTGTTGTTTTACCAGCTCCTGTTGGCCCAACTAAGGCTGTACTACTTCCAATATGGGATTCAAAACTAACATTTTTTAAAATTGGCACATCAGACCGATAACCAAAGCTGACATTTTCAAATACAACATGGCCTTTTGGATTTTCCAAGGGGACAGCCGATGGAAGGTCCGCAGGCTCCTCCTGCTCATCCATGACTTCAAACACTCGTTCAGCTCCAGCCACACCAGATTGCAAAATATTAAAGATGTTAGCCAAATCATTTAACGGTCTAACAAATTGTCGGGAATAGGTAATAAAGCTGGCAATCGCACCAACCGTAATTAAGCTTTTAACCGCTAGGACGCCGCCAATAACAGCTACAATGGCAAAACCAAGGTTGTTGATGACGTTCATTATTGGCATCAGGAAGCCCGACCAGATTTGCGCCTTTAAGCCCACCGTACGGAGCTTTTCATTGACCACATCAAACTCCTCAATAACCTTCTCCTCGTGATTAAAGGCTTTAACCACTTCAATTCCAGAAATGGTCTCCTCGATGTGTCCATTTAATGTACCTAACTGAATTTGTTGATTCTTAAATAACACGCTTGTTCGTTTGGCAATCGTCCTTGTTAGTAAAAAAACAAGCGGTACTGTTAATAAACTAGCTACCGTTAACAATGGACTTAAAATTAGCATCATGATGAGTGAACCGCTAATAATCATCAGCCCCGACATAAGCTGTGTGGTCGATTGGGAGATCGTATTACTCACATTATCGATGTCATTGGAAAGTCTGCTCATGAGTTCTCCATGTGTCCTTGAATCAAAAAAGGAAACGGGGAGCTTCTGCAGCTTTTGAAACAAAGCCTCTCGCAAACGTTTCACCACTCGCTGAGCCACGCCAGCCATGAGCCATCCTTGTAAAAAAGTAAGAATGGCATCCGCCACATACGCACAGGTGAGGACGATAATCATTACTTCTAACAGATTAAAATCCACTTTCCCGGATTTTAGGGTCATTGCATCTACCGATTTTCCAATAAGGAACGGAGCAAGTAGCATTAGAACAGAGTCGATTAAAATAAAGGCAAAAATAAGGGTCAGCATCTTCTTTTCATTTCCAAAGTAATGCCAAAGTCGCTTTAATGTCCCTTTAAAATTTTTAGGTTTCACCACGGGACCGCGGCGGTGGCCGCCACCCACGCCAACAGGTCTAATCGGCGGCGGGGTAGGGGCGGTGTTCCCAGTCTGTACATTTCCTTGTGACATCTTACAACCCCTCCTTGCCGATTTGAGATTGGTAGATTTCTTGATACACTTTACACGTCTCAATTAGCTCCTGATGG
This sequence comes from Bacillus sp. SLBN-46, assembly GCF_031453555.1. GTDB lineage: Bacteria > Bacillota > Bacilli > Bacillales > Cytobacillaceae > Neobacillus. The sequence continues at coordinate 518,040 of NZ_JAVIZM010000001.1, read as the reverse complement.
GTGCCAACCCCAACTAGTTCTCCGTGATCAAGAACAACGATTTTATCGGCATCCATGATAGAGGTAATCCGCTGGGCAATTAGTAAACAGGTAAGCCCTTTGGCATACTTTTTTAAGGCTGTTTTGATTTTCGCCTCAGTTGCCACGTCCACGGCACTTGTACTATCATCAAGGATTAAAATCTCCGGTCTTTTTATTAACGCTCTGGCAATCGAAATCCGCTGTTTCTGCCCTCCTGAAAAATTAACCCCGCCTTGGCCAATTCTTGTGTGATAGCCTTCAGGTGAAGCATTGATAAAGTCGTGCGCTCCGGCCATTGATGCTGCAGTTACCATTTCTTCCTCGGTTGCATCCTCTTTTCCCCAGCGGAGATTTTCCGCCACACTTCCCGAGAATAAGATGTTTTTCTGCGGGACAATCGCAATTTTCTCTCTCAGCTTCTTGGGATTTACTCGTTGAATATTTTCACCATCTACTTTTATCGTCCCACTGTTGACGTCGTAAAAGCGGGGAATCAGGTTGACCAGGGTACTTTTCCCTGAACCAGTTGAACCAATGATTCCAACCGTTTCTCCAGAACGTATGGTGAGATTAATATGTTTTAGAATGGGTTCACCTGTTGTTCCTTCGTAGGCAAAGGTAACATCTTCAAAATCAATTCTTCCTTTTTCCGTTTGACTATGAAGGTCCTCCTGATCCCAGGTAAAGGAATCTTCTAGTAAAAATACATCATCGATTCTCCCTGCTGAGGCCTTTGCCCGGACAAACATATTGAATACCATAGAAATCATCATCAAGGAAAATAAGATTTGAGTCATATAGTTGGTAAAAGCAATAATATGGCCAACCTGGATCCCACCGGAATCCACGCCTAACCCACCAATCCAAAGGACGACAACAATCCCCAGATTGACTGTCAGCATGATCGCTGGGCTAAAGGTGGCCATGAGGCGGCTAGCTGTGACAGATTGATCCTTAAAATGATCATTTGCCTTGCTGAATTTACCAATTTCCACATCAAAACGATTAAAGGCCTTTACCACACGAACCCCTGATAAATATTCCCTCATTACAGAATTCACCCGATCCAATGCCATTTGTACCTTGGAAAATAGGGGGAATCCTAATTTTAAGTTAAAAATAATTAATAGCGCTACAATAGGCACTACCACAGCTAACACAACCGATAAATGCAAATTCAACCGCGTCGCCATTATTAAGCCGCCAATCGCTAAAAGCGGGGCTTTTACAAAAATCCGCATCAATCCATTACCGAATACCTGCACTTGTGTCACATCGTTTGTCAGACGAGTAATTAAGGACGCGCGGTCAAACTTATCGAGGTTTTTAAACGAAAGGGATTGAATTTTTTTAAATAAATCGGACCTTAATTCTGTTCCAAAGCTTTGTGAAACAATGCTCGCTAAGACACTCCTTGTTGATGCACTTACTGCACCAAAGGCTGTGATCAACAGCATCAGTCCGCCCATTTTTAATACATAATGAATGTCTCTATTCGCTACTCCTTCATCAATGATTTTTGCCATAATCGTGGGCTGCAGCAGGTCGCTGATTGCCTCAAAGGTGAGAAATAAAACTGCTAAGCAAAAGGTTTTCCAGTACTTCTTTGTGTATTTTGACAGAAACTTCATAATTCCACCCCAACCTGTCAGCCAACTTTAATAATGCTATTATAGTTTTGTTTTCCTTTATTAAACAATTAATTAGACTTTCAAAATATCGGGGATAAAAAAGAAGCCGGCCCTAAGGCCAGCCTCAAATTACAATTATTAATCCTGAACAGGGCTGAATTCATGTACCCATACGCGCATTTGCGGCAGCCATGGCATTCCTGGATGGATGCTTAGGATGGATTGTTTGTATTCTTCCACATTGTTGAAGCCCTCGCGGCGAGCATCATCGTCAGTTAATTCACCTAAACTCTGTGAGTACACCTTATCAACGACAAATTGACGGCCCTCAAGTGTCATAATTTCACCTGGATCCGCGTATCTTCCATTTCTGCGAGTCGCTGTCTTTTCACCAGCTAAGACCTTTTTCACGTCTTCTTCCATTGTCACTAAACGCTCAACGGAACAAGTTTTTGGCGGTAGTGTTTGGTTTTCATTCTGTGTCATCTATTTATCCTCCTTTTACCAATTCATTTTCTTATATTAACACTATTGTTAAATGAATAAAAGGAAGGGGGGAGTTTTACCCGTTTAAATCTCTTTTTTTATAAAAAGCAAAGGTACCATAAGTAAGGACCGCAGTGATAAGGAGTGATAAAACAACAAATACAGCCTCCAGCCCATCACCAACCATCATATGCTTTGCTTCAAAATATTTGAAAGGGGTCAGATATTTAAGAATGTCTAAATCCTCATTTAAATCAATGACAACCGATAGAACAAACGTAAGCAAAAGAATGGCTGTAGCCATGGATGCGGCTGTTTTCTGCCTCTTTTTAAAGGCCGCAATGGCACTGCCAATGACCATAAACAACAGCTGCAAACTAAACATGCCGAGCATCGTTAAAGCGATATGCCCGTTTATCTTTTCGCCGTCGCTGACTTTCCCGACAATAACGACCGATGATACAAACGTAACGAGATTAAAGATAACGATATTCGTGAAGGCAGCCAACAGCTTGGCCGTAATGATCTTTTCCCTCGATACGGGTTTGACGAATAAAAACTCCGAGGTTTTATCACGTTCCTCTTTAGCAATAATAGTCGCTCCAAGCATCGCAGCATGAATGGTTGCCATCAAGACCAAATATAAAAACAGCATGCCATAATACCCGCTCGCCTTGGATAAATCAAAGGCACCGACCCCCATGATGGCTTGCATTGACTTAGGCATATCGGCCATCAGGTCATTCATCGATTGCCCTGAAGAATACAAACTAGAGTATTTGTTCATACCTGATGCCACCATGAGGATGACTCCAATGCACCAAAAGATGAGCGATTTCCGGTGAGATTTCAATTCTTTTCGATAAATATTCATGAGTTTACCCCTCCATTTACCTTAAACAGCATGGATGTCCTTCTTGGTATAAACAACATAACTCGCTCCGATGGCCACCACAATCACAATCAATCCCGTGATCATAAATGATATTTCATATGCTGAATGTTTCAGAATATAGGCCGTGTCAAAATATTTAAAGGGGGAAAGATACCGTTTTCCTTCCTCTCCTGAAGTCGCACTAAGCATGCCTAAGAAATAGAAGGCAAACACGGTGCTAAGAGATACCGCCAACACGGATTTAATCTTAGGAACTACAACCGAAACAATGATACCAATTGCTAAAAAAATCAGTTGAATAAAAAAGACGGTAAGTGACAGCAAGATTAGTAGTTTTAAGCTGAAATCCTCCGTCTTCACCTGCGATGCAATGATTGACGCCGCCGCAATATACACTATATTTGTTATGACGAGGGACGAGAAGGCCGCCAACAGCTTAGAGGTTACAATTGTTGTCCTTGTAACTGGCTTCGTTAACAGAAAGTCGGCCGTTTTTTCACGTACCTCCTTGCTGATAATAGACGTTCCGAGATTCATAGCCTGAATGGCACCGCAAAGGGTGATAAACGATAAGGCATAACAATAGAATCCGAGAATAGAAAACAAATTTTCCAGATTCAAACCGATCGCTTTCCTTACCCCTTCAGGATAACCTTCCAAAAGCTTTTTGAATTCCTCGGCATCACGCGCAAACGCAGGGAACATGGACATGAACAGCAGGGTAACCAGAATTAATGATACCGTCCAAATAATCGTCGACTTCCGATAAGCTTTTAATTCATGGAAAAAGATATTCATCGTTCCTTACGCCTCCTTTTCGTAGTAATGCATAAAGATCTCCTCAAGATCTGGCTCTTCTATCCAAAGATTCGCAATCTCAATATCCGCTATCTTTTTCATGATGGTATTAATATTCCCTTTAAAAATAAAGCTCGTCACGTGGTCCTTTACGGTTAAATTATTGACGCCGCTGATATTAAAATAAGCAGGATCCTGTTGGTCTATTGTTTCAACTTTGAACTTTTTGTAGGTATTTTCCTTTAAGGTACTAATCTTTTCGACGGTTACGATTTTCCCTTCTTTAATTATAGCCACTCGATTACACAGTCTCTGAACCTCACTGAGGATATGTGATGAAAAAAGAATCGTTGCACCCTTTTTATTTTCTTCCTCCAGTAATTCAAAGAATTTTTGCTGCATTAGTGGGTCCAAGCCGCTCGTTGGTTCGTCTAAGATGATAAGCTTTGGCTCATGGAGCAGTCCCTGGACAATTCCTACCTTCTTTTTGTTCCCTAAAGAAAGGTCATCGATTTTTTTATTCAGATCCAAGTTCATGATTTCCGCTAATTCTTTGATTCTCTTACTGCAATCCTTTTTATAAAAACTAGCTGAGTAGTTTAATAAGTCTTTTACTTTCATATTGTCATAGTAAAAAACCTCTGATGGAAGGTAGCCAATTTCCCGTTTTATTTCCGGGGCAAACTTAATGCAATCCTTCTCAAAGATGGTCGCACTGCCACTGGTTGGATAAATCAGCGACAGAAGTGTTCGGATGGTTGTTGATTTTCCTGCACCGTTGGGCCCAATGAAACCAAAGATTTCGCCTTCCTCCACATGAAAGCTAATATCAGTGATGCCTCGTGATTTGCCATACATCTTTGTCAGATTATTAATTTCAATCACATTCATCGTCACAACCCCCTATTTATAAAAGCACTTAATGAGTATCTCAAAATATTCTTCTGCTTCTTTTTGGACCTTTTGATAATCGATTTCATAATTAGGTAACAGCTTCGCTTTGTAAAGTTCCTCGTCACTTAATTTTTCAAAGGTCCATGTGATAATCTTAAAGATCTTTTGAATATCGATATCGTCTCTAAACTTAGAAACGTCAATGCCTTCGTAAATTTTTCCGATATTGATGTGATTTAGTTCTCTGATTTTCTTCTGCATTTCCGTTTGGATGTCAGCCGAGTCATCCAAATAAGCTTTTTCGACGAATTTGAAGATGTTTGGGTATTGGGCCAGGAGTTCCATTTTGATTAAAACGGACTGGCGGATTCTCTGGAAAAAGTCTGTTTCCGTTAAATCGATTTTTTTGTAAAAGTCATCCGTGATGAGTTCCACGCAAGAATCGAATAAAAAGAGAAACAACTGCTTTTTGTTTTGAAAATAATGAAACAGCAACCCTTTTGAAATGCCTGCTTCCTTCACGATTTCATTGGTCGAGGCGTTGCTATATCCCTTTTGAGCAAATTCTTTGATTGCGGCATTAATAATTCGGTTTTGTTTTTCTGAATCAAGGTTGAGAAATTTGGAATACATATGTGCGCCCTCCTTGGGTAAACCATTGACCACTTGAGTCAATTATATTCTACTCCGGTTGACTCTAGTGGTCAATGGTGGTCAACCTTAATTTTTTACAAAAATTTGTATTTATTGTGATAGGCATAGTATGAGGCGTATGGCAGTGGTACGATGCATAAGGTAGGGTTTATTTTTTATGGAGGTGACGTACTATTTGTATGAAGAATAGAGATTACTCATTAACGCTAGAAGGGTTGATTGCGGCTCAAAGCAGGTTATCTACCGGCCATTCATTGCTCCCAGTTTTGGCAGCTAAACAAGCATCTGTAGAAGCTGGAATTGGCGGGGAGGAACGGGTTGCTGAGATTTTTCGCCGACACAGCTTTTCATTCGCCAACCACTTATTCCACGATTTATCTCCCTCATCCGATGAAAGATTCCAAATGGACACTGTTGCTTTGACACCTTGGTTTGGTGTGGTTTTAGAGGTAAAGAACATTGGCGGTGTGCTGGAGTTCAAGGATAATCCGCCACAGTTGATTCGAACGCGGGAGGACGGTCATAAGGATGGCTTCGAGAGCCCGGTTGTTCAACTGGAGCGTAATCAAGATTTATTGGGAACGTTTTTGCAGGGGAGGAATATTCGTCTCCCTATTTATGGAGCGGTCGTCCTCGCTTATCCAAAACAAATCATTGCGGTTCCTCCAGCGAAGACCAAGCTGTTATTCCCCAACTTGCTTCCCACTTATATTCGTAGTCTTCCACAGCATGGAAAGAAGTTAGATCACGAAACATTTAACTGGCTATCTACTGAACTTCTCCATAGCCATCAACCATTTGTCCCCAAGCCTATTTCTGAAGCATATAAGATTCCTTTTAAGGATTTTAAACCAGGCGTAAGGTGTGGGGGGTGCGGCAGGATAGGGATGGTGAAGCTGCCTCGAACGTGGTATTGCCCTTTTTGTGAGGCAACCGATCACCTGGCCCATGAGCAAAACCTAAGGGAGTGGTTTTTGATTTTTAAGAGGACGATTTCGAATCGGGAGTGTAGGGAGTTTTTGGGGGTAGATGATATTGACACAGCCAAACGTATTTTGCAGAGTATGGATCTAACACCTGAAGGAAAAAATAGGTACCGTTTATATAGGGCGGATCTTAGTAAACTGATTAAGAAACCTTAGTTACCTATTTTAGATGGCATTGCGCTGATTGGAGCACTTTATCCGCTGATTGCGATCCGCTATCCGCCAATTAGATCGCTTTGCGCTGATTGACACTCGTTATCCGCTGATTGCAACTCACTATCCGCCAATTGGAGCACGCCATCCGCCAATTAGAGATCGCAACCCCTAGTCGAGACCTCAACACTTGTTTTGAATTTGATGTAACCCCTCCCATAAAGTGGTATGATAACCTTGAATATACTTAAAAAGGGGAGTGCAGTGAATTGAAAAATGAGCTTATTGAAAGATTTACTTCCTATGTAAAAATCGACACACAATCCGATGAGAGCAGCGAGACCTGTCCATCGACAGATGGGCAGTGGACATTAGCCCACATGCTCGTCAACGAATTAAAATCAATTGGCATGCACGACGTAACAATCGACGAGAACGCCTACGTGATGGCGACCTTACCCGCCAACACCGAGAAACCAGCAGTTCCTACCATTGGCTTCCTTGCACACGTCGATACAGCCACAGACTTCACTGGAACAAACGTCAACCCACAGATTGTTGAAAACTACGATGGCGGTGAAATCATCCTAAACCAAGCACTAAATGTAGTCATGTCACCAAAAGATTTCCCAAGCCTGCCTACCTATAAAGGGCACACATTAATCACCACAGATGGCACAACCCTTCTTGGTGCGGACAACAAAGCGGGCATCACCGAAATCATGACAGCTATGGCGTACCTTATCAACCATCCAGAAATCAAGCACGGTGCAGTCCGCGTTGCGTTCACACCGGACGAGGAAATTGGCAGGGGGCCACATAAGTTTGACGTTGCGGCGTTCAATGCGAAGCATGCCTACACGGTTGATGGCGGTCCACTAGGAGAGTTAGAGTACGAAAGCTTTAATGCAGCCGGAGCAAAAATTACCATCAAGGGAAACAACATTCATCCCGGATCAGCTAAAAACAAAATGGTCAACTCCATGAAAATTGCCATGGAATTACATAGTAAGCTACCGGCAGGGGAGGCGCCAGAGCATACAGAAGGATATGAAGGCTTTTATCATCTGATTTCATTTAATGGCGATGTTGAGCTAACAAAGCTGAACTATATTATCCGTGATCATGATCGCGAAACCTTCCACGCTAGAAAGGCCACCCTCGAAGGCATTGTGACTGAGCTGAAAGAGAAGTATGGCGAGGGCACCATTACCCTTGAACTGAATGACCAATATTACAACATGAAGGAAAAAATTGAACCGGTCATGGAAATCGTTGATATTGCCCACGAAGCGATGGTGAGCTTAGGCATCGAACCAATCACCAAACCAATTCGCGGCGGTACGGACGGCTCACAGCTTTCCTATATGGGACTGCCCACACCGAATATTTTTACCGGTGGCGAAAACTTCCACGGAAAATTTGAGTTCATTTCCGTCGACAACATGATCAAGGCTACCCAAACAGTCATTGAGATCATCAAGCTAACCGAACAAAAAGCATAAAACCAAAAGAAAGCTAACCCATTCACAACAAACGGGTTAGCTTTTTTCGCATATGAGAAGAGCGGCAGCACACTGCCCCAAGCTCAAAATGGTCTCTGTTAATTGTCGCTCCAATTGTTCTCTTGGCCACTTGGCATTCTCCGCCTTTAAATCTTTTTGAATAAGAAGAAGCATCCAAACAGAGAATACAGCAGAGAATAAATAATATTCCTTTAAAAATTGCTCTTCGTCTATTTCAAATTCAACTTGAGACATATACACTTTAAGGATTTGCTCTCGAAACTGAGGTGTAATCCTCTTCGGAAAAAGTGGGTGAGACATATCAATGACATGGTACAAATCCCAGTGAGGTATATTTAAGTGTGTGTGCTCCCAATCTAGAATCATCAGTCGCTGACCGACAACAGCAAAGTTCCCTACATGCAAATCACCATGGGATAAAACCAACCTCTTTGAAAACTCAAATGTCTCGAGTGTGGTGTACACTTGTTCGATCAACCCACGGTCTAATTGTAAGCCTGGCAATTGCTGCATGAACTCATTCTTCATGTGAAGCACATCTGTTACGATATCTTCCAAACGAGGCTTTAGTCCTGCTGACGGAACATGAGCGAGGTTATCAATCGAGAGAGAGTGCCACCAGGCCACCCACTTTATCACACCTAATACACTTTCCTCAGTAAAGGTATGGGTGAGTGCGCCAAGGTCCTCAAGAATCATCCAGTTTAACTCTGGCTGCTCGCTGATAGTATGTGAAATAATTTTTGGAAAAATAGCAGGGAATTGGGGGAGGACATTCTCATGTACCCACACCTCCTGCCCTAATTGACCATTATTCGTCAAAGGTTTAAAAATATAGCTCATCGTTGGAGACAAATAAAATCTTTCTACAAACCTTCCATTCATCCCTTTATAGAGTTGTTCTTTTTTCAAGATTAATTCATCATTTAACGTGCCGTCGGCGCGGACAATATTAGCAGGCAGCTCCATCAACCCACCACCCTGTTCCTCTATTAATAGTTTCATAGATTTATTTTTGGCGAATGTTTCCACTATGAATATAATGTTTATTCAACATTCAAGGCAAGTAAATTTGCTTGTCAGTAGGAAATCCCTATTATTTATTCATATGACCCCAGACTCCATTTCAATCCAACATTTTTCTTAATATAAAAACAAGAAGGGAATTAGACTGATTACATATTTCCACCACATATGGTCACACTAACAATGGTTCAGTTTACAAAAGGAGGATGTTGCAGATGGATAACAAAAGTACGCATGAATTCGTTGAAGATTTACATGAAAAACAACAAAAAGATGAGAAAAATAAAGAACGTCAAAGCAGGGCACATCAAAGCCAACGGCTGCCAAATAAACAGCACTAATCCAATAAATGCAAACGGCCAGACCCTTTGTTCAAGGTCTGGCCGCTTGGCTTCATCATTTATTCATATTCGCCAAAAACCCGCCAAGCAGGTCTTCAACATCCTCTTCATCTGGTTCCTCTTCAACAACCGGTGGTGCTTCTAATGATTTCGCACTTTCCCAATCAAAATCGCTGAGATCATCATCCATATCATTCAAATCAATGGGTGGGGGTGCTTCTTCTACAGCCGCCGCCGTTTCTTCAAAACCACCAACCTCAAACGTAGAAATTGGTTGTTTCTCGGGAAATATTTTTTCCTGAAGATATAGGGCTTCCTCAATATCCAGCGATTGGCTATTTAAAGAAGCCAGTAACGACGTCGCCCGCACAGGGTCCGAAATTAGCTGAAAAAGAATACTTCCCAGCAAGGCTTCCGAGTGCTCGTGCTTCAACCAGTCCCTTTGGGCTTTCGTCAATTTATGGGGGAGGGGAATGGTTATGGTTTCTTTTTCTCTTGAATAAGAATGGCTCACACCCTGCATCACGAAGTCAGCAATTTTACTGGAAAAATTCCTTCGCTCGGTTTCTTTTAATTTTTGCAAATGCTTTACAATATGTTCAGGGGTATCAGAGGGGACGCGAAAGGAAATCGCTTGGCCTCTCTTTATTTCATTTGCGGCAGCTTTTTTCATAGAATCACCTTATTAACTTTTTACTGGTGCTTTATCTGGGACCGCTTTTTGTTTCTCTGATTTTCTTACAAAATCCATAATTAGTTTGTAATACGCATTGGCCATCATCCAAATGCTTTCTTTTTCATCCTCAAAGAAATCGATGTTGTAGCCATCCAAATTGTTATTTAGTGTCTTAAGATATTCTTTTAACACATTGGCCCCGCCGCCAACAAAATAACAGATTTCCGTTTGGGAATTTCGCTGCCATACATTTCGTAATAAACGGTATTGCTTTTTGGCTAAGTCAAGCAAAATCCGGTCTGTAATGTCATGAACACTCGTCCGGCTTCCTTTCACCATAATATGGTTGCGGTCATTTTTCTTCGTGATAATTTCCACGACATCGCGGCGGCTGTCGAGCTCAACGCCATGCTTCGTCCGAATCTCTTCACGAATTGCTTCTAGTGATTCAGACACTCCTAGGTTAAAGCCCTGGGCTTTATCATCATCAACATTTCGATTCTTAATTACAGCGATATCAGTGGATAAGCCACCGATATCTTGGATTAAAATCCGTTTATCGAGTAAGTCTTTATTGATAATTTTCCCACTATTATCCATAACCAAGTTAATATAGGCGGCAAATCCTTCTGGATAAACCTTTACCTCATCAAATTTTATATTCACCTTGAGTCCTTGGTATTTTGGTGTCACGAGAAACTCTACCTGATGAACGGAACCAATTAACTTGGAGCGATACCCCGCATCTTTCCCTTCCTTTACTTCGCGGAGGGGGAGGCCAGTTCCTAAGGTATAGCTTGCATCAATGACATTCTTTGTTTTTGAAAAAGGGCGATTTTCCTGCACTGCATCCAATGCCAAAGTAGCAAACAACATGACAAGTGTTTGATCTTCTTCAGATTTACTGCTGCCAGGGTCTAATTCAGTGGCGTTATTACTTTTCGTGGCAAGGTGACCGATACGGTAAATGGCATTGTTTTCCTTTAGGGCAGGGGAGTGTACCTTAATATGAATGCCATCTAAAGGGTTTTTATTATCGAGTTCTTCTATCCCAATGACAGGGCGATCCTCTGTGTCTCTAGCGATAATGTTTGGAATATTTAATTCATACTCTAGCTCACCGAAAAGGGCCTTAATGGAGTCATTTCCCACATCTACTGCAGCAATTCTAGACTTAGTCATACACATCATTCCTTTTCATTTAATCAATTTATTCTCGAAATCTAGTTTCTTTCTATAAGGCTAAAGGAGTTTAATAGATTGTTCAATGACACAGACAGAAAAGAAATATAAGTGTAAAAAAGTAAACAATATGTAAACTGTGGTAGACATGTATACTTTTTTGTATCCACGAATGACAAGGTTGTATACATGCTGATTTACTAGGAAGTAAACGTATTTGTAAACATGTAAACGTTTTTGTAAACATTTTGTTTACAAAAAGTACACGTGTATACAAATATGTAAACAGTAGAGTAATGTTACAAATATTACTTAAATGCAAAAAGAATCCAACTCAAAAAAATAAAGGCACCTTCATTAAAAGGTGCCTTTGCCTTTAACCTATTCTCTAATTACTGCATTACCTTCCAGAACTCGCCTGCTACCACTTGATAGCCTGTTACGCTTAGGTGAATATTCTGTGGGTTTGGCAGGTATTCTGCGAAATTAGCGGTATTAATCACTTGAGCCGTCGGCACAAATGTATCACCATTCTTAACAGCCTGTGCCTGAATTTGGCCATTCATTGCTGTTAATAATTGTTCAAACTGTGCTTTTTGTTGAACATCAGTTACATATGGGAATGGATTGTAATAGCCCATCACATATACCTTAACCTTTGGATTTAATGCGTCAATAGTGCTTAAAATACCATTTAATTTTGCAGCAATGGTAGCTATTGTTGCTGGTGCATCTGCCGGTTTGGTTTGAATCACTGGAAGCAAGTCATTTGCACCGATATCAATAGTTACGTGTGTTGCTTCTTTAATTTCTTTTTGAACTTCTGCTTTACCTAAATCTGCAATTACATCATCTGTTTTATAACCAGAAACTCCGTAGTTTACGAATTCAATTAATTGATAGGATTTTGCGAATTTCTCTGCAATATAGTTCGGATATCCCCAATTTGGGTCAACTCCATTTACAGGCTTTTCATCTTCTCCCAATGGAGTCATTCCAGCCGCTAAGGAATCCCCTAATGCGACATACTCAACTTGAATCCATGCTCCATCAGCACCTAGCTTATAACCGTTAATTTCTGTATTAGCTGCCATTGAACCAGATCCGTTGAAATAGTACCATTTACCTTCAATTTCCTTCCAGCCTATACCCATAGCACCGTCACTGTTTAGGAAATACTTACTACCATTTATTTCTAACCAGCCTGTTTTCATTGCTCCGCTTGTTTCTAAGTAATACCATTTACCTTTATCAAGCATCCAACCAGTTCTCATAGCACCACTATTCTGTAAATAGTACCAAACAGCACCATCTTTTAGCCAACCAGTAACCATAGCCCCCGAATTACTTAGATAGTACCTTTTGTTTTTATCCTGCAACCATCCTTTTTTCATCGAACCTGAAGAATCTAGATAGTACCACTTTCCACCAGTGTATACCCAACCTGTTTTCATAGCTCCACTTTTATCAAGATAATACCATTTTCCATTTGTTAATACCCAGCCAGTCTTCATGACACCAGAACCGTCAAAGTAGTACCACGTGCTGCCTTGTGATAACCAGCCGGTTTTAGCTGTTCCGTTCAAATAGTAGTACCATTTTCCACCATTCAAGACCCACCCATTTGTTGTAGCTGAATACCCATTCGCTTTTGCAATCGCATCAAAGCTGCTGCTAGAATAAGTGATAATGACCGTTGTATATAGTTGAACTTGGTCATACAGCCAACGAACTTCCTCGTTATGCATTCGCACACAGCCAGAGCTGATATATTTACCAATTGAGCTTTCGTTATTATTACCATGGATTCCATAGGTAGTTCCATATGTACCTCTGGTTTCTAATCCCATCCAACGGTCACCTAGTGGGTTCCGCGGATCTCCTCCAGGAATTCCTCCCGTGTAATAGGGACGATTTTTTATCTTTGTTACAATCCTAAATTTACCTTCAGGGGTTAAATCTCTTGATCTCCCTGTAGCTACCCTAAATGTTTTTACTAGTTTCCCATTATCGTAAAATGCTAGGGTGTTCGTTTTCTTGTTGATAATAAGTAACTGAGAACTTGCTGCCTCTGAGTGCGGCAGGTTAAAGAAAAAGATACTAAATAAGAGTACAAAAATGACTGATAATTTTTTCATATCTATCTCCTCGCTAATGGTAATTACTAATAAATTAACATTTTAGAACTTAATTTTTTGTCAGAATTTGGAGAGGAATTAGTAGTTTTTTAGTATTTTTTTTTAAAAATAGCAAAATAGTCTTTGAATCGTTCGACATGTCAATTTTTTCAATATAAAAAAGGTTAATCCATTAGGATTAACCACTTAAAATTAGAATAGTTTTTCAACGATGGTTTCGATTTCTTTGTTTGTTGGAATTCGTGGGTTGGTTGCCGTACAACCGTCCTTCAATGCAGCTTCACTGATAGCAGCCAATACTGACATCACTTGTTCTTTTTTCATACCGCAAGCCCGCAAGCTTGTTGGCATTTGAAGCTCTCTTTTTAATTGGTTAATATGCTGAATCAGACTATTAATACCGACTCGAACGTTTGCCGCTGGCAGACCAGATACTCTCGCAAGCTGAGCATATTTTTTTGCTGCCGAACTAAAGGATTGGTGAGTTAACCCCTGCAGCCCAGCATTATATTCAATAACGGGTGTGAGTAAAAGCGCATTCATTCTTCCATGTGGAATATGAAATTGTGCCCCACACACATGGGCAATACTGTGATTGATTCCTAATCCAACCATATTAAAAGCTAAACCTGCTAAACACGAAGCGTGATGAACCTTTTCTCTTGACTCTAAATCATTACCGTCCTTATAGCAACGCGGTAAATAATCAAAAATAAGCTGAACAGCTTTTTCAGCAAAAGCATCTGAGAAATCATTTGCCTTCGTTGATACATATGCTTCAATGGCATGGGTTAAGACATCCATTCCTGTATCGGCCGTAACCGTTGGAGGTACAGACTTAACAAGATGGGTATCTAAAATTGCCTCATCTGGTAATAAAGCATCAGAAACGAGTGGATGCTTCACATGATTTACTTCATCCGTAATAACTGAGAAGGACGTCACTTCTGTTCCTGTGCCGCTTGTTGTCGGAATGGCAATGAATTTCATATCCTTTTGCTGCGGTGATAATCTAATTGCAAAATCCTTCATCGCCTTGGCTGCATCAATAGCTGAACCTCCGCCAATAGCTATCAAAACACTAGGATTGAACTCCTGAATCACTTTTACTCCTGCTGCCACTGTTTCAATCGGAGGATCTGGTACGATATCACTGAAAATTTGATACTCATTATCTTTAGACTGAAGTCGATTTGTCACTTCTGCTGTCATTCCAGACTTTTCAATATAAGGATCGGTAACAATAAATATTCGTTCCGCTGTTATTTGGTTGAGTCGATCTAACGCATGCTCCCCAATAAAAATCTTTGTTCGAAAAGAAATCTCTTCCATTCAAATTCTCCTTGGCATATAGTCAAATAGGGTACCACTTACTATTAATCTACTAATTTAACTATACTATGAGGCCAGACCTGATTCAAATGACATTTTAGTGTATAAGAGGGTGTCAGGCACCAATGGGAAGCTTGAAAATCCAACCATTGTTCGTTATTCTTAAATCTACAATTATCCACTTAAGGGTGTGTCGTACTATGCGTATTAATAAGTTTATTAGTGAATCTGGAAAGTCTTCAAGGCGTGGAGCGGATAAATTAATTAGTGAGGGTAGAATCACTATTAACGGAAAGGTGGCACAAATCGGCAGCCCAGGTTGAGCCTGGAGATGATGTACGAATTGATGGAAATCCCATTAAGGTCACAAACAATTATGTATATATTGCTTTAAATAAGCCTGTTGGTATTACCAGTACAACCGAAAGGCATGTAAAGGGCAATATTGTTGATTTCGTTAATCATCCTTTACGGATATTTCATATTGGGCGACTGGATAAAGAGTCAGAAGGGTTAATCCTGCTTACGAACGATGGTGATATCGTCAACGAGATATTACGTGCGGAAAATAAACACGAGAAAGAGTATATTGTCACTGTGGACAAGCCGATTACCCCT
Organism: Bacillus sp. SLBN-46; assembly: GCF_031453555.1. GTDB lineage: Bacteria > Bacillota > Bacilli > Bacillales > Cytobacillaceae > Neobacillus. The sequence goes on along the minus strand of NZ_JAVIZM010000001.1, from coordinate 502,683 downwards.
GAATTTTTAAAGAAGATGTCTGAGGGTGTAGAGATTCTTAATACCAAAACACTTCCTTGTAAGGTGACTCAGCTATCTAAGTACGTCTTTCAAATTATTTTAACTCAGGGACTTAACCGCCAAATTCGGCGGATGTGTTCAGCTCTCGGTTACCAAGTGGTTAGACTTCAGCGAACTCGAATCATGAATATCCATTTAGGAAATTTACCAGTTGGACAATGGCGGGACTTATCTAAAAAAGAACGAAATCAATTATTCCTTGAGCTTAACTATGAACCAAAGGAATGGTAATTGAGGGGAGAAAATAATGATTCAAACAGACTCAAACATGACCAAAATAGAAATGATGGATCACTATCTGAATTCCTACGGAGGAAACTTTGGCTATACAGAGGTGCGTCACATCGTAAAGTCTCTGTTCGGGCTTGATTTAGAGACAAAAACGGTCATCTCTAGTGAATTTATTGCATCTTTGTCACTGGGTGAAGCTTTCCATACACCCAAATCCATATTAGATGCTTATATCCATCAGCACGAAAAAAAGCTATCTGGCGCAGACATTCGCAAAACAATCAATGAACTTTTTGGCATTAATTTAGATGCTATTTCTTCCTTAGAGCGAGCAAGAATTTCCATTTACTCAAAGGGACAGTGGATCGTTCAAAAAGAAAATGACTTATTTGTTGTACATACTGGCCCCGGAGATATCGATGTCAAAATCTTTCCGACTGCATATTTTGCTGAAAAAACAGGACTAACGGGGGTTCCGACAGAATTACAACAAACCTTAACAAGACTCGGATACAGCTACGATAACGAAAATGCCTGTAGCTTTTACAATAACCCTACAGGTGAAGCGATCCAGGATGAATTTAAAGGCCGGACCATGGGAGCCATTATGAAAGCCATTCAGGATTATTATCCTTATCTGTAAAAGAAGTCATATAGGGCTTCCCTATATGACTTCTTTCTTTTTATTTTCCAAACGATGATAAGAACTTCACCCGGTCGCCCATCGGTGGAACATTATTATCGGTCAACGCTATTTCTAGCAGGGCAGGTCCCTTTAGATCCAATAAGCTGTTAATGACATTCTGATTAAGGTCTTCTAGAGCGGAAACTCTAAAGCTTGGAATATTCATTGCAGCTGCCATTGCACTAATATTGATTGGTTCCTGTTCAAAGGACGGATGAGTACGGCGGAATTGTAATGAATGTCCGTGATACACCATTCCTAAACGAGCATTATTCATGACAACAAACAAAATAGGAAGGTTATATTCTTTCGCTGTTAAAATTTCCATTCCATGCATGAAGAAGCAGCCATCCCCGGTAATACATACGACAGGGCGTTCAGGTTCAGCTAGTTTACTTCCGATGGCTGAGCCAATTCCAGTTCCCATAGCGCCAAAATGTACATTAATATTAAAACTATCCGAATCTATTACCTTCATATAATGAATGACATAGGACATAAATTCACCAATATCAATGGTATATCTAGTAGATGAAGGTAAGCAGTTTTGAAGAGTTAACAAGACATTTTTGGTATTATACTCTTCCATATTCTGAGCAGTATCTTCCCGCTTATCAACGACACACTTTGGCTCTTTCCTCGTTATCCCAAGCGTTCTTAATTCTTCTATTAAAAATAATAAACTTAAATGAATATCACCTAATATCGGCAAATCAACAGGATATTTTCGATTAAATACGGTTTGGTCGAAATCCATTTGTACGGTGAAGCGATTCTTTGTCAGGCTGCCATTGTAGTTATTCGTCGCCGTTTCGCCTAAGCTTGATCCAACAATTAATAAAGCTTCTCCATCGCCTTCCGTGATTAATTTTGACGCAGCCTCATGGCCAGCAAAACCGAACACTCCAACTAAAAGCGGATGGTCTTCAGGAATATATCCTTTTGCTTGCGGCGTAGTCACAATCGGCCAATCTAGCATTTCTGCTAACTCTATTAATTGCTCCGTAGAGTTCCTCATTCCCTGTCCTGCAAAAATATAGCCCTTTTCTCTAGCCAGCAATTCTTTCGCTGCCATTTTTATGAAATCAAGCTCCGGAACAATTGGATCTCTCTTAGGTGGATTCGGGATATCATGATCTTGCACTTGTTCGTGTTGAATATCAATTGGTATCGCAATATGGACAGGACCAGGCACACCTGATAATGCTATTTCTGTAGCTATTACTACTTGGTTTAGTAACTCCCTGGAATCCTTAACTGTTACACTATATTTAGTAACCGAACGGAAGATAGGTTCAGCATCTAGTTCCTGGGAGGCATTTAGTCCTTCAGTGTTGACAGGTACAGCACCCGTTATAAACAACACAGGTAAATGTTCTCTCATGGCGTTCGCCGCACCTGTTACTAAATTGGTTCCGCCTGGCCCACTGCAGCCGATGACAACACTTAATTGATCACTATATTTTGCGTAAGCAGCAGCCATGTAAGAAGCTGCTCCTTCATGCTTTGTGACAATCGGTGTGATTTCCGGCATATCATATAGTTCATCAAATAATGCATTAACTGCACCCGCTGGAATCCCAAAAATATGTTTTACCCCATACTCTTTTAAATATTTTAATACACTACGTGCTGCCTTCATGACAATCCCTCTTTTCACTTATCTTTATCTACGGTAGAGAAAAAGTTTTGTATTATTTCCTGAGCTGTTATTGGTCTGCTGAAAAAATAACCTTGCATCATATGACAATTTCGGGCGGCTAAAAATTCTGCTTGTTCCTTCGTTTCAACACCTTCCGCAATGACATTTAGGCTTAAATTTTGGGCCAACATAATAATTGTATTGGTGATGGCTGCATCATCATTCGTCATGTCTTGTACAAAGGACTTATCAATTTTCAACGTATTAATTGGAAGGTTCTTCAAATAACCTAGTGAAGAATAGCCTGTACCAAAATCGTCAATGGCAATATTAATACCTAAACCTTTTAATTTCTTCATGGTCTTTAAGGTTAACTCAGTATTTTTAATAATTAAATTTTCAGTAAGCTCTAGGTGTAAATACTCAGGCGATAGTCCAACCTTCTTTAAAGCGTTCTTAACAATCGAAAATAAGTTGTTCTGTTCAAACTGTCGTACGGAAAGATTTACTGACATACTGATAAAAGGATATCCTTGGTCATGCCATTCCTTTAACTGTCTGCAAGCCTCCTTCAGCACCCATTCACCAATTGGTACAATTAGACCCGTTTCTTCCGCAATCGGAATAAATTTATCTGGTACAATCATGCCATGCTCTGGGTGATTCCAACGAAGTAAGGCTTCTACTCCTTCCAGCATTTTCGTTTGATAATTTATTTGCGGCTGATAATACAATACTAATTCTTTCTGTTCTAACGCCTTGTACAAGGCATTCTCAAGTTTAATCGTCTCAAATGTTCGTGTATCCATTCCCTCACTAAAGAAATGATAACTATTACCTGAAATTTCTTTTGATTTATACATGGCCGTATCCGCATTTTTTATTAATATTTCTGTTGTATCACCATTATCAGGGAACAAACTAATCCCAATGCTTGTTTTAATATAGATTTCACTATCTACTAAGTTAAAAGGCTTTGAAAATGAATCGATGACTCGATTCACTACTTTTAACACTTCATTTTCATTCTTAATATTAGGTAAATAAATCGTAAATTCATCGCCACCCTGCCTTGATACGGTGGCTGTTTTTGGCACACAATTACTCAACCGCTCGGCAACCTCACGAAGCAATAGATCCCCAAAGCTATGACCAAGGGTGTCATTTACAAACTTAAACCGGTCTAGGTCCAAGTAGAGAACGGCTAGTTTTTCTCCATTCATCTGCGCGTAAGTAATCCCTTGATTAAGCCTGTCTTTTAACAGCACTCTATTTGGTAATTCTGTTAAACTATCAAAATAGGCATGGTACTTAATCTCTTCCTCCAATTGTTTCCTTTGGGTGATGTCCTTAAAGGTAACTACTTCCCCTACAATTTTGTCACCCTCTTTAATAGGAGTGATTACATATTCAACCGGAAAACTAGATTTGTCTTTTCTGATGAACCTATCATCTTTATAAAAATGGTCCCAGTTTCCATCAAAAGGGGTGGGCACATTATTTTGTCCTTTTTGGTCACTTCCATTTGAAAAAATTCTCGTGGCAGATTTCCCTATTAAATCGCCTTTTACATCGTAGCCTAACATGGAAGCTCCCGCAGGATTACAAAAAGTAATATTTCGCTCAAGATCTAACCCAAATATTCCATCACCCGCAGAGTTAAGAATCAATTCCTTTTCACGGCTAAGCTGCTTTAACTCAGTCACAACTTTTTCAAGTTCTTGATTTTTCTCCGTTATTTCTGAAGTTCTCTCCTCAATAATGACTTCTTGTTTCTCCATATATAAGAGGTTTGATAATGTGGAAGCTGTCGCATCAACAATGGATTGTGCCAGCTGTATTTGCGTTTCGGAAAACGAAAAATGATCCCCACCAAGATCAACAACAGAAATTTGCCCTAACACTTCACCCATAGAAACTAAGGGAATCATAAAAAGACCTTTCATCCCGAAATTGCGGCAGACATCATGGTTTGGTCTTTCATCTGCATATACATCTGGAATGAGAATTGGTTTTTTTGTTTCAATAACCTCTTGCATCACCGCATCATTACTTTGGTCAATTTTTATTTTATTATGTGTTCTAATCCATTCTTCTTCAGTCCAATCACTATCTTTACTTAATTTCGCCGGCCGAATCCGTTTCTCTGCTAAAGGATCGAGTAGGTGAACACCTATATTGTAATTATCTAATACCTTTCCTATGTAGGAAAAACACGTATCTAAGCTTTCTTGCATGGAGGAACACATCGATAAATCACGTGTTACATCAAGAAGCAATTGCTTTTCTGAAATAAGATTCTCTTTATGTGTTAAGTTATTGGCATTTTGGATGGCCACAGCAGCCATATTGACGTAGGCTTCTACTGTTTGAATTTCATCGTCTGTTAAATTCATCGGAGTTCCATAATCAAATAAAAAAACCAAGCCAAATAACTCTTCTTCGAAAGAGATGGGAAGAACTAATAATGATTTAATTTGAAATCCATCGACAGCCCTTGGATCAGGTCGGTCATCCTTTGAAGTGTCAGGTATATAAATGGCTTTGTTTGTTTCAATTACCTCTTTTGCTAACAAATCATATTCCGTATCAATGATATGCATATCCAATGTCCAACCATTAATGGTCTCGGGCTTTCCTACATACCCTCTGAATTTCCCATCCACCTGTGGTAAATATATCCCAACAGAATCACATTGAACGATTTCTTCAGAAATGGCGATTGTTACTTGCTCCAATACTTCGCGTAAATCAAGCTTCGTATTAATCATTTCAGTAATATTGGCTAGTCGTGAATATCTTGTCTGCTCCTTTAACATTCAAACACTCCCGGTCATACTATTTCGACAAATTCCCCTATGTTTTTCATTCTACACCAGGTCTCCATCCATTTAATACAGGGATTACATAATTATCATAAATTTTCCTCATTTCCATACTTTTTACCTAATTTATACCTACAACCCAAACCCGTAGTTTAGTAAGTTAGTACTACAAAAAAAGAACCCATATGAATAGGGTTCAGAATAATAAAATAGTTACCGATAATACCTTTATAGGCCTAAGGAAATGTATTTTACTTCTAAGTACTCTTCAATCCCGTGGTGTCCGCCCTCACGACCGAGACCACTTTGTTTGAATCCACCAAATGGAGCTTGCGGGGTGGATGGTAAACCATCGTTTAGACCAATAATGCCATATTCCAATCCTTCAGCAATCCGAATGGCTTCAGAAATATTTTCTGAGAATACGTAAGCTGCCAGACCAAAAATGGAGTTATTAGCACGTAAAATTACTTCTTTTTCACTTGTATAGGTGGTAACAGGTGCCAACGGACCAAAGGTCTCCTCCGTCATGCAAAGCATATCATCGTCCACATCTGAAAGAACAGTAGGCTCAAAGAAAAGACCGTTTGCTTTTTTTCCGCCTGTCTCTAGCTTTGCACCTTTTTCGACCGCATCATTTACGTGCTTTTCTACTTTTGCAATAGCAGCTTCATCAATAAGTGGACCAATTTCAATCCCCTCATCCAGCCCATTTCCGATTCGTAATTCCTTTACTTTCGCTGTAAATCTTTGTGTAAACTCCTCACGACGATCCGCATGTACATAAATTCTATTCGAGCATACACAGGTTTGCCCTGCGTTACGGAACTTCGCCGCAATCACACCATTTACCGCCTTATCCATATCGGCATTTTTTGTAATAATGACAGGAGCGTGTCCACCTAGTTCAAGTGAAACTTTCTTCACTGTTTCAGCCAAGCCGCGCATCAGTAGTTTTCCTACTTCCGTGGACCCAGTAAAAGTAAGCTTTCGCACACGACTATCTTCTAGTAAAACCGCTCCAATTTCCTTTGCATCACCAGTAATGACATTCATAACTCCCTTTGGAATACCTGCTTTTTCAGCTAGTTCAGCAAGCTTTAAAGCAGTAAGGGGTGTTTGTTCGGCCGGCTTCACTACTACCGTACAACCAGCTGCCAATGCAGGTGCCACTTTACGTGTTATCATCGCAGCTGGAAAATTCCATGGTGTAATAGCTGCTACGACACCCACCGGCTGCTTTAGCACAAATAAACGTTTATTGCGCTGTGTCGCTGGAATGGTTTCTCCGTAAATACGTTTCCCTTCTTCCGCATACCAGGCAAGGAATCCATTCGCATATTGGACCTCACCAAGTGCCTCCTTCAAGGGCTTACCTTGTTCGATTGTCATCGTTCTCGCAAGGTCCATTTCATTTTCTTTAATCAACTCATACCAAGCACGAATATAATCGCTTCGTTCATAGGCAGACAGTGCCGCCCATTCGGGAAAAGCCTCATTTGCTGCATCTACAGCAAGTCTCGCTTCGTTTTTTCCTCCGAAAGGAACCGTTGCAATCACCTCGTGCGTTGCTGGATTATTTACTTCAAATACTGGAAGATCATTGCCAATCCATTCACCATTGCAATACATTAAGTATTTTTCCATTATGATTCATCCTTTTTACCATCTATTTTATGAGACTTTTTTTATCTGCTCATTCACTAAATCTTTAGCGAATGTTTCATCATTCTCTCCTCTGAAAAAGTTCTTTCCATAAATAAGGAAACAAAGGATAATCCCCACTGCAAATCCCCACGCTGCGCCCTTTATGGCAAGAACCGCCGCGATAAGGCCAGCTATTCCAAGGTCACGCTGGCTTTTTGACTCTAATATCCCAACTTTAATACTTACATATCCCTGTATTAAAAGCGTCAAAGCCAATGCTACACCTAATATTGGTTGAACAAGACCAACAATCGGAAGGAGTAACAAGCCTGTATTCGTCCCCCAACGGAAAGATCCGGAACCGCCAAAAATAGAATCCATGACTTTACGACCTTGTTTAAAACGTTCAATCACGACTACCTGCATAGCTGCCCACATAGGACCACACATCGTCACATCTGGGCCAAATAAACTCATAATCGTATTACGGCTCCCAAATACAAGATGGGCACGGTTTGGATTATAATCTATTTTTTCATCAGGCCGTAAATCATCTGCTTCACTCACAAGAGCCTTACTTTGTAGCACATCACCAAATAATACAATATAAGCTGCAAGAACGGTCGGTAATCCAGTTATAAACATCATAAATGAAGGAAATCCGACTCCAAACACCGTATATTCATTCCATAAAGCGGAGAAATCTGGACTACTAAATCCCCATTCCACTTTCGGCCATGGTGCTTCACCAAAAAGTGGTGCAATAATGATTGCTAAAACAATAACTGGAAAAATCCCAAGATTTGAAATGGTCGATAATAGCTTATTTTTATTTTTTAATGCATTAAAATGCTGTGAATAGATTAGATAGAAAGCTATTCCTACCGCAATTGATATCGTCCATGGAAAGCTTTCAAATCGGCCGCCCACTTGGAAAACTGAAGTAACCGCGGCAACCCCTGCACCAATAATAACCCCTGACTTAATCGCAGATGGTACAAGGGAGACTACTTTTTGCGCCAGTCCGGTTATGCCTAAAAAGATAGATAATAAGCCAAGTGTAAGCTGGAAGGCAAATAATGCTTGAACCCTTTGTTCCCCTTCAGGAAATTGAGATACATAAGCCATAATCAATGGAATGGCAGGCGTTATCCATCCAGGAATCACTGGATCGCCAAGTAAATGGTGCGTTAAATAAAACAAGCCATTTAGCATGACCACGGCAAGTGCAACCTCAAAGGGCATACCGAGCAACTCCATTAAGAGTGGGATGGCTGCAAGGTCCACTGCACACATTAACAAGCCTTGTACATAATCTGGCCATTCAAACCGATAGTGAATAAACGGCAAACGCAGTTTAAAAGGTCCACATGGAATATAAGGTGATTCCTCACCGTACTGGCGTTTTTTCCACTTCATCATTTTCATCTCCTCTATTTACCTTGTTTAATAAGCAGATCGATAGATTTGTTCAATATCTAATTTAGACAGCAGACGTGGATTATTTTTTAATAACCGATTATTTTTACTCGCATCTTCAGCCATATCTGGGATGGCTTCTTCAGGAATATGAAAGGCGTGTAACCCCTTGGGAATATTAACCTCAGAACATAACCTTTTCATAGCTTGCACTGCTTTATCTGCTGCTTCACTATCCGTTAATCCATCCGTTTTTTCGCCAAGTGCTTCAGCAATGTCCCGGAATCGTTCGACACAGCTAATTTTGTTCCATTCCATAACAAATGGGAGTAATAACGCATTGCTGACACCATGGGCAATATGATATCTGCCACCTAATGGATACGCAAGTGCATGTACCGCTCCTACACCTGCATTTCCAAATGCCATACCTGCCATTAAACTGGCAGTTGCCATTTGTTCACGTGCTTCCACATTGTTAGGATTGGAGTATGCTTTCGGTAAGCTCTTTCCAATCATTTTCATGGCTCCAAGGGCGAGTGCATCCGTAATTGGTGAAGCATTTACGGAAATATAGGCTTCTATCGCATGGACAAGCGCATCAATTCCACTTGCTGCTGTAACAGAGGGAGGCATGGTCAGTGTCATTTCCGGTGCAACGATTGCCACATCTGGAAGCAAATAGTCACTAACAATTCCCTTTTTCAGCTGTGCGTCCTTATCCGAAAGAATCGAGATATTGGTTACTTCAGATCCTGTTCCAGCTGTTGTAGGAATAGCAATAATGGGTGCCCCTTTTACAGGAACTAAATCTGTTCCCACTAGCTCAATTAGATTTCCTTCAAATGGAGAAAAGGCAGCAACAGCCTTTGCTGTATCTATGGCACTTCCACCACCGACAGCAATCAATCCATCATGTTCGCCTTTTCTAAACATTTCTGTACATTCTTCCACAACATAAAATTCAGGTTCAGGCTTCACACCTGTAAAAACTCCATAGGAAAGCCCTTTCAAAAGTGATTGAATCTTTTCAATCACACCTATTTCTTGTAAAATTTCATCCGTAACAATTAATGGATTCTTCATTCCAAGGCGCTCAACCTCATGTAAAAGACATTCAGTTGCACCATTCCCCGTAATTAATTTGTTGGCAATTTTAAAAGTTGAAATATTCACAAAAAAACTCCCCTTTCTATTCTAATACTCTTGCAAAAATCATGCCAAAAGTAGAGAGGGGAGTGTAGATAAGGAAAAAACTATAAAATTCTGAAAACCATTGTCATAATTTTGACATTTTTGATTCGTTTTTTAATCTACTTCAATCCATTTGATTAAAAAATTAATCATTTTGATTCCATTTTTTCATTTTTTGCACAATGGCTGACTGACTAACCTTCAACACTTCGGCAGCCTTTCTCGTCGTCTTATAGCGTTTAAGTGCCTTAGTTATTAACTCACGCTCAAGTATATCAACTGCCTGTTTAAGGGGGAGAATTTCCTCGGGAAAAAGAAAATACTCTGTTTTTGCTGGTTTTATTTCTTCAGGTAAATCTTTTACATCAATAGTGTCATGGATAGTAAGGACTACAAGTCTTTCGATAATATTACGTAATTCACGAATATTACCTGGCCAATCATACTGATGAAGAAAATCAAGTGCTTCAATCGATATTTCCTTTTGACATTGATACTGTGTATTAAAAAAATTTAAATAATATTGAATGAGAGGCAGAAGGTCCTTTAAACGATGTCGAAGCGGCGGAATATATATTGGCACAACATTTAATCTGTAATACAAATCCTCTCGGAAACGTCCTTCCTTCACAAGTCCCTTTAAATCCTTGTTCGTCGCTGCTATAATTCGGACATTAATTTTCTTTACCTTAGACCCTCCAACAGGTATAAAAGCCTGTTCCTCAATGACCTTTAATAATTTCACTTGAACTTCAAGGGGGAGATCACCAATTTCATCGAGAAATAATGTCCCATTGTCAGCAACCTCAAACAGGCCTTTCTTACCCTTTGTTAATGCTCCCGTAAAAGCACCTGCTTCATAGCCAAACAATTCTGCCTCTATTAACGATGCAGGAAAGGCTCCACAGTTTAGTTCAAGGAATGCGCCTCCTTGTCGATTCGAATTTTCATGAATATATTTAGCGATAAGTGTTTTCCCAACACCACTTTCACCATTCAAAAGTACTTTTGCATCTGTTTTTGCTACCCGTTCTGCCTGTGCATACAATTTCACTGCTGCTTCGCTTACAGCAATAAATTCCTCACCATTTCTCTCTTCAATCATACTTCTCGACGATTGACGCAATAATTTCAACTGCTGCAGGTCCTCAATCTCTAACTTTAATCGTAATAATTCGGTTATGTCTCGAACACTATTAATCACATATAATATTTCTCTTTTTCTATTAAAAATAGGAGTACCTGACACAATAATTTTTCGGTCATTGCGGAGTGTCTGCATAACCGTGACCGGCCATTTTGACTTGATCACTTCCATCGATGCAGATTTTGAATAAAATCCAGCCTTAACTAAGTCACTCATATGAAAGCCGATCACTTTATCTGCCGTAATATCGGTAATCCGTTCATATGCTTTATTCACTTTAACCGGTATCCCTCGACCATCCGTAATAAAGACACCATCATAGAGAGAATCGATAATATCAGAAAACACATGGCTTTCGATTAGCTTTATGTATTCCTTTCCTTCAGTATGTTGAATGGAAGAGCGCACATGTTCATCAACTTCCATACTTATTAATTGACCAATGGGCTCATGCAAACGGCCCTTTTGAACCGCTTCATTTAAATCACTTTTTGTAAAATAACCAATCACATGTCCCTGGTCATTTTCCACTTCTAGGACATCTTTATCAGAAGACCTAAACATTTCTACTGCATCCTCGATGGAATCTGTCGAAAAAAGCCTCATTATTAAGTCCTCCATTAAAATCTTCTTTATTAAATTCTTTATACTATATTTACTAATGATATCTCGTATTAAAAAAATGGGGAATTGTAATTGCCTATTATTTCGATCGAATTTTTTTTAATTCCTCCAAAAAAACAGCCTTTTACCTAAGGATATCGGTGTACGATGTATGCACATAACAAACAGGGGAACGGCATGAGCCATTCCCCTGTTTGTTCCTATCTCTTCGGTGCCAATTCAATAGCTGAGTTGATCGCAGCAAGCATACTTTGTTCAGCTGCAATGTTTTTACCGGCTATGTCGAAGGCTGTTCCGTGGTCGACGGATGTGCGGATAATTCCGCCTTTTAGTCCCACTGTGATGTTGACGCCATCTTCAATGCCCATAACTTTAATTGGCGCATGGCCTTGGTCATGATAGCAGGCTACTACAATATCGAAGTCTCCTCTTCCTGCTCTGAAGAAAAGAGTGTCCGCAGGTAGTGGCCCTGTTACATTAATCCCTTCTGCCTGTGCTTGTTCAATACCTGGTTGTAATTTTTCCTCTTCTTCTCCGTAGCCGAATAAGCCATTTTCCCCTGCATGTGGATTAATGCCACAAACCGCGATACGCGGGTTATCGAAGCCTGCTCGTGAAAGTGTTTCGTGTGCTAATTTAACCACTTTATAGGTTCTTTCTGGATTGATGCTATTGATTGCATCAATGAGACCCATATGTGTTGTTAAATGAATCACCTTTAAATTTGGTGTTGTGAGCATCATGGAGAAATCCTCTGTATCCGTTAGGTCAGCCAAAATTTCTGTATGTCCTGGGTACATGTGGCCGCCTTTGTGCAAGGCTTCTTTATTCAACGGTGCCGTACAAATGGAATCAATTTTTCTTTCTTTTGCAAGTTCAACGGATTTTGCAATAAATTTAAAGGCTGCATCTCCAGCAATTGATGAAACCTCTCCAAATGGTAAATCCACTGGCACGATGTCTACATCAATTACATCGATTGTTCCATATTCGTACGTTCCTTCAACTGGATCGTTAATTATATTAATCTTTGCACTTGATTCAACAATCGGTTTTACGCGTTCTAGTATTTTTGCATCCCCGATGACGACAGGACGACAAATTTGATATATTTCCTCATGCGCAAGTGCCTTGACAATGATTTCAGGTCCAATTCCTGCTGCATCTCCCATTGTAATCCCAATTACTGGTTTCATTATGTTAACTCCCCCTTTAATTTGTGAATTGCGTTGATAAATACCTCTGGTGTTCCAAATCCCCCAGCCTTTGTTATCACATAAAAATTATCATTTCCATAAAACTTCGAAATCGGTACACCAATTTCCAATTCATCGAATAGTTCAAAGCCTTTAACATCCCATAGATGGCAAATTTGTTTTGCAGTGTCTCCACCTGTCATTGAAACACCTTTAAAATAGCCTTTTTCTAAAAGAACGGCACAAACAGAGCCGATAGCTTTTACGATTTCATTGCTTATCTGTGTATGGGTTAAGCCTTTTGCTTCTCCTATCTTCCAAGCCTTTTCAATATCGCTTGCTTCACCAGTAGAATAGATGACAACATCTCGGCCATGTTCAGCGTTTTCCACCGCTTGATTATAGACTCTTCTAATCTCATTTGCACGTTCTTCTTCATCTAAAACCGATTTGTAGGATTCAAATGCGATTGGACACACATTTGTTTTTTCTAACAATAGCTTTAACTGTGCTCTTGAGTTTTTATTCACACTTCCTACCACTGTAAGAATTGGACCATCGTTTTTTGGAATCAACAATTCACGTTGCATTTCTGGTAAATCATAGTAAGCTGGAAGATAATTTGCGATTCCAGCTGAACCTACCCATGAGAATTGGTAACGTAACTGCTTTGTATACGCTAAAATTTGCTCTAAATGCTGTTCCTCTGTTGAATCGACAATAATGTAAGCGATGTTTTGTTCAAAATAATGATCTAACTTTTCTTGAATTCTTGTCACACCTTGCTCCAAATCATCGAGTGTTATCGTTCCCATTTTTTGCTTTGTTTGTTCCTGTAAAAGCTCTGGCAAAAAAGAGAGGGTAACAGGCGTTTTCGGGTCCTTAGAAATTTCTGTTTCTGCTAATGGAACTCCATTCAAATAATGAGAGGAGTTTAAGACTGTACGGTTATTTTTAGGATATCCTGGTGCAATCATCATAAAATCCGGTTTAACCACATTATAGACCGCATCAATTTCTGCACCAATATTTCCTCTCATCGTGGAGTCAATTTTTTTGAAGATATAGGGAAAGCCCGCTTCCTTTAAAAAGCTCGCCACATCTTTTACCTTTTGATAGGCTTCTTCACGTTCGATGGAACGACTGTCTGTATCAAAAATAATTGCCTCATAGTTACGGATTGATTCTTTATCTATGTCAAATAATACGGAGGTTTTCAGACCATGTTGTGCTAATTGAACTCCGCTATCATTAGCACCTGTTAAATCGTCTGCTATGATTGCTAATTTCATTTTGTTGTCCTCCCCATGAAAATCACGAGGTGCCTCTCAATCCTGAACCACCTGTAAGATTGTTTAATAAAGTAACACCAGTTATTTAGTAACCGTTTACATTTATTATCTTAAAATAAATTGTTTATAAAAGCAACACTTTTTTCATAAATTACTATTAACGGAGATTATGATGTTTCATTTCGCAACAGTAAATAAGAGTAGGAATTTTCCCTTTGTTCAGAACTGTAAAACCTGTCTTATTTTCCCTAATAAAATAGGCGTAAGCATAAAGATTACTCTTTAAGCTTACGCCATAAGGTTGCACGATTAATGCCTAATCGTTCTGCTGCTTTTGTTTGATTATGATTTTCTGCCTTCAATGCCCATTTAATGATTTCCTTTTCAATTTCCTTGAGGGTACCCTTTTGAAGAATGTCATTGGATGGTAGGTATTCATTCGTATTCGCTTTTTCAATCGTTTCCTTTTGTATCACATAGTCCTTCGAATTGAGGGCAACCTGCTTGATTAAGTTTTTCAAATCATCAATCTGATTCGGATAGGTATAGTTCTCTAAAAACCGTAATGCCTCATGGGTGATTTTCACAGCTGTTGTTCCATATTTCTGATTGTAGTATGCGATGAAATATTGGGCCAGGGTGCGAATATCCTCTTTTCTTTCAGATAGATTCGGCATAATGATTTTCGTAAGTTTGAGTCCTGGAAGGAGCTCAGGAACAAATCCATTTTCTGAAACGATGAAAATACGAACCTGATGTTCTTGGCATTCCTTTAAAAAGTGGGAAAGTATTTCGTGATTGTCTGCATATTCCGTATTCATCAGCTTGACTGTCTGAATCTTTCGTAACGGCAGCTTGTCCAAATATTGTTGCTCAAATTCCTTAAAATTAATGGTAACAAGCATGCCGCCATCATTAAGCTTTTTATGGATATAATGCATAATAAAGGCCTTGCTTGTTCCTTTTCTTCCTTCTAATAGGATGATTTGATTGCTTTTATATAGTGTTTCAATATGATTGAGTATCGTCTTGATCGAAACAGAGGTATCCGCAATTGGTTCACTTGCAATTTCCGTCTCGATTGTAAGTCCCTTTCGCTTGATAAGTGGCATTGTATTTTTTTCTATTACTATGACCTTGTAACGTTTCTCATCAACTTGAACACAGTAGCCCGTCACATTAATCGTCCTATCATCAAGCATAAGATTTCTCGTCATTTTATGTTGATTGATCTCAAGGTCTGTATTAAATATGTATAAATGTTCCTCTGTTAGTGGATTGGAGGGAAAATCCGTCCAATGCTCATAAATCATCTTATTTTGCCCATCGACAATCATTAGATTTTGATTGTTATTTAATATATATTGCTCCATGACCTTTGTGACACTGTTTTTGTCTTGTAGATAACGATAGAGAATCTCCGCATCCTCAAGTGAAGTCATAATCGACTCTTTGCCTGATTGAATTAAAAAACCCTTAAGACCATATGCCTTTGAGGTTTTCATTGTAATCACATCACCCACAATTTGCTCATAGCCAGCGTTTTTTAGTTCTAAAATTAATGGGGCTACCTCTGATTGATCGGAAATCGTGAATACTTGTAATGGAAGGTCTAATAAGTCAATAATGGCTTGAGCCCCAGAGGTAATATTTGAGAAGCCCACAATCGCAGTCTTTCTTTCCAAATTTGTTGCCAAAGAAAGCGACCGAATCATGTCATATCCGGAAAGGTGCATATCCAAAACAGGAATCCGAACGTTCTTCTTAATTAATTGAGCCGTTCCACCCCTACTAATAAGAATATCTGCTCCATTTTCCTCCGCATGAATCGCCCTCCTAACTCCTTCCTCTAAATCGCCAAGTGAATAGGTAATATTAAGTGTAGGAAAAAGAGGGATACATTCCTGAATAACAGGAATCATCGCTTCATACGGTACCACAATATGTATATTAATCTTCATCTGAATACCTGCCTTCTTGCTACCATTATTCATTGTAACATCATATATTTTATCACAAAACATGAATCTGTTGCGGTCAGCCATCCTATAATAGTTGTTATGTAAAAGATACAAAAGAAGTAATGAAACGGACAATCGATACGTTTATGGATGCTGATTATGTCGTATGTCCTTCAGGGTCCTGTGCTTATATGCTTACAGAATACCCTCATGTATTTGCAAGTTGAAGTTTATAGAAAAAATCCTGCCGAGTGTCGGCAGGATTTTTCCAGTCTATTAATTCAAATTACTATTAACATTGTTTTGGTTAATCTAGTAAAAAAACTGCCTCTATTTATGGTACGGTTCATTCCTATTTATACGAAAAGCACGATAAATCTGCTCAACCAAGATTAGTTTCATCAACTGGTGGGGGAAGGTCATCCGGGAAAAAGATAGCTGCTCGTTCGACCTTTTCAACACTTCCTCACTTAATCCTAATGATCCACCGATTACAAAAGCAATCTTGCTTTTTCCGTACGTCGCTAATTTATCTAACGTATCCGCAAGCTCCTCCGATGATTGCAATTTTCCTTGGATCGCTAAAGCTATCACATATGTATCTGGGTTGATTTTAGCAAGAATTCTTTCTCCCTCTTTTTGCTTAACCTGCTTCATCTCTAGCTCACTTAATTCTTCTGGCGCTTTTTCGTCAGCCACTTCTACTAAATCAATTTTTGCATACGCAGAAAGTCGCTTTACATATTCCTCAATCCCAAGCTTTAAATATTTTTCTTTCAATTTACCAACCGTAATGATCGAGATATTCACAATCCACAACCCTTTAATTTTTATTACAAACAGTTTACAAACAACTTATCCACAGAAGTTATCCACATGTCCACATTTTTTATCCACATATTGTATGGAATCACTTGTTCGCTACCATATATACAGCTGTATTTTGGCAGTATTCACAACTTGTTGATAAGTTATCCACATCAATTTTTGTTAATACCGGAAAAGTTTCATATTCATCCACAACCGTATCTAAAGCAACATCTACATGTTCCTCACAGCAATAAATCATTTTCTATTCACCTTCCTACACCGAATAAATCTGTTATTCCTATTGTTAACTTTATAAGCAGTCGTCATACGGCTACTTAAATAACTCATTTATCATATCATAAAAAAAACAGACAGGTGAATGTACCACCTGCCTGCATCTATTATTGTAGTTTTTCTCCAGATAGCGTTAACGTAGTCTCTTTTAACTGGCCTTCTCGATAATATTTAATCTTCATTTTCTCGCCAATCTTCTTTTTCTGATACAAATGTTTACGAAGATCTATCACGTCATTTATTTTCTGCCCATCCATTTCCACGATTACATCCAGTTCTTTTAATCCAGCTAAGGATGCAGGAGAATTCGGCACTACCTGGCGAAGAGCTACTCCATAATTTACATCTCGTGGAAGCTTCAACGCCTCTTCCTGATAATAAGCAGGAATCTCAGATACGGACTTTAAATCCACGCCCATATATGGACGTTTAACTGAACCAAATTTCTCAAGATCATTAATAATCGGCTTAGCTGAGTTAATTGGAATCGACAAACCAATTCCTTCAACAGCTTCTTGAGATATTTTCATTGAATTAATTCCAATAACTTGGCCCGCAATATTAATCAAGGCCCCGCCGCTATTACCGGGGTTAATCGCTGCATCTGTTTGCAGAACCTCCGACTGCCAATCAATAATGCCATCTTGATTGATATCTACCGGAATGGTCCGTTTAATCCCTGATATAATCCCTTGTGTAACCGATCCAGAGAACGTAGCCCCTAACGGATTTCCAATAGCAATAACAGGTTCACCCATTTTCAAGCTATCTGAATCTCCAAATTCTGCAATCTTTTTTATTTTGCTGGCATCAATTTCAAGCACCGCTAAGTCTGTCCAAACATCACTTCCAAGCAATTTAGCTGGGATTTTTGTTCCGTCTGCCATACTTACTTCGAGCTTTGTGGCCCCTTCTACTACGTGATGGTTCGTCACAACAAAGGCTTGATTGCCTTCTTTTTTATAAATAACACCTGATCCGGTTCCTGCAGCTTCCTCTGAATTATCCCCATTCCCATTATCTGACCAGAAGCTGGTTGATTGAATGTTGTTAATTCCAACCACTGCATCTGCTGCTTTATCCACTGCTTTTGTGGTATTTGTATTGACGTCATAAGCAACTTGCCTTTGGACGATATTTTGCTGATTTGTATTCGTGTTGTTATTTTCTGTTCCTGCATTTTGAGCTGAATTAATCTCATAAGGCAGAACACCTTGATTGGACAAGGCTGGAATGGCAATGATAACTAAAATTGCTCCAAGTATAGCACCAACTAAGCTAGCGAGAAAAACCCCGCTTTTTTTTCCTTTTTGTTCCCGATAGCGTCCTTGTGAATGATCGTCATAATAACCCAATTTACACCATTCCTCTCTTTCGAAAAGATTGCTAATTACTATTTTGGCTTATAATAACAATTATACTCGTTCTTCCTTAAATTTCTAAAGAACGGCTAAAATTTAAGAAAAACTTACGACTTTGTTCATAATTTTTTCATAAAAAAGAAGCTGCTAGAATAGCAACTCCTTAAAAAACTTATACTGCTGTTAAAATGGTTGGTGTTTTTGGATCCGTATCATAGAGGTCAAATTGTTCTCCGACAATCATTCCGCGGCTTTCCAACGTTTGAGACACGGCCATCTTTGCTAGGTCTTTCATATTATTATCAAGACTTAAATGGGCCAGATACACACGTTTCGTTTGGTCACCCACCACATCACTCATCGCAAGAGCTGCATCTTCATTGGACACATGCCCTACATCGCTTAAAATTCGACGCTTAATGTTCCAAGGATATCTTCCCATCCTAAGCATCTGCACATCGTGATTGGATTCAAAAATATACACATCGGCGTTAGAGATGATCCCCTTCATTCGGTCACTTACATAACCTGTATCCGTAATCAGGACCAGCTTTTTTCCTGAATGATGGAACACATAAAACATCGGTTCAGCTGCGTCATGTGAGACGCCAAATGATTCTATATCCGTTCCACCAAAGCTCTTTACTGTCTCCATATCAAAAACAAACTTTTGCTCCGTTGGGATCGCTCCTACAGAGCTTTCCATTGCACGCCAGGTTTTTTCATTTGCGAATACGGGTAAATGATACTTACGTGCAAGAATGCCGATGCCTTTAATATGATCACTGTGCTCATGGGTAACAAAAATGCGCGGAAAGCTTACTAATATCACGGTCAATTTGCGCAAATAAAGACTCCATTTGCTTCCCACTGAATCCAGCGTCTACAAGGAAGGAATGCTCATCTGATTCCACATAGAGGGCATTCCCAGTACTTCCGCTTGCCAGAATGCTATATCGTAAAGACATTCTACTTCACTCCACTTTACTATTTTCATCGCTGTTAAATTCTATAATCTGACCTTCAAATGCATTCACAAACAGGCTTTCCTTATCATCAACAACAAAACGCCAGGTTGGCGCTAACACTTGGGATGCCGCCAACTGAACAAGTGTTGAATACCCAAGCTCAACTTTAGTAATTTTACTCTTCGGTTTTAGATTTCCTTTAGAATGAAGGGTTTCAATTGCCTTTAATGGAGTAAGAATCTCTTCCTTCCCCATAAGCTTTTCAATTCCTTCAAGATAGGTTTGTTGATAAGAGACAATTTGATTGTCTGTATTAATCGTAAAGATAATCATCCCGTTCCTATTTTTAAATAAGGGGAAATTATCATATTGTTGATAGTAAGTAACCGTGTTTTTTTTATCGTTCTTCTCCCAAAATTGATAATGCTCACCGTAGAGAATATTTTCCTTTAAAAAGTTGGCAAGCTCTGCTGGTTCAAACTTGGAACTTAGCTGCACGGGCTTTTCAAGTGTAGATTCAAGGGTCGTCCCAGGCCCCTTTAAAGAAGGCGTTTGTCCCTTTAGCTTGGCCAAATCGCCTTTCGCAAAAGTCTTCGGCTTAGCGCTTAGATACTGACTCTTAACTGGTTCCTTTGGAAGCTCTACATACTTTATCTCGTCGGTTTTTAATCGTTCTTCAAAGGATGCTTCTGTTTTGATTTCATACTTATTGGCATCACGAATCTTCATGAATTGAAATAACAAATATACATCTAAAATCAAGAAGGTTAAGATAAAAATGGTTTTAATTTTACTCCAATCCATGCTTTGAGCCTCCTAGATCGTCCATCGTAATTTGACCCCACGTCTTATCATATCGATAAAACCAGGTAGGTTCTAAGAGGATCAATTTATTCTCCTCCGAATCCCTTTCCATTCGATAGCCTAAAATCAATTCCTCAAGAAGCTCTGGTTTAAAGTTCTGCTTTTTTTGTAAAAACTCCACTATTTCATGACCTGAAGGCTGCGTCACCTTTTTCATTTCAGTTGTTAACGGTAGATTAAGTGATATGAAGGAGCGAACATATTTTTCTATTTCATCTCGTCCCCATTCTTCATATATCTCTGACAACCCTCTGTCATTATAAACTGGGTAGCCGTCAGTACTATACAATCGGAACGTAACGGAACGATTATATTCGCTTTTAGAAACATATCGATAAGGCCCTGTCCACCCACCATGCTCATTCACGAAATCGATGCTTCGCTTGACTAAATCATATGAGCTATCAATATAAGTATCTTCCGGAATAGGGTTTACATATTGAAGCATACTTGTATCATAGTTAATCGTCATCTTACTAGAATCATTTGCGTACTCTTCCCCATTTGAGATAAAGCTTTTTTGCACATAACTTGGATCATTAAACAGCGCATCCTTGAATTCCTCTGAGTTGATTGCTACCGGTAAATATTTATAAGTGGTCATCTCCGATTTTCCTTCAGGAAGGTAAATCGTTCGCCTCTCAGATGCTTTAAAGGCAAAAAATTCAGGATACCGAGTCGCATTTTTGTAAAAATCATGATTAAATTCGCTCAAATTAACGGAAGAGATCCGACTTAAATACACCTGTTGATTTTCAGAGGAAACAAAATAAACGCTTCCCGTGTCCCTCTCCGAATTATCAACATCGATAATAATACGGTTAAAATTGAAGGAGGGTACCTTTTTTCCTTCAATATTTAAAACACTGCGATACAGTTCAATGGGAATTTCCCCTGAATAAGTAATTTCTGCATTTCCATCCTTACGAGCTAAATCGTTAATATTCCCAACTTTGTCGGTCACATTTTTCACATCAAAAAAGGACCATTTTCTTAGTTCCTTCACTATCTTGTCTAATTCCACTGGATTGTTCGTACCATAGTGCTTGCCCTTCAAATGGAATAAAATCTGGTTAGGACTGACAATACTTTGAACCTCTTGTTTTTCACTTACCGTAACCTCTTTCACGGTATTCCCATTTTCCATCGTGTCATAGTTAGGTTGATAGGTCCAAAGGTTCCAGGTTAAAAGTATGCTAACCAAGACTAGTATGGTTAAAATCCATGATTTAATATTTTCGTATCTCATGACCATTCATCCTCTTCTGAACGCTCATATGGAAGGGAAAACGCAATAGTCGTTCCTTTTCCTTCCTGACTAGTAGCCCAAATTGAACCCC
Source organism: Bacillus sp. SLBN-46 (assembly GCF_031453555.1). Classification (GTDB taxonomy): domain Bacteria; phylum Bacillota; class Bacilli; order Bacillales; family Cytobacillaceae; genus Neobacillus. Next base: position 481,123 of record NZ_JAVIZM010000001.1, on the reverse strand, counting down.
CATGAGCATTGACCATTTCCTTCGCAATGGCTAGACCCAGGCCTGTCCCACCCAATTTACGGGTCCTTGCTTTATCGACACGATAAAAACGATCAAAAATCTTCCCGATGTTTTCCTTTGGAATTCCAACACCTTGGTCCTTGACGCTGACAATTATTCTACTTTCCTCTTCTTTAATAGAGAAGGTCACTTGTCCACCTTCAGGAGAGTACTTTAAGGCATTCGAAATGATATTATATAAAACCTGTGTCATTTTATCCTCATCAACTTCAATAAATATGGCATGATTAGGGAGCTTTCTTTTAAAGGTAACATTTTGTTCCTTAGTCATCTCAAACCTGTCAATGATTCGGTGATAGAAGTCAACAAAGTTGACCCATTCTATCGTAAGCCGATAATCTGTACTATCCATCTTTGAAAGCTGTAAAAGGTCATTAACGAGCCGGATCATTCTCTCCGTCTCAGTCCGTGTTACTTCTAGGAAATTCGGTGCAATCTCCTCATCCTGCCAGGCACCATCAGCTAATGCTTCCAAGTAACTTCTCATCGTGGTTAAAGGTGTTCTTAATTCATGTGATACATTGGCTACAAACTCTCGTCTCTCGGCATCAATTTTTTCCTGGTCCGTAATATCATGAAGAACGGCAATCAGTCCATTAACAAAGCCGGTTTCCTTTTGGATAACAGAGAAATTCGCACGAAGGAAATAACGCTCCGATTTCGTACTGTAATCTAGGATTAATGAATCATTCTCCTCGAGTAAGTCTTCAAATGTATTCGTATCATCTAAGTTTAAAAGGGACACAATTGGTTGGGATAAAACTGTTTCACGTGAAACATTCAATAGCTTGGCTGCTGGTTCATTAATTAAAATGACTCGACCCTTCCGATCGGTAGCTATAACCCCGTCTGTCATATAAGAAAGAACCGACGAAAGCTTTCTCCGTTCCCCCTCGGTCATGGCTTGTGCTTCTTGAAGCTTTTTCGTCAGGTTGTTAAAGGTAATCGCCAGTGTGCCAATCTCATCATACCCATACACTTTTACTTTCCGTGAAAAATTCCCTTTTGCCATGGCTAATGCTTGCTTCTTCATATCGGCAATCGGTCTTGTAATCGTCTGGGCTAATAAAATTCCTAAAACGGCAGTAATCGATAAAGCAATCGCAGTTCCTGTGGCAAAAATACCATTAATGGTTTTCATTTGTTCAAACACATTTTCTATTTTTGCAACAAGATAGATAGCCCCAATAACCTTTTTCCCTGATTTAATAGGGGTAGCAAGTACCCAAATCCGATCCCCTGTATGTGGGTCAATTTGAATGACACTCTGATCTTCTTCCATCACCATTGATTGTTTGATTCGAAGCTCTGTTGTCCGTTGCCCAACCAGCCCCTGATTGTTGGTGTTGGAAGTGCCGAGAATTTTAAGAGATCTATTTTCAATTACCCGAACCTCAGAAATATCCCCCGCATCAAAGTCTCGGAGGATTTTCTTAATATCCTCTTCGACCGTTGGATCCTCAGGGGACCGTTCCTTTTTCATTTCCTCAACGATATTATATGCAAGCAAATTTACGCGCTCTTTTAATGATGTCTGGAAGTTTGTTCTAAGCGTTTCTTCCAGCTGCTTTACAAAATACACGCCGATAATTTGCATAGCAACTAATATAAGCAATACATAGATGATGACAAATTTTACGTGTATTGACCGAAAAAAACCAACCTTTTTCATCAATGATATTACTCCTGTTCAGGATTCCGTAAATAATATCCAACTCCGCGGCGGGTAACAATCCATGTTGGATGGCTTGGGCTATCCTCAATTTTTTCACGCAAACGTCTAACCGTTACATCCACCGTTCTCACATCTCCGTAATAATCATAGCCCCATACGGTTTGCAGAAGATGTTCTCTCGTCATGACTTGCCCAATATGCTTTGCTAAATAATAAAGCAACTCAAACTCACGGTGTGTTAATTCAATCGTCTCACCGCGTTTGGAAACCACATAGGCGTCTGGATGAATCACGAGGGAACCAATTTCAATTTCATTTGACTCATTTTCGGCATCTGGCTGTGCCAATACTTGTTGGTGTCTACGTAAGTTTGCTTTCACACGGGCAATTAATTCCCTTGTGCTGAACGGTTTTGTTACGTAATCATCTGCACCTAGTTCTAGGCCTAATACTTTATCAATTTCAGAATCCTTCGCTGTCAGCATAATAATCGGCATTTCGTACTTTTTGCGAACTTCCCGACATACCTCCATGCCATCTCTTAATGGGAGCATAATATCTAGGAGAATTAGATCCGGCTGTATCTCTTCCACTAATTCTAGTGCTTCGTTTCCATCATAGGCGCAATAGACAACATATCCTTCTTTTTTCAGGTTGAACTGCAAGATATCTGCAATTGGCTTTTCATCATCCACAACAAGAATTTTCTTTTCCATACCATTGCTCCTTTTTTTATCAATTATCTATTCACTCACAAGCTGTTAAAGTCATAACTATACTATTTTACTTTACCATTTTATTAGCATAAATTCATCTTTAACTAGCATTTGGCAAGATTGGCATGTTATACTTTTCTACTTTTGTTATTTTTCATAAAAAGCAAAAGTCTCTAGTAACGACTAGAGACCTTTCATTTATATTATTTTAAATAGGTAAGTGGGTTAACTAAGCTTCCATTTTTATATACTTCGAAGTGAAGGTGGACGCCCGTTACGTTTCCTGTTGCACCCATGATTCCAATTGCTGTGCCTTTAGAAACGGTTTGTCCTACTTTTACGTTAATCGATGACATGTGGCCATAAAGCGTACGGAAACCATTTTTATGGTCGATAATGACTTTATTTCCATAGCCACCTGAATCCCAACCAGCAGAAACAACAACGCCATTATCCGCAGCCTTAATAGTCTTGTTACTTGGTCTCGCAATATCAATCCCTTTATGCATTTTTCCCCAGCGATAGCCAAGCTTACTGGATACATACCCACCAACAGTTGGCCAGGCAAAGGAACCCTCCCCACGAGACGGGATTGCTTTCGTTCCTTTAATAACAATATGATTGATTGGCTGCTGTAGAATTTTTTCACTTGTTTGATCTTTTTTTATGGTTACACCATTTTGTTCTGATAGTAAATAGTTTACTAAGCGGGATCCATTTTGTCCTGCTTGCTTTTCCTTGGTTTCACCTTTAGGCATAGATGAATCCTCAACTACTTCATTCGTAAATGCTATTTCTTCCTTTAGATTAGCTTCTTTATCAACAATGACAGCAACATAAGGTTGTAGAACCGTAACATTTAATTCCTGCCCAATCTTCAAAAGAGTTTCAGCCGTCAGACCTGGATTTAATGCTAGGATATCAGCCTGACTTAAGCCATGATTCGCAGCGATTGTTTCGAGAACATCGCCCTCTTTAACAATATATTTCTTTTCCTCTAACGTACCTTTTTGTAAAAACGTTAAGGCTTCCGCACTAGACATTATTTTTTCCGGAGCAATATTTTCTGTTTTAATTGAAACATCTTTAGATAATCGAACGTCTAACAAACGGGTTTCATTTTCCTTTAATGCGGGTAAAGAAGGAGTAGCTGATGCTTTTCTAGACTCCAGTTCGTTTAATTGCTCTTCAGTTACGTATTGAAGCTTTAGTTTCTTTATGACATTCTCGGCTGCCTCTTTATTTTCTAAATAAGCAATTGGTTTACCATCAATAACGATGGCTGATGCCTCCGCTTGCAGTTGGAATGACTTTTTAATAGTTTGAAGTGTTTCTTGATTATCGGCAGAAGCACGGAAAACCTGTTCAGGTATGTAATTGACCTGTGGACCAAATTTTAGTGTGACATCCTTGAGGGACTTTTTTGCTGTTATAACTTCCTCGTCCACTAATTGATCGACTATATTTTTATCAGTAACATTACCGATATATGTACCATTCAAATAAACATGATAAATGGTGGCTAATTTCGATGAAGTAGCAAGTGCAACTGGCCCATTGCTAAAGGCAACGACAGATGCGGCCAATACAGTAATAATGGTCGTTTTAAGTAGTAAAAACTTTTTTGTTTTCGCTATTTTATTAAAAAATAACATCTTTTCCTCCTAAACCACGGTAAAACCCTCTTACTCTAGTACTTTTGACTAACAAAGAATTCCCCAGTATTTTAGACCTTCTTTACTTTACCATAGTTTGTTTTAAAAAGATTAATAGTTGATATAATGTAACAAAAATGTATAATTGCTGACATTTTTCTACTTTTTTTTAAAATTATTCAGTCAAATTAGCTCGATTTTTCTTTGGATATTAATATATGAAGTAGGGTAGAATTCCTATAGTATCAAGGAATACTATAGTCCTAGAGTAATAGATTTCTTTTTATAAAATAGGACAAGCGAATTATTCCTGTTTTGTAAAATAGGAGGGAGGTTTATTACAAAAAGATTACAAAATGTGTTCTGTGAGGGAATAAAAAAAGAAGCCTGCCTAAGCAAACTTCTTTTTTGGATGGCTCAGGACGGAATCGAACCGCCGACACAAGGATTTTCAGTCCTTTGCTCTACCGACTGAGCTACTGAGCCATAATAAACTTTGTAATATTAAATGGCGGTCCGGACGGGACTCGAACCCGCGACCTCCTGCGTGACAGGCAGGCATTCTAACCAACTGAACTACCGGACCATTATAAATTGATCGTCAGTAAGGAAACCGTCCTTGCCAGTCACTTACTGACAATCAAATGCCGATGACCCCTACGGGATTCGAACCCGTGTTACCGCCGTGAAAGGGCGGTGTCTTAACCGCTTGACCAAGGGGCCATACTAAAATATTTAAATGGTGAGCCATGAAGGACTCGAACCTTCGACCCTCTGATTAAAAGTCAGATGCTCTACCAACTGAGCTAATGGCTCTCGAATGAAGATGATTCATAATTTCTTTGTCGTATCGTGGCGACGCTTTTTATAATAGCATGGATAATACTATTTAAGCAATACTTTTTAAAAAAAACTTTTTAAATAATGAGAAGCCCTCAAATTTGAGGGCTTCTCATTATGTTTTAAACTTGTCTCCAAGGGCTTCTTACTACGTTTGTTTGATTACGGTCAGGTCCAACAGAGAAAGTTGTTAATGGCACTCCTGTTAGCTGCGTTACACGCTCTACATAGTGGCGGGCATTAACTGGAAGCTCATCTAATGATTTCACTCCTGTAATATCCTCTGTCCAGCCTGGTAATTCCTCATAAACTGGAACACACTCTGCTAAAATTCGTAAATTCGCAGGGTATTCAGTAATTAACTCATCCTTATAACGGTATGCTGTACAAATTTTCAATGTTTCGATGCCAGTTAATACATCGATTGAGTTAAGTGAAAGGTCTGTTAATCCACTGACACGACGCGCATGACGGACAACTACACTGTCAAACCAGCCAACACGGCGAGGGCGTCCTGTTGTTGTACCGTATTCACGACCTACTTCGCGAATTTGATGTCCAATTTCATCATGTAATTCAGTTGGGAATGGACCATCACCCACACGGGAAGTATAGGCTTTACATACTCCAACTACATGCGTAATTTTAGATGGACCAACACCAGAGCCAATCGTTACTCCTCCAGCCACAGGATTCGAAGAAGTAACGAATGGGTATGTGCCTTGGTCTATATCAAGCATTACCCCCTGTGCTCCTTCGAATAGAACACGTTTGCCGTCATCTAAAGCATCATTTAACACAACAGATGTATCACAAACATAATGCTTCACTTGTTGGCCATACTCATAGTACTCATCAAGGATTTCTTCCTTGGTAAAGCCTGTTGTTTCATATATACGTTCAAATAGACGATTTTTTTCAGCTAGGTTTTGTTCCAGCTTTTCTTCAAAAATTTCACGGTCTAATAAATCTGCCATACGAATACCGACACGAGCAGCTTTATCCATGTAAGCAGGACCGATCCCTTTTTTAGTTGTACCGATTTTATTTGCACCTTTGCGTTCTTCTTCCACTTCATCTAGCTTGAGGTGGTAAGGAAGAATGACATGAGCGCGGTTACTAATGCGAAGATTATCCGTTGTAATTCCTTTTTCATGTAAATAAGCAAGTTCTTTAACCAGTGCCTTCGGATCGACAACCATACCATTCCCAATTACACATGCTTTTTCTTTATAGAAAATCCCTGATGGAATCAGATGTAATTTATAGGTTTCTCCATTAAATTTAATGGTGTGGCCTGCATTGTTTCCACCTTGATAACGTGCAATGACCTCTGCATTTTCAGACAGGAAATCAGTAATTTTTCCTTTTCCTTCGTCTCCCCATTGCGTACCAACAACCACTACTGATGACATAAAAGGCACCTCCGAAATTTTTGCTTTCAGTAAATATTTATTATTCCCTCAGATAGTTTATCAATTTACAGAGTAAAAATCAACAAAACACGAACAATTTACAATAAACTTTATATTATGTTCGTAATATATCAATTTACCATTCTATTAATCTTCCAACTTGTAAACAAAAAAGGCTAGCCAAGAATGGCTAACCTTCAGAAATCTATGCACCAGGCGGCTCATACCGCGTCTCGAGATTGACGAACTTATTATATTCCTTAACAAAGGCTAACGCTACAGTACCAGTTGGGCCGTTACGCTGCTTGGCAATAATGATTTCAATGATATTTTTATTCTCCGATTCCTTATCATAGTAATCATCACGATATAAGAAGGCAACAATATCGGCATCCTGCTCGATACTTCCTGATTCACGGATATCGGACATCATCGGACGCTTATCTTGACGCTGTTCCACACCGCGGGAAAGCTGAGAAAGAGCAATAACAGGAACCTTCAGCTCACGTGCTAACTGCTTAAGGGAACGGGAAATTTCCGAAACTTCCTGCTGACGGTTCTCTCCTGATCGGCCGCTTCCCAAAATCAACTGCAAGTAATCGATTAAAATCATGCCTAACCCATGCTCTTGCTGCAAGCGACGGCATTTCGAACGGATATCACTAATTCTAACGCCAGGCGTGTCATCGATAAAAATCCCAGAATTTGAAAGACTACCCATTGCCATAGTCAACTTGCCCCAGTCATCATCCGTTAAGGAACCCGTACGCAGCCTTTGGGCATCGATATTTCCTTCCGAACAAAGCATACGCATAACCAGCTGTTCTGCACCCATCTCAAGACTGAAAATAGCTACATTTTCACCTGTCTTCGTCGCTACATTGGAAGCAATATTCAAAGCAAAGGCCGTTTTACCTACGGAAGGACGAGCCCCCACAATAATTAAGTCATTTCGCTGGAATCCTGCTGTCATTCTATCTAGCTCAGCAAATCCGGTAGAAATCCCCGTGATCTCTCCCACACGATTGTGCATTTCCTCAATATTGTCATACGTACGGACAAGGACATCTTTAATATTATGGAATGCTCCTGCATTCTTTCTCTGGGCAACTTCCATAATACTTTTTTCCGCTTCACTTAAGAGCGCTTCAACCTCATCCTCACGCGAATATCCATCGGTTGCGATATTCGTTGCAGTACGAATCAGTCTTCTAAGCAACGATTTTTCTTCTACTATTCTCGCATAATACTCAATGTTAGCAGCTGTAGGTACAGAACCTGCAAGCTCACTTAAATAACTCACACCACCGGTATCTTCTAAAAGCTTGGAGGCTGCCAGCTCCTCCGTCACGGTAATCAAGTCAACGGCTTTCCCTTGGTCATTTAAGTTGAGCATCACATTAAATATTTTTTGATGTGCGGCACGGTAAAAATCTTCAGGAATCAAGATTTCCGATGCCAAAGTTAAAGAAGAAGGCTCTAAAAAGATAGCCCCTAAAACAGCCTGTTCGGCCTCTATATTTTGTGGCGGCATGCGATCCGCGAATAAATCATTCATTTATAAAAAACCTCCTATTCTAGTAGGATGATTTTAAGTAATAGTCTAAAAGTATTATATCATATCCTAAAAAGAAAAAAGTGACCAGCTAGGACCGATCACATCATTGATAACTTTTATATTCTAACATGGTTTCATACCAATTCACACTGGCAAATTTTATCCCCGTACTATTTTATTTCTTTAACAGAGACAGTTAATGTAGCTGTTACTTCATGGTAAAGCTTTACTGGAACCTTTGTATGGCCAAGTGTGCGAATCGCATCAGCTAATTCCATTTTACGCTTATCAATTTTAATTCCATGTTTCTTTTGCAATTCTTCTGCGATTTGCTTTGTTGTAATGGAACCAAAGAGTCTTCCACCTTCACCAGCTTTAGCCGTTAACTCCACCGTAATTTTATCCAATACTTCTTTTAACTTTTTTGCTTCAGCCAATTCCTCTGCTGCTTCTTTTTCTTGCTTCTTCTTTTGAGCATCTAAAGAGCTGATGTTGGAATTATTTGCTTCAACAGCTAAACCTTGTTTAATTAAAAAGTTATGTGCATAGCCATCAGCTACATTTTTCACTTCACCTTTTTTACCTTTTCCTTTTACATCTTTAAGAAAAATTACTTTCATTCTTTTTTCACTCCTTCAAAATATTCATCAATTGCCAGCTTTAACTTTGTTTCCGTTTCGTTTATCGTTAAGCCACTAAGCTGGGTCGCTGCATTCGTAAGATGACCGCCACCTTTAAGGCTTTCCATAATCACTTGGACATTGATGTTCCCTAGTGAACGTGCACTAATTCCTATAACACCTTCATTCCTTTTGGAAATAACAAAAGAGGCGAGAACCCCATCCATCGTTAACAAAGTATCTGCTGCTTGCGCAATAATGACTTGATCATTCAGTTCATTTTCATTTCCTTTTGCTATAGCCACTCCCTCACGATAAAAAGTAACAGATTCAATCAGCTTGGCCCGTTTGATATATGTATCTACATCTTCTTTTAAAAGCTTTTGGACTAAAACTGTATCTGCACCATGTGCACGTAAGTAGGAGGCTGCATCAAACGTCCTGGACCCTGTCCGTAAGGAGAAACTCTTTGTGTCGACAATAATCCCTGCTAATAGAGCAGTGGCTTCGATCATCTCAATTTTACCTCGTTTAGGCTGATATTCCAAAAATTCCGTTACTAGCTCGGCAGTAGAAGATGCATAGGGCTCCATATAAACAAGCAATGGATTGGCAATAAAATCCTCACCACGACGATGATGGTCAATGACCACCACATGGTCTATTTTATTTAATAGTCGCTCTTCCATGACTAAGGCAGGCTTATGTGTATCCACAATCACTAGAAGGGTTTTGTCTGTAGACATTTCTAATGCTTGCTCTGGACCAATAAAATGTGCATATAACTGCTCACTCTGACGTATTTCTTCCATGAGCCTTTTGCCACCATTGTCTAGTTCCGTCGTATTGACCACAATATATGCTTCTTTTTGATTCATTTGCGCTACTTTATAAATGCCAATACTTGAACCAATAGAATCCATATCAGGGTTTTTATGCCCCATGACAATCACTTTATCACTGGCCGTAATTAAATCCCTCAAGGCATGAGAAATGACACGTGCTCTTACCCTTGTCCGTTTTTCAACAGGATTTGTTTTTCCACCGAAGAATTTCACTTTCCCATTTGGCAGTTTAATGGCTACCTGATCGCCGCCTCTGCCGAGAGCTAAGTCAAGGCTTGATTGGGCTAATGCTCCCAATTCAGGTAATGAAGTAACACCTGTTCCAACCCCAATACTTAAGGTAAAGGAGACATTCTGCTTGGAGGTCATTTCTCTTACATCATCAAGAATAGTAAATTTACCCTTTTCAAGAGCATGGAGAATTCCTTCACTAAACACGGCAATAAATCGCTCAGAGGAAACCCGTTTGAGGAAAATTCCATTATCCTGAGCCCATTTATTTAGGATAGATGTCACGAGATTGTTAATACTCCCACGCATTTGGTCATCCATACCCTGTGTCAGATCATCGTAATTATCTAAGAAAATGGTGCCAATAACCGTCCGATCATCCTGGTACTTTTTCTCGATTTCCTTTTGTTCCGTGACGTCAAAAAAGTATAATAGCCGCTCCTCACGCTTATGGATAACACGGAATTTCCGTCCATGAAGAGTAATAATTTCCGTTTCCACTTCCTGTTTAATCAATGGAATGAGTGAATCTGCCACATCATAAAGCGATCTACCGACTAATGTTTCTTCATCAAAGTATGATGCCAGGAAAGGATTGGTCCACTCAACGAAATACTCCTCATTAATGAGCATAATCCCAATTGGCATTTCCATAAGCGCCTCTTCGCCAACCTTTTTGACTCGGTAGGAAAGGGTTGCGATGTATTCTTCCATTTCTTTTCTCTGGCGCCGCTCAATGACAAACATATAGTAGAGAGGGAAAAACATTAAAAATAATCCGGCCACACTTAAAATCCAGTTATATAATAACAAGACAATGAGCAGTACCACTGTAACGCCTATTAACCCATAAAAGGGATAACGGATTGACCGCTTTTCTAAAAATGCAGGCAAAGTTTTCAGCTCCTAGTCGTGAATCTTACTCTTTCTTTTCAAATTGCTTTCGAAAATCAAAGCCTAAATCAGTAATGCCCAATATCATTATTATATAACGGACTATTGGAATCATCAAAGTAAGAATTACAACAAGCACCCCAAGTCCCTTTGCAACCGACCTCTGGTGGAAAATATAGAATAAAAAAGCAAGACCCTGCACTGTCAGTAAAATCTCTAAAAGATATTTAGCATTGATTAATACGGAATATAAATATGTATCCTCATGTGGGTGAAACAACAGCATTGCACCTAAGGCAATTAAATAATACCATAAAAGACTTTTCGGCAGGGATAGATTACGGAAACTCCCCCATGGTTGGACATTTACACCAAATCTTTTTACAACCGGAAAGCTAATCCATTGAATGAAAAACGCAGCAGATACCGCAGTGAAAATCAGATACGATGGAGCAAGAGTCGTGATTTGATTTATCATTTGGTTACCTTGCTCTTGTAATTTCTCAATTTGCGCCTCTTGCCCTTGCGTCTTTAAAATCTCTTCAGACTGTTTCATTGATTCATTTACAGAGGTCTTCAATTCATGAATAATATCCAGTTGGAAAAAAGCAGCCGAAACACTATAAAAAATAACCATTCCAATTGTTAGGATAAGGGTACTAGCAAGTAAAATAAAATTCCGACTCTTGTTTTTTTGCACCAGATAGCCAATGACCACCCCAGCAGATCCATGGATCAGCATAAGGGCTAGCCCCCTTAATGAGCCCGCAAAAAAGGAGATAAAAATAGCTGCTATACAAAAGGCTGTGATCATTTTTATATTGTTTTTTGCTGAAAATAATATAAATGGTATGGGTATTGTAATGACGACGAGTCCCCCTACAATAGGAACGTAAGTACTTATTAAGATTAGAGCAGCCATCGACGCTAAAAGAATGGCACCCTCTGTTAGTTTATGTACATTTTTCACTTCTTCACCTCTAATTATGAAAGCTACCTCTTATTTTAGACTACCTAAGAGTGATGATTCAACTTTATAAAAAGGAAAAAGGCAGTAAGGGCGACCCTTACTGCCTTAGAAAGCTTATTATTCTCCAGCCACGAATGGTAATAATGCCATTTGACGTGCACGTTTGATTGCAACTGTTAGTTTACGTTGGTATTTAGCGCTAGTACCAGTTACACGACGTGGTAAAATTTTTCCACGCTCAGAGATGAATTTTTTAAGTAAATCTACATCTTTGTAATCGATGCGAGAAATGCCATTTGCTGTGAAATAGCAAACCTTACGACGCTTTGCGCGACCGCCTTTACGTCCTCCTGCCATGAAAATTCCCTCCTTTATAATTTTTTATTTATTCACGTTCGATAAAGGTTGTTTAGAATGGAAGATCATCATCGGAAATGTCAATTTGTCCATTTCCTGCAAATGGATCTTCATCCATACGAGTAAAACCTTTATTTTGGTTTTGATTTTGATTATTTTGGTACTGGCGTTGATTCTGATTGCCGCCTCCGTATTGGTTTCCTTGCGGTTCCCTTGGTGGTGCACCGAAATGATCATTGTCGCCTCTTCCACCGCCGCCACCAGACGAGCTTTTAGGTTCTAAGAACTGAACGCTCTCTGCTTGAACCTCTGTAACGTAAACACGTTTACCATCTTGTCCTTCATAGTTGCGGGTTTGAATACGACCATCAACACCTGCAAGACTGCCCTTTTTCAAGAAGTTCGCTACATTTTCAGCCGGTTTACGCCAAACAACACAATTAATAAAGTCTGCTTCACGCTCACCTGCTTGACTAGAAAATGGTCGATTAACTGCTAGAGTAAAGGTAGCAACAGGAACCCCATTTGGCGTATAGCGCAAATCAGGATCTTTTGTTAAACGGCCAACAAGCACGACACGATTCATCATCAGAATCAACTCCTTTTCTTCCAGGGATTGTTTCACATGAAACATTTTGCACCTGAAAAAATTTTATATTAATATTAAGCTTCTTCTTTAATTACGATATGGCGAATGATATCTTCACTGATTTTTGCAAGACGAGAAAATTCTTGTACTGCATCAGCTGAAGATGTAGTTTTAGCGATTTGGTAGTATCCGTCACGGAAATCGTTGATTTCGTATGCAAGACGGCGCTTACCCCAATCTTTTGTTTCAGCAGTTTCCGCACCATTGTCAAGAAGAATTGTGTTAAAACGCTCAACTAGAGCTTTTTTCGCTTCCTCTTCAATGTTTGGGCGGATGATGTACATGATTTCGTACTTATTCATCACAGTCACCTCCTTTTGGTCTAAACGGCCCGAATGGGCAAGGAGCAATTATTCATTACTCACAAGTTAAGATTATAGCATAGAAAAACAGGAAAAGCAATGTTCTTTCCCTGTTCCCATTTTTACCTATTTTCATTGATTTAAACATGTAACCTATTCTGTTGATTTCCGCTCCAATCAACATATGCTAGTATCTAAACGTTGAAACGGAAGTGGATGACGTCGCCGTCTTTTACTTCGTATTCTTTTCCTTCAAGGCGGACTTTTCCGGCTTCTTTGGCAGCGTTATGGCTTCCTGCTGCTAGAAGATCATCGTAGGATACTGTTTCCGCACGAATAAATCCGCGTTCGAAATCAGAGTGAATGACGCCTGCACACTGAGGAGCTTTCATTCCTTTTCTGAATGTCCATGCACGAACTTCCTGAACTCCAGCTGTGAAATAGGTAGCTAAGCCAAGTAAGCTATATGCAGCACGGATTAATTGATCTAGACCAGATTCTTCGATGCCAAGCTCAGAAAGGAACATAGCCTTTTCTTCACCCTCGAGCTCTGCAATTTCTTCTTCGATTTTCGCACAAACCACGATTACTTCAGCATTATCAGCTGCCGCATATTCACGAACTTTTTGTACATATTCATTATCAGAAGGATCAGCAATATCATCTTCGCTCACATTAGCTACATATAGAACAGGTTTAATTGTTAAAAGGTGTAGACCTTTAACTAATTTCATTTGTTCCTCTGTGAAGTCAACCGTACGAGCTGGTTTCTCTGCTTCAAACGCATCACGAAGCATCGCAAGAACTTCGAATTCTGCGGCTGCATCCTTATCTTTTTGCTTAGCCAATTTTTTCAACGCGGCTAATACGCTTTTCCACGGATTCCATGTCTGCAAGAATTAACTCGAGGTTAATGACTTCGATATCATCAATCGGGTCCACTTTTCCAGAAACGTGTGTGATATTTTCATCAGCAAAGCAGCGAACTACTTGGCAAATCGCATCTACTTGGCGGATATGAGAAAGGAATTTGTTTCCTAGCCCTTCACCTTTGCTTGCTCCCTTAACAATTCCTGCAATATCGGTAAATTCAAATGCTGTTGGAACAGTTTTCTTAGGTTGAACAAGCTCAGTTAATTTTTGTAAACGGTGGTCAGGTACTTCTACAATTCCTACGTTTGGATCAATCGTACAGAAAGGATAGTTCGCTGATTCCGCTCCTGCTTGTGTGATTGCATTAAATAAAGTAGACTTACCAACGTTCGGTAAACCTACGATACCAGCTGTTAAAGCCATGTCCTTCACTCCTCATATTAAAATCGATCTATTTAAACTAAAATTGAGTCCATTAATCAATAAATAGTCAAGCCTTTCACAATTATAGGCATTTGTAAGGAAAAAGACAAGGATGAAAAAACTGCTACCCAAAGGCAGCAGTTAGTTCACTTTTTCAATATTTACCAGGCAATCATATAATGTGCTTCCTAGACCATTATCCGATTTCCTGTTAGAGGTTAGTTTATTTACCGATCCGCCGAATTCTTTCCAAATTCCCTCATCAATATTAATTGTATTTGGATGTGCCGCTGCTAAGACTGAAATAAAACCTCTTACTTCTCCTCGCTTATTCCATACCCTGACTAAATCGCCGTTTTGCAGTTTTTTCTGTTCTGCGATATTGGATGCAATCTCTACTTTTACCTTTGGCTTAGAAGGGAGGAGGTGGTAGTTTTGCGAATGATTCGAGCGTAAAGGATGAATCGTTAACAAATGGTACGGATAGTGTTCGGCAAGCTTTGGATTTTTCCATTTCGATTCCTCTGGAACAGCTAGATTTAAAGAACCACCTAGCAACGAGGTAAATTCAAACTTTCCTGTTGGCGTTTGAAAACGATAGTCCTGCCAAGGAATTTTATCAACAGGTAATTCCAATGTTTGCTGTTCCTTTAATTGCTCAAGCGTAACACCTTTTTGCTCTAAGGATTGGAAGGTCATCTTCAGCCATTCTTCTCTTGAAAAATCAAAGTCTTCTCCGAATCCTAAGCGTCTCGCTAATTCTGTCCAAATCCATAAGTCAGACTTTGCCTCACCAGGAGAAGAGACCAGCTTAGGACCATAATTAACATAATGATGATACATGGAGGAATAATAAATATCCTCTTCCTCAAAAGCAGTGGTGGTTGGAAAAACATAATCCGCTAGTCTTGCAGTGTCCGTCATAAACTGTTCAATCACCACAAGTGTGTCAACTGAAGAAAATGCTTTCTCCACCACATTAGTGTCTGGAACCTGGTTAATAGGGTTCCCGCATGTTACGATAATCATTTTAATTTCCGGGTCAACTGCCGCAAGTACCTCTTCCGCTTGCTTCATGATTGAAAATTGCCGATGATTTTGTTTGCGAGTAGGAAGGGTTAACTCATCGAACACAAAGCTTTGACCTACCTGCAGATTTGCATAATTGGCACCGCCGCCAGCAACTCCTATATTCCCACTAATTGCCACAAGGGCATCGATGAACCGAATGGTATTTCCGCCGTTTGTATATCTTTGCAAACCTAAACCCATATAAGTAGCAGTTGGCTTATCAGCGTAAATTTGAGCTAATTGCGTGATTACCTCAAAGGATACTTCCGTCATTTCACTCAATTGTTCCATTGTGACTTCTTCTAGGAGTGCGGCTAAGTCTGAAAACCCATGTGTATATTGTTCGATAAACTGTCGGTCTTCCAATCCTAAGCGGAGCATTTCTTTAATAATTGCAGCTGCTAATAATCCGTCCATCCCTGGTTTTACTGAAATATACTGATCGGCTATTTTTGCCGTTGCATTATAGAGGGGATCAATAACGTAAATTTTAGCCCCTTTTTTCTTCACTTCTAAAAGCTTTTCATAAAAGTGCATGTTTGTTCTAGCGACATTTCTTCCCCAAATAATGATATGTTTGCTGTTAGTAATGTCCTCAGGTTCGTGGCTATACGCACTTCCAAAATCCCATTTTTGCGCTTCAATACCTGCCCCCCAACAAAGAGAGCCGTATAGTTCGGTTACCCCGCCAAAACAATTAAAAAAGCGTTGATCCAGGTTTTTTAATATCCCATTATTCGCGTAATCATGACTATGCAAAACAGCTGTTGAGCCGTACTTCTCTTTGATTCCCTTTAATTTTGCAGAAACTTCGTCAAGGGCCTGCTCCCAGGAGATCTGCTCAAATTGTCCATTGATCTTCTTTAAGGGGTGCAATAGCCTTTGGGGTGAGTTCGTTCTTGTTTCGAGCATCCTGCCTCGTCCACAAATTTTTCCCTTTGTAATTGGATGGGATGGATCGCCTTCCACTTTCACTACCTTATCGTTTTCTACTGATACGTTAAAGCCACAGCTATCCCAACAATTTAAAGGACAGGCTGCCTTTCGAATCTCCTTCAACATCTCCACCCCCAACTTTCTGTTCTATATCTAAAAAAAGAAGCACGGGTTTACCCCTCATGCTTCACTAAAATCTTTTTCATTTTCCTTCCAAACTCTTTTCTTGGGATCAACACGCTATGCCCGCAGCCTTCACATTTAATCCTGATGTCCATTCCGAGACGGATGATTTTCCAGCGGTTTGTTCCACAAGGATGTTGCTTTTTCATTTCAACGACATCATTTAAGGCAAATTCTTTTTCTTCCATCGAACTTCCCCTCCTTTACACCCCAGGTTCTTTCGTCACTCCAGAATCCTTTGAGTACATGACCATACGCGGATATGGTATTTCAATTCCGTGCTCATCTAGGTGTAGTTTAATATCTTTACGAATTTTCCTTGAAACTGCTGTATGCTGCATTGGCAATGTTTCAGCTACAATCCTGACGATTACCTCTGAAGGTCCAAAGTTTTGAATCCCTAAATAATCTGGTGTTTTCACTAACTCCTCATATTTCTCTGGCATTGTTTCAAGTAATTCTCGAATAACCCTCTCAGCTTTATCTATATCCTCTTCATAAGCAATCCCGACATCTATAATTGCAAGGCTGTTATTAAGGGAAAAATTTGTTACCTCCATTATACTACCATTAGGTAAAATATGGACCTCACCTGTCCAGCTTTTTAATTTAGTTGTTCGTAAACCAATTGTTTGGACATTACCTTCGAATTGTCCAAGACGGACATGGTCACCAACTGAAAACTGATCTTCAAAAATAATGAAGAAGCCAGAAATCACATCTTTCACCAAGTTCTGAGCACCAAAACCAACGGCTAAGCCGACAACTCCTGCTCCTGCAATCAGTGCTTTCACATCAATTCCAAGTACTGAAAGAATCATCATGGCAGCAATAAAATAAATAACGTAGGAAAGGATGTTATCGAGAAGCTTGGAAAGAGTCTCTTCTCGTCGTACCGAGGTAGTCAACGGGGAGAGATTTCTAATTTTAAATACATTGTGTATGGCTACTTTCCCAATCCGAATTAAGATGTTGGAGATAACAATAATGGCAATAATTTTTAGAAAGCCTTCACCCATGTTTAACCATGTGTCTTCGTTCTGAAATTTATCAACTACTTTTTGGATTCCTTTTTCAGTAATACTCATTCACACACCATCCTTACAACCATAATACCTCATCTATTTTAACAATTTTTCTAGTTAGATAATAGCATTGTGATTTTTCTTTTTCTTCCTTGTTATGTATAGAATCCCTAAATTTTCCGTATAATAGTAAAACTATTCAAAATTTAGGGAGTGGGCCGAGTGAATCTGAAAACAAACCTTTTTGACAGGAGGGCCAAAGCACGCATTAGTCACGATGACCTTCACGCTGCTGAACATTTAGCGGAAGAGTTAATTGATCATATTCCTAGTGTAACCCAACGCCCAATTGTTTTTATTTGTATTGGAACAGACCGCTCTACAGGCGATTCATTAGGACCACTTGTCGGAACACTACTGGAAGAGAAGAATCTCAAAGCTTTTCATGTGTATGGCACATTAGATGACCCGATTCATGCGGTGAATTTAGCTGAAAAGTTGAAAGAAATTCAAGCAAAATATGTTGATCCTTATATTATTGGTATAGATGCATGTTTAGGCCGAATTAAGAATGTCGGTGTGATCCAAGTTGGTACAGGACCAGTCAAGCCCGGTGCAGGTGTGAATAAGGACCTTCCGGCTGTGGGGGATATACATATCACGGGTATTGTGAATGTCAGCGGATTTATGGAGTTTTTTGTACTACAGAATACACGATTAAATTTAGTCATGAAGATGGCTAAAACGATTGCAAATGGCATTTACCAGGCAAGCCTGCTTTACCCAAAGAAAAACTGGACGGAATTAAATTGGGTAGAAGAGGAGAGGACTAATTAAAAGAGCAACCGGCACGTACCGATTGCTCTTTTATAATTCCATTTACTGGAAAAATTGATGATAATTATACATAATCGTCACAATGATCCCAACTATGAAAATCCCGGGCAACAAATTAGCCACTTTAATCTTTGTCATGCCTGTTAGATTCAAGCCGATGGCAAAGATCATGATTCCGCCTGTAGCCGTCATTTCAACAATAAATTGATCCATTAGTGCCTGTGGAACGAAACGATCAATTTGAGTTGCAAATAAGGCAATCAACCCTTCATACAGCATGACTGGAACAGCAGAGAAGATCACGCCAATTCCTAGAGTAGTCGTTAGGATTAGTGCGGTAAATCCGTCAATCAATGATTTCATATACAATACATCATGATCACCCCGAATTCCGCTATCAAGTGCGCCAAGGATCGCCATTGCTCCAATGACAAAGATGAGAGTGGCAGTAACAAATCCTTCGGAAATGCTTCCTTTTCCGTTTGATCCAACCTTTGATTCAAGCCATTGTCCCAGATCATTTAATTTATCTTCTAATTTTAAAAGTTCTCCAGTTACAGCTCCAACGACTAAGCTGATAATAACGATTAAGAAGTTTTCACTCTTTAAGCCCATCTGAAGGCCAAGCACCATCACGGACATTCCGATTGCATACATGACCGTTACTTTCATTCCTTCAGGGATTCGGTTTAATGCTTTTCCAAGAAGTGTTCCGATAATAATTAACAGTCCATTCACCAACGTGCCTAATAAAAACATGATGTTTACCCCTTTTTTCGCCTCTCGAAATAATATTAGTATTAAACTATCACTTTTCTGCTAGATTGAAAAGAATTTTCTCAAAAAAATAAACCATCCAAGAGATGGTTTACAAGGACTCTTCTCGATCTAGCATTTCTAGGATTCGCTCGAGGTCCTCTTGTGAGAAAAATTCAATTTCAATTTTTCCTTTATTCTTGTTCTGTTTAATGTTCACAGTGGTTCCAAAGCGTTCACGAAGAACATGCTCGCGTTCCTGTAAAAAGACATCTTTTTTCTTTTCTGGCTTTTTTGTTTCACGTGAAACATTATCATTTAGTTGTTGAATTAATTTTTCTAACTGACGGACATTTAATCCTTCCTGGATGACCTTTTCAACGACAGCGGGTAATTTTGCCTTTTGCCTAAGCCCCAACAAGGCACGTCCATGTCCCATTGTGATTTTCTCAGCTGAAATTAATTCCTGAATCTTTTGCGGAAGAGAAAGGAGGCGTATATGGTTCGCGATATGTGGTCGGCTTTTTCCTAAACGCTTAGCTACCTCTTCTTGCGTCAGCTTTAGCTTTTCCATTAACGTTTGGTAGGCTTGGCCTTCTTCAATTGGGTTTAAATCTTCCCTCTGTAAATTTTCCAACACCGCTAATTCCATCATTTGTTGCTCAGATAATTCACGAACAACAGCTGGAACAGTTTCCAGTTTTGCTTCCCTTGCAGCACGAAAACGTCGTTCCCCTACAACAATTTCATAGCCTCTAATACTCTTTCTAACGACTAGAGGCTGTAAGATTCCATGCTCGATGATCGAATCTCTTAATTCATCGATGGCTTCTTGGTGGAAGGTTTTTCGGGGTTGGTAAGGGTTGGGACGCAGTTCTTTCAGCTTAATTTCTTGGACTGCTTCTTCCTTTCCAGGTTCAACATTCGCAAAAAATGCATTCAGGCCTTTTCCTAAACCTTTAGCCATTCGATACCACTTCCTTTGCTAAATCTAAATACACTTCCGCTCCACGGGATTTTGAATCATAAGTAATGATTGGTTCCCCGTGACTTGGAGCCTCACTTAGACGCACATTTCTTGGAATAATGGTTTTATAGACTTTATCTTGGAAATATTTTTTAACTTCTTCAATGACTTGAATCCCGAGATTCGTTCTTGCATCAAGCATTGTTAGTAAGACACCTTCAATTTTTAAATCCTGATTTAAATGCTTTTGCACCAGTCTAACAGTATTTAATAATTGACTCAGTCCTTCTAACGCATAATACTCACATTGAACAGGGATGATCACCGCATCAGATGCTGTTAATGCATTAAGAGTTAATAATCCTAAGGATGGAGGACAATCAATAATAATATAATCGAACTGATCTTTTACCTCTCCAAGTGCACGTTTTAAACGCACTTCTCTTGAAATAGTAGGAACCAATTCAATTTCGGCCCCTGCTAATTGAATTGTTGCTGGTATAGCATATAAATTATCAACGGATGTTGGCTTTATAACATCCTTTGCTTCTACATCATCTACTAACACATCATAAATACACTGTTCTACTTCTGCCTTTTCAATTCCAACCCCACTTGTTGCGTTGCCTTGCGGGTCTATGTCTACCAATAAGACACGGTTCCCTATGTATGCTAAGCAGGCTCCTAGGTTGACGCTTGTTGTCGTTTTACCGACTCCGCCTTTTTGATTTGCGATTGCAAGGATTTTGCCCACGTTGTCACCTACCTTAATTCTTAAAAAATTTTAAACTCACATTCTATCAAAAGTTAATTATTATTAATTATCTAACATATGTTTAGGAATGTAAAATTCCATTCCTTTATTTTATCATGAAATGATTTCGTTGTTATTTATTTTCTAAAAATATTCCAATGTATAATTAGGGTATTTTTTCCATTTGTTCAATTAAGTTATTCATAAAAAAGAACCAAACAACGTTCATGTCTGGTTCCTTAATAAACGTATTCTATTATTTTTTCTTTGGAATGCGGATGGTGAATTGGTAGAATTCGTCGAATTCTTCTTCTTCGGCATCTAAGTTGATTCCACTATCTGTTACCATTGATAACGATTGGCGAATCGTATTGACCGCTATTCTCATATCTTTACTAAAAGCCTTTCGCTTCGGCTTCGGCTTTTCATTTTTTTGTTCCAGCATCCTGACAACGCGTTCTTCTGTTTGCTTCACATTAAAATTCTTTTCAATCACTTCTGCCAATAGCATAACTTGTTTTTCTGGATCTTTTAATGGAATAAGTGCACGAGCATGCCGTTCGGTAATTATTTTATTTAATAACGCCTCTTGAACAGGTTGTGGTAATTTAAGAAGACGCAGCTTATTAGCGACTGTTGATTGTCCTTTACCCAGTCGCTGTGCTAATGCCTCTTGTGTCAAATTATGGAGCTCAAGCAGCTTTCCATATGCAATCGCTTCTTCAATAGGCGATAATTCTTCACGCTGTAAATTCTCTATCAGTGCAACAGAAGCCGTTTCAGTATCCGATAGATTTTTTACAATTGCAGGGGCTTCAGCCCAGCCAAGCTTTTTCATCGCACGCCAACGGCGCTCCCCGGCAATAATTTCAAATCTATCGATATCAAACTCCCTGACGACAATAGGTTGAATGATACCATGTATATGAATGGTTCTTGATAGCTCTTCAATTTTGTCTTCATCGAACACCGTTCGAGGCTGGAACCGATTTGCTACGATCTGATTAATCGGTATTTTCCTTATTTCCTCGTTTCGTTCGATATCTATTTCCTGCTCAAGCTCAACCTCTTGTTCTCCCTTATCGCCGAGGCCAAAAAAGCGTGTAAACGAATGCTTCATCCCCAACACCACCTTTACGAAACTCCCTATTACTTATTCTCTATACAAATAATTTCTTCCTGCCTAGGATACCATTTTTATAGGAAAATTGTTAGCTTAACAAAATAACTTTACCTCGCGCCTTCCACTCTAATCAACCTATTCTATCGGCGATTTCCCTGGTGTTCCTGGCTTCCGAGGATATTTCTTTGGCGTTTGTTTTTCCTTTTTAATGATTAAAATATTTCGTTCACTCTCTTCGAGTGGAAGCGTAAAGGTGAACACCTTTTCCACCTTTCCACCAAGAGTAGTGATGGCCTTTTGGCCTGTTCCTAATTCATCCTGGGCATGGGCTGCCTTCATAGCAATAAATGTTCCTCCAACTTTTACCAGCGGCAGGCAAAGTTCACTTAAAACGGACATTCTGGCAACCGCTCTAGCTGTAACCACATCAAAGGCTTCCCGATAACTTGGATTTACCCCGAAGGTTTCCGCACGATCATGAACAAAATGAACGTTATCTAATTTTAGAACGGTAGCAAGATGATTTAAAAATGAAATTCGTTTATTCAAGGAATCAACAATGGTTACCTCAATATGAGGATATACAATTTTTAACGGGATACTTGGAAATCCTGCACCTGCTCCAACATCACATAGATGAAAGGGCTTGGTAAAATCAAAATAAAAGGATGCAGCAATGGAATCATAAAAATGTTTTAGATACACTTCATGCTTTTCCGTTATTGCTGTTAAATTCATTTTTTCATTCCACTCGACAAGGGTTTCAAAATAGGTCTGAAACTGGTCAAGCTGCTTATCTGTAAGGGTAATTCCCTTTTCCTCCAGGCTTGCCTTAAATTGTTCGATATCCATAGACCATCTTCCTCACTAACTGTTCAGCCCCAGCATCATATGCTGGGAACTGTTTAAAATTATTCATGAACTTTCGCAATACGGCCTTGCTCCAAATAAACGAGGAGAATTGAAATATCAGCTGGATTAACGCCAGAAATACGGGATGCTTGAGCAATTGATAACGGTTTGATTTGCTTAAGTTTTTGTTTGGCTTCTGTTGCTAAACTGTTAATCGCATCATAATCAATATTTTCAGGGATTTTCTTATTTTCCATTTTCTTTAAGCGTTCGACCTGCTGAAGTGATTTTTCAATATAGCCTTCATACTTAATTTGAATCTCTACTTGCTCTTTGACTTCATTGTCTAATTCAATCTCACTCTTCGTCAGCTGTTCGACTAATTCATACGTCATTTCTGGTCTTTTTAGCAGATCCGCTGCATGAATTCCGTCCTTAAGTTCACTGCCACCTACGCTTCGAATAACTGCCTGGACTTCTGCAGATGGTTTAAGAATGATGGACTGTAATCGTTCCTTTTCCGCTTCGATTGCTGCCCTTTTTGTTAAAAATGCATCATATCGCTCATCACGAATAAGACCGATTCTATGACCAATTTCAGTCAATCTTAAATCTGCATTATCATGACGTAATAATAAGCGATATTCTGCTCTAGAAGTCAACAAACGATAGGGCTCGTTTGTCCCTTTTGTGATCAAATCGTCAATTAACACACCAATATACGCATCTGATCGACTTAAAACTAATTCTTCTCGCTCTAATGCCTTAAGACCCGCATTAATACCGGCCATTAACCCTTGGCCAGCCGCTTCCTCATAACCCGATGTTCCATTGATTTGTCCAGCCGTATATAAATTTTTAACAACTTTAGTTTCTAATGTCGGCCATAGTTGTGTAGGAACAATGGCATCATACTCAATGGCATAACCCGCTCTCATCATTTGAGACTCTTCTAATCCTGGAATTGTTTTAAGAATTCGATGCTGTACATCTTCAGGCAAGGAGGTCGATAAACCTTGAACATATACTTCCTTCGTATTTCTTCCTTCTGGCTCAAGGAAAATCTGATGACGAGGCTTGTCATTAAATCGGACAACCTTATCTTCAATCGAAGGACAGTATCTTGGACCTGTCCCCTTAATCATTCCAGAGAACATTGGGGAACGGTGTAAATTATCATCAATTAATTGATGTGTTCGATCGTTTGTATAGGTCAACCAACATGGCAGCTGATCGGTAATAAATTTTGTCGTCTCGTACGAAAATGCCCTTGGCTCTTCATCTCCCGGCTGTATTTCCGTTTTACTATAATCAATCGTATTACCATCTACTCGAGGTGGTGTACCTGTCTTAAAACGGACAAGTTCAAAACCAAGTTCTTCTAAATGCTCTGATAGCTTAATGGATGGTTGTTGATTATTCGGACCGCTCGAATACTTTAATTCACCAAGGATAATTTCCCCGCGAAGATAGGTTCCAGTTGTGATAACAACTGTTTTTGCAGAATAAGTGGCCCCTGTTTTTGTGATGACCCCTTTAACCATTCCATCTTCCACAATTAACTTTTCAACCATACCTTGTAGTAACGTTAAGTTCGGTTCTTCTTCAAGTGTTTTCTTCATTTCATGCTGGTAATCAAATTTATCCGCTTGTGCTCTGAGTGCACGGACTGCTGGCCCTTTTCCCGTGTTTAACATCCGCATTTGGATGTAGGTTTTATCAATATTCTTGGCCATTTCTCCACCTAGTGCATCGATTTCCCGCACAACAATCCCCTTTGCCGGCCCTCCAACAGAAGGATTACATGGCATAAAGGCAACCATATCTAAATTAATAGTGATCATTAATGTTTTTGCACCAAGTCTGGCAGAGGCAAGTCCAGCCTCACAGCCAGCATGTCCAGCACCTACGACTATGACGTCATACTTTCCTGCTTCGTATTGCATGTTGTTCCTCCTTTTCCGTCAAAACGGAAACCTGCTTTCTTTCGACAATCTTACTTCCCAAGGCAGAACTGTGAAAATAATTGGTCAATGAGGCTTTCATGGACACTTTCACCAGTAATTTCTCCAAGTAATTCCCATGACCTTGTTAAATCTATTTGAACGATATCAATTGGAGTACCTGTTTCTACTCCTTCAATTGCTTCTTCAATCGCATGTAGACTTTGGTTTAATAGCGCTATATGTCGGGTGTTTGAAACATACGTCATGTCACCTGATTCAATGGAACCAGCAAAGAACAATGAAGCTATTGCTTCCTCCAATTCATCGACACCATGGTCTTCCAGTAAGGAGGTCGTCACCATTTTATGACCTTCCGCAAGCTGAGTTACTCTATCCATATCAATTTCTTGTGGGAGGTCTGTTTTATTAATAATGACAATGACATCCATTCCCTTAACAACCTCAAAAAGGTTTTCATCCTCTACGCTCAGTTTGTCAGAGTAATTCAAGACAAGCAAAATCAAATCAGCTTCTTTTAAAACCTGACGGGAGCGCTCCACACCAATTCGTTCGACAATGTCCTCTGTTTCCCTAATTCCTGCTGTATCAAGTAGTCTTAACGGTACACCTCGAACATTCACATATTCCTCAATCACATCACGAGTGGTACCGGGAATATCTGTAACAATGGCTTTATTTTCATGTACTAGGCTATTCAGTAGGGAGGACTTCCCAACATTAGGCCGTCCTACGATAACGGTAGATAAACCTTCTCGTAAAATTTTCCCTTGCTGCGATGTTTGTAGAATCTTTTTAATTTCCTCCCGTACAAAGGCCGCTTTTTCTAACAGCATATGATGGGTCATTTCCTCTACATCGTCATATTCGGGATAATCAATATTCACTTCAACATGAGCAAGAATTTCTAAAATTTCCTGTCGGAGTCTCCGAATAAGATTTGAAAGGCGCCCTTCCATTTGACCAAGAGCTACATTCATGGCCCGGTCTGTTTTTGCCCTAATTAAATCCATTACGGCTTCTGCCTGTGATAAATCAATCCGTCCATTTAAAAAGGCTCTCTTTGTAAATTCTCCTGGTTCGGCTAATCTAGCCCCATGATTCAACACATGCTGCAGTACTCGATTGACGGATACAATTCCGCCATGACAGTTAATTTCAACAACATCCTCTTTCGTAAAAGTTTTCGGTCCCTTCATCACTGAAACCATTACCTCTTCTACAACTTGGCCGTCTTTAGGGTCAATCAGGTGCCCATAGTGAATGGTATGGGATGGCATCTCTACAAGTCTTTTCCCGCCAACACCTCTAAAAAGCTTATCTGCTATTTGAATCGCATCATCACCGCTCAGCCGTACAATTGCAATGGCACCCTCTCCCATTGGCGTTGATATCGCTGCAATCGTATCAAACTCCATGATCTTCACCTCACATAAAAAATTTATCTATATAACAATCGGAAATTTTTTCTCAAATTATTAGAATACCACATGAATCCTCGTTAACAAAGCAATCAAATTATCCACAACCGAAAAATATCTATTTATTATTTTAACTTATCCACATGTGAATAACAATAAAACGAAAACGCAAAGTTAGTTATCAACACTTTAAAAATTCCCACAAAAAAAAGACATCCTAGTAATAGGACGTCTTTAACGAGACAATTACCTTCTAACTGGAGTAATCACCACAAAACGATGTGGTTCAGATCCATCAGAAGAGGTTTTTACACGTTTGTTTTCCGACAAAGCGGTATGAATGACTTTACGCTCATAGGAAGGCATGGGTTCTAAGGTAACTTCTTTTCCTGTTTTCACTGCCTTTTGTGCTAAACGATGGGATAATTGAATCAGTGTTTCACTTCTTCTATTTCGGTAATCTTCAGCATCGAGAATTACATTTAAATATTGGTTGGAAAAGCGATTAATCACAAGCTGAGTCAAATATTGCAATGAATTTAAAGTTTGACCTCTTTTTCCAATTAATAATGCAATTTTTTCTCCAGTCATCACAAGAGTAACCTGTTTGCCCTCACGTTTGATTTCTATTTTAGCAGGTGCCCCCATTTGTTCACTCACTTGGGACAGAAATTTCGTTGCTTCTTCGATTGGATCAATGATTACCGTTACCTTCACTATTGCTGGACGTGAACCAAAAATACCGAAAATCCCTTTTTTACCTTCGTCAATAATGTCAACATCTGTGCGGTCTTTGGTGGTATTTAATTGAGCTAAAGCTGATTTTACTGCTTCTTCGACAGTTTGTCCTGTAGCAGTTACCTGTTTCACTTTTTTGCTCCTCCCACATTACCGGTGGCGTTTGCCCTTAAATCCGGTCCTTTAATAAAATAGGTTTGAACAATCATAAAAATGTTACCAACAACCCAATACAATGAAAGTGCTGCTGGAAAACTAAATGCAAAGAAAACAATCATGATCGGCATCATCCAAAGCATCATTGCCATTTGCGGATTGTGCTCTTGGCCAGCCATCATCAATTTTTGCTGAATAAAAGTGGTAATACCAGCAATTATCGGCAAAATATAATAAGGATCCTTTTCTCCAAGATCAAACCATAAGAAATTATCTGAAGCAATTTCTCTTGTTCTTGAAATGGCATGATAAAAACCAATTAAAATTGGCATTTGAACAATTAGTGGAAAACAGCCGGCCATTGGATTGACACCGTGTTTTGAAAATAGCGCCATTGTTTCTTGCTGCAATTTTTGCTGTGTCTTTTGATCTTTCGAACTATATTTCTCACGAAGGGCCTTCATTTCTGGCTGGAGAGCCTGCATCGCTTTTGAGCTTTTCGTCTGCTTAATCATTAATGGCAGAATAGCTAGTCGAATAACAATAGTTACGACTATTAGCGAAAGACCATAGCTTCCTCCTAGTAAATGTGCTCCTTCTTTAATTAACCAGGATAGTGGATAGACAATATATTCATTCCAAAAACCAGTACTTTCAGAAGTAATCGGCTTTTTGATTTCACTACATCCGGTTAAAAATACAAAGACAAAACCCATACCGAACAAAAGTAATATTCGTTTCTTCAACCAAATTTTCCTCCTTGCCAATATATAAATTTTTTTATGTATTTTTATGGATAGTTTATCATTTTTTAAGCACTTTTCCCACCTTAAGGACATGGGTTAAGCTTTTTTTCACTTCAAAAAAATCCATATCAGCAGTAGGCTTCCTCGCAATAATGACATAGTCATTTCCAGCTGCTAGCTGATCATTTAGTTCAAAGATAGCTTGTCTTACATACCGTTTGATTCTATTTCTAGTAACAGCATTTCCAATCTTTTTACTTACTGACAAACCAATGCGGAAGTAGTCCTGATCTGCTTTTTGTAGAGAGTAGACAACAAATTGCCTATTGGCAAATGACTGCCCTTTTTGAAAGGCAGCTTGGAACTCTTTATTTTTCTTTACTCGAAATTCTTTTTTCATCAATAAACACCTTCAGTCTCAGATTGGCTCAGGTAAGATATATCAATTTCTACTATAACCATTCGTAGTATTCAAATATGCTCTATTTCTAAGCCGAAAAGGACTTTTTTTGTAAATCGGCGAATTTTCTAATCAAGGGGAAGATTTCTTCCCCCTTTAATTAGAAAAAAGACCACTGACTCTTCAGTGGTCTATGCTGATAATACTTTTCTTCCTTTTTGACGACGACGAGCTAGAACCTTACGTCCGTTAGCTGAGCTCATACGACTGCGGAAACCGTGAACTTTACTATGTTTACGACTATTTGGTTGATATGTTCTTTTCATTATATGACACCTCCCTGAGGAATAGCTGACAATTTTAAACGACAGTCTAACTTATTATAAAGAGGTCAACACAAAATTGTCAACCACTCTCCAACTATTGTTTCCCATTTCCAATTTTTTTCGAACATGAATTATCGATTTTCCAGAAACTATAATTAAGAAAAGTGACGCACACTAGACAAAGTGAATAGTTTTAACCCTTAAATTTACTTGTGGATATTATTTCGACATTTTTTTCATTATCCACACAACATATTGACAGGTTTTGCACAAATTATCTACTTGTGGACAAATTTTGTGCACATGATGTTCTAGTTGTGGATAAACTACGAAAAGGCATTGCGCCACATGCAATTATTTGATATTATATTTGTGTTTTCACTCTGAATAACTTTATCCCCAAAATTAATTATCCACAATTTGTGGATAACATGTGGATAGTTTATCCAAGCACTATGTAAAAACTTGTCCACAAGGGGTGGATATTGTCGAAACTCCACATTTATTCCTTATTATATGTTTTCCACAACCAGTGTTTCGTATATTTATAAATTAATAGGTTGTACAACTTGTATAACCTGTGTTTTTTAACGGAACTTTAGTCAAGTAGATTACAAAAGTACAAGCGGTGATTTACAAAATATGAGCCGCTGGAGCTGGACAATAAAGAAAAAAAGACGATTAAGGAGGGATACTAGTTGGAAAATATTGCGGATCTTTGGAATGCTGCACTAGCCAATATTGAGAAAAAGATAAGCAAGCCTAGCTTTGACACCTGGCTTAAGTCAACAAAGGCCCATTCCCTTCAAGGCAATTTGCTTATTATAACGGCACCCAATGAATTTGCGCGTGATTGGCTGGAAGAGCGTTATTCTCAGTTAATCTCTGGTATTCTCTATGAAATTACTGGAGAAGAGCTATCAGTAAAGTTTATAATTCCGCAAAACCAGAATGAAGCAGATACAGATGTGCAATTACCGCCAAAAAAGGTGAAAAAAGAGGATGATCACGGTGATTTTCCTCAAGGTATTCTAAATCAAAAATATACATTTGATACATTCGTTATCGGTTCTGGTAACCGTTTTGCCCATGCAGCATCACTTGCGGTAGCTGAGGCGCCAGCAAAAGCCTATAATCCGCTATTTATTTATGGGGGCGTAGGATTAGGAAAAACCCATTTAATGCACGCAATTGGCCATTATGTTTTAGATCATAACCCTTCAGCGAAAGTCGTTTATTTATCATCAGAAAAATTTACAAATGAATTCATTAACTCGATTCGTGACAATAAAGCAGAGAATTTTCGCAATAAATATCGAAATGTAGATATTTTACTTATAGATGATATTCAGTTTTTAGCGGGAAAAGAATCAACCCAAGAAGAATTTTTCCATACATTTAATGCATTGCATGAAGAAAGTAAGCAAATTATTATCTCCAGTGACCGGCCGCCAAGAGAGATTCCGACACTAGAGGATCGTTTACGTTCCCGTTTTGAATGGGGCTTAATTACAGATATTACTCCGCCTGATTTAGAAACAAGGATTGCCATTCTTCGTAAGAAAGCAAAAGCGGAAGGATTAGATATTCCTAATGAGGTCATGCTCTATATTGCCAACCAAATTGATTCAAACATTCGTGAATTAGAGGGAGCATTGATTCGAGTAGTTGCCTATTCATCCTTAATTAACAAGGATATAAATGCAGATTTAGCTGCAGAGGCATTAAAAGATATCATTCCAAGCTCTAAACCTAAAGTGATTACGATTCTTGAAATTCAACGGGTCGTTGGTGAGCACTATAGTATTAAACTAGAGGACTTTAAAGCGAAGAAACGGACCAAATCTGTTGCATTTCCTAGGCAAATTGCCATGTATTTATCCCGCGAATTAACAGACTACTCCTTGCCAAAAATAGGAGAAGAATTTGGTGGACGCGATCACACAACTGTTATTCATGCACATGAAAAAATCTCAAAGCTGCTTCAGACAGATGCACAATTGCAAAAGCAAATGAAGGAATTAAATGATTTATTGAAAGTGTAATTTTTTTTTTGCATTTTCTATTTAATAATGTGAATAACTTCTTACCTGTTGTACACAGTCTGTCCACATGTGGATAGGCTGTGTTTCCATTGAAAAATGTCAGTTATCCACATACTAACAGGCCCTACTAGTACTTCTACTATTTTTTAAAAAAATAATATTATATGTTACAGCTAAAAAAAATATGCCTAAACGGAGGATTCTGATATGAAATTTATAATCCAACGAGACCGCCTTGTTCAAAGTGTTCAAGATGTTATGAAGGCTGTCACAACAAGGACAACCATTCCAATCTTGACCGGGATTAAGATTACTGCGACTACTGAAGGAGTAACGTTAACAGGTAGTGATTCTGATATTTCGATTGAATCGTTTATTCCAAAAGAAGATGCTGGAGATGAAATTGTTGAAATTAAACAAGTAGGATCGATTGTTCTACAAGCCAAGTTTTTTAGCGAAATTGTTAAAAAGCTGCCTACAGACTCAGTTGAAATTGAGGTACTTGGTTCACTTCAAACCGTTATTCGATCTGGAAAATCAGAATTTAACTTAAATGGTTTAGATGCAGAGGAATACCCTCACCTTCCACAAATTGAGGAAAATAATAAGTTTCATATTGCTACCGATCTTCTAAAAGCGATGATTAGACAAACTCATTTTGCAGTGTCCACCTCAGAAACACGCCCCATCTTGACAGGTGTAAACTGGAAGATCGAAAATGAGGAACTAATCTGTATTGCAACAGATAGTCATCGTCTGGCATTAAGAAAAGCAAAAATCGAAACGGAGAATAACGATAGCTATAATGTTGTTATTCCAGGCAAGAGCTTAAATGAATTAAGTAAAATTATTGATGACTCCAATGAACTAATAGACATTGTTATTACAGAAAATCAAATATTATTTAAAGCAAAGCATTTACTATTCTTTTCAAGATTGTTAGAAGGAAATTATCCTGATACGTCTAGATTGATTCCAAATGAAAGTAAGACCGATGTAACGGTTAACACGAAGGAATTCCTTCAAGCGATTGATCGTGCTTCTCTATTAGCGCGAGAAGGAAGGAATAATGTGGTTAAGTTCTCTACGATTGAGGATGGAATCATTGAAGTTTCTTCCAATACTCCTGAAATAGGAAAAGTTGTAGAAGAAATTCAAAGCTCATCCATTGAGGGAGAAGATTTAAAAATCTCTTTTAGCGCGAAATATATGATGGATGCATTAAAAGCACTTGAAGGAACTGATATCAAAGTAAGCTTCACAGGAGCCATGCGCCCATTCTTAATTCGGCCTCTACACGACGAAAGCATCTTGCAATTGATCCTACCTGTAAGAACATACTAAACAATAAAAAACTACAGATTGCCGCCAATTAAATGGCGGCTTTCTTTACTTATAAAAAGTAAAATGATTTCTTTTTTTGGTTTTCTTTGTATCCTGATGATTTTTTTAGTAAAATAAAGTATTGAGACCATTTTAGAAATGAGGGTGACAACATGCCTGAAAAAGTAAAGCTGGACACAGAATTTATTACATTAGGTCAATTTTTGAAATTAGCTGATGTAATTCAAACGGGTGGAATGGCAAAATGGTTTTTGAGCGAACATGAAGTAATTATAAATGGTGAACAAGATCAAAGAAGAGGTAGAAAGCTTCGAGTAGGTGACAAAGTCCAAATTGCTGGCTTTGGGGAGTTTGTGGTTACCGACTAGCTAAAGGATGCGTTGCCATGTATATTGAAAAATTAGCCTTAAATAATTATCGAAACTATGAAGAGCTATTCGTCGAATTTGAAAATAAAGTAAATGTTATCTTAGGTGAGAATGCCCAAGGGAAAACAAATGTGATGGAATCCATCTACGTTCTCGCCATGGCAAAATCACACCGGACATCTAATGACAAAGAACTTATTCGCTGGGACCAAGAATATGCTAAAATAGAGGGACGGGTTCAAAAACAACATAGTTCTTTGCCTATGCAGCTAATTATTTCCAAAAAGGGAAAAAAGGCAAAGTGCAACCATATTGAACAGCAAAGGTTAAGTCAATATGTGGGCAATTTGAATGTGGTTATGTTTGCACCAGAAGACCTTAATATAGTTAAAGGTAGTCCACAGGTGCGAAGACGGTTTATTGATATGGAGATTGGACAGGTTTCGCCAATATATTTACATGATATGAGCCAATATCAAAAAATACTCCAAC
The DNA here is from genome assembly GCF_031453555.1 of Bacillus sp. SLBN-46. Lineage (GTDB taxonomy): Bacteria > Bacillota > Bacilli > Bacillales > Cytobacillaceae > Neobacillus. The sequence goes on along the minus strand of NZ_JAVIZM010000001.1, from coordinate 448,536 downwards.
AACGCAATCATTATTTGAAAATGATGCAAATAAAGAAACAAACAGATCAAACCATGCTTGAAATTCTAACGGAACAATTCATCCAAATGGCAGTGAAAATTGTCACAAAGCGGTTTGAATTCCTCCGTTTACTTGAAAAATGGGCAAAACCAATCCATCAAGGGATTTCAAGAGGGTTAGAGAACCTGGAAATTACCTATAAGCCTTCGGTAGAGGTATTAGAAGAGCAAGATTTGTCGAAGATGATAGCATGCTTTGAAGAAAAATTCGCGAAGGTCAGAACGAGGGAGATTGAACGAGGCACTACCCTTTTTGGGCCTCATCGTGATGATTTATTATTTTTTGTGAACGGAAGAGATGTTCAGACATTTGGTTCACAGGGACAACAGCGAACAACGGCCCTTTCGGTAAAGCTTGCAGAAATCGAGTTAATCTATTCTGAAATTGGTGAGTACCCTATTTTACTGCTTGATGATGTTTTATCCGAATTAGATGATTACAGGCAATCCCATTTACTTAATACCATCCAGGGAAAGGTTCAAACATTTGTGACAACGACAAGTGTCGAAGGGATTGACCACCAAACCTTAAAGGAAGCTTCAACCTTTGTTGTTGAGGCTGGTGTGATAAGGAAAGTAAACTGAGGTGAACCATGTATATTCATATCGGGGAAGATCTTAATATTAGGGCTAAGGATATTATTTCTATTTTAGATAAAGAGAGTGCCAATCAATCGTCACTTGTCGAGGAATTCCTAGAGCACCATCAGGAAAAGGTGATTAATTTGTCTAAAAACCCTTATAAGTCAGTCATTATTACCCATGAAAAAGTATACCTATCCCCGATTGCCTCTGGAACTTTAAAGAAACGTTCAAACCAAATGAATATACATGAATTTTAATATAAACATTCTTTTATTGTTTTAAACAACGAAAATATAGATATATTTTTGTCAGAAGGTGCAGGTGAACTAGTATGACTATTGAACAAAACGCGGTTCAGGAACAAGCATATGGTGCGGATCAAATCCAAGTCCTTGAAGGCCTTGAAGCGGTTAGAAAAAGACCTGGTATGTATATTGGATCAACTAGTGGAAAGGGTCTTCATCATCTAGTATGGGAAATTGTTGATAACAGTATTGATGAAGCACTCGCTGGTTACTGTGATGAGATTAATGTCTTAATTGAAAAAGATAACAGTATTACTGTCAAGGATAATGGCCGTGGAATTCCGGTTGGTATTCAAGAAAAGATGGGCAGACCCGCAGTTGAAGTTATAATGACGGTACTCCATGCCGGCGGTAAATTTGGCGGCGGGGGTTATAAGGTTTCTGGGGGCCTTCATGGTGTTGGTGCTTCAGTTGTTAATGCCCTCTCTACTGAACTTGAGGTATATGTCCACCGTGATGGGAAAATTCACTCGATTAAATTTGAGCGAGGCGCAGTTGTTCAAGAACTAGAGGTTATTGGTACAACTGATCGAACGGGTACTATTACACACTTTAAACCCGATGGGGAGATTTTCACTGAAACATTAGTATATGAGTATGACATTCTCGCTACTCGTCTTCGTGAATTAGCCTTTTTAAACAAAGGAATTAAAATCACCATTGAAGATAAGCGTGTTGAAAATAAACAGAATGAATACTACTACGAAGGCGGAATTAAATCGTATGTCGAACATTTAAACCGCACGAAGGAAGTCATTCATGAAGAACCGATATATATTGACGGGGAACGCGATGGTATTAGTGTGGAAGTTGCCCTTCAGTATAACGAGGGCTACACTGATAGCATTTATTCTTTTGCCAATAATATTCACACCTATGAAGGTGGAACACATGAATCTGGATTTAAAACAGCCTTAACAAGAGTCATCAATGATTATGCAAGGAAAAACGGCCTAATCAAAGAGAATGATACGAACCTATCAGGGGAAGATGTCCGTGAAGGGTTAACAGCGATTGTTTCCATCAAACATCCTGATCCACAATTTGAGGGACAAACAAAGACGAAACTCGGTAATTCAGAGGTTAGGGCTATCACGGATACGGTCTTTGCCGGCCACTTTGAAAAATTCCTCTTAGAAAATCCAACGGTAGCGAAAAAAATCGTTGAAAAAGGTTTGATGGCGGCACGAGCCAGACTTGCAGCTAAGAAAGCTAGGGAATTAACACGCCGGAAAAGTGCTCTAGAAGTATCGAGCTTACCAGGTAAGCTTGCGGACTGCTCTTCAAAAGATCCCTCAGAGAGTGAAATATACATCGTTGAGGGTGATTCCGCGGGAGGTTCAGCGAAGCAAGGACGGGACCGACACTTCCAAGCAATTCTACCCCTAAGAGGTAAAATTCTTAATGTAGAAAAAGCACGTCTTGACAAGATTCTGTCTAACAACGAAGTAAGAGCAATGATTACAGCTATTGGAACCGGAATTGGCGAAGATTTCGATATTTCAAAAGCCCGTTATCATAAAGTTGTAATTATGACGGATGCTGACGTGGATGGTGCGCATATTCGGACACTTATCTTAACCTTCTTTTATCGTTATATGAGAAAGATTTTAGAAGCAGGGTATATCTACATTGCACAGCCACCTCTTTATAAGGTTCAGCAAGGGAAGCGCATAGAGTACGCTTATAATGATAAAGAACTTGATAAGATTTTCGCGGAGTTACCAGCAACACCAAAGCCGAATATTCAACGTTATAAAGGTTTGGGAGAGATGAATCCAGAACAATTATGGGAAACAACGATGGATCCATCTACTAGAACCATGCTTCAAGTGAGCCTTGAAGATGCGATAGAGGCAGACGAGACATTTGAAATGTTAATGGGCGATAAGGTAGAACCTCGTCGTAACTTCATTGAAGCAAATGCACAATATGTAAAGAATCTAGATATTTAACTAGATATAGATTAAGGGGTAGAGGGATGACCACTATCCTCCTTTTTCTTTTACCTAGCCCTTAGTGAGATCCAATAGGAGGTACAAATTATGGCTGAAACACCAAGTTCTCAAATAAAAGAGATTAATATAAGTCAGGAGATGAAATCTTCCTTTCTTGACTATGCGATGAGTGTTATTGTTTCTCGTGCCCTTCCGGATGTCCGTGATGGGTTAAAACCGGTTCATCGCCGTATTCTTTATGCTATGCATGATTTAGGAATGCATTCGGACAAACCATATAAAAAATCTGCTCGTATTGTTGGGGATGTAATCGGTAAGTATCACCCACATGGTGATTCTGCTGTTTATGAAACGATGGTACGTATGGCACAGGATTTCAACTATCGTTATATGCTCGTTGATGGGCATGGTAACTTTGGTTCTGTGGATGGTGACGCTGCAGCAGCTATGCGTTACACAGAATCAAGAATGTCTAAGATATCAATGGAATTATTAAGAGATATAAACAAAGATACTATTGATTATCAAGATAACTATGATGGTGAAGAAAAAGAACCGGTTGTTTTACCAGCTAGGTTTCCAAACCTATTAGTTAATGGAACAACTGGTATTGCGGTAGGTATGGCTACAAATATACCACCACATCAGCTTGGGGAAGTTATCGATGGAGTGTTAGCAATCAGTCAAGACCCTGAAATAACTACTCAGGAGTTAATGGAAATTATCCCTGGTCCTGATTTCCCAACAGGCGGAATGATTCTTGGCAGAAGCGGTATTCGTAAGGCTTACGAAACTGGCAGAGGCTCCATAACAATCCGAGCTAAAGTAGAAATTGAACAAAAGTCTAACGGTAAGGAAGTTATCATTGTAAATGAGCTGCCATATCAGGTGAATAAGGCGAGGTTAATCGAGAAAATTGCCGAATTAGCTCGTGATAAAAAAATTGAAGGCATCACCGATCTGCGAGATGAATCTGACCGTAGAGGAATGCGGATCGTCATTGAAGTACGGAAAGATGCCAATGCAAATGTCCTTTTAAATAATTTATATAAACAAACGGCACTTCAAACCAGCTTCGGAATTAACACGCTAGCACTTGTTGGTGGACAACCGAAGGTACTGAGCCTAAAGCAATGTCTGGTTCACTACCTGGATCATCAAAGAGTAGTCATTCGAAGAAGAATTGAATTTGAATTACGAAAAGCAGAAGCACGTGCCCATATTTTAGATGGCTTAAGAATTGCTTTAGACAATCTTGATGCAGTTATAAATTTAATTCGAAGTTCACAAACAACGGATATTGCACGTGAAGGTTTAATGACAACCTTTAATCTTTCTGAAAAGCAGGCACAAGCGATCCTTGATATGCGTCTACAACGTTTAACGGGATTAGAAAGAGAAAAGATTGAAGAAGAGTACCAAAACTTAGTAAAGCTAATTGCAGAATTAAAAGCAATTTTAGCGGATGAAGAAAAGATTCTTGAAATTATCCGTGAGGAATTAACTGAAATTAAAGAGCGCTTCAATGATAAGCGCCGTACCGAGATTGTAACAGGGGGACTTGAGAATATTGAGGATGAAGACTTAATCCCTCGTGAAAATATTGTCATTTCATTAACCCATAATGGTTATATCAAACGTCTACCTGTATCTACATATCGTGCCCAACGACGTGGTGGTCGTGGTATACAAGGCATGGGAACAAATGAAGATGATTTCGTTGAACATTTAATCACCACATCAACGCATGATACAATTCTTTTCTTTACCAACAAAGGGAAGGTATATCGATCAAAAGGGTACGAAATACCTGAATATAGCCGAACAGCTAAAGGAATTCCAATCATTAACTTGCTTGGAATCGAAAAAGGTGAATGGGTAAATGCGATTATTCCTATCGAGGAATTTGTCGATGATTGGTTCCTTTTCTTTACAACAAAAGAAGGGGTATCTAAACGATCCCCATTAACATCATTTGCTAATATCCGAAATAACGGACTCATTGCTTTGAGTTTACGTGAAGGCGATGAGCTAATATCTGTTCGGCTAACTGATGGCACCAAGCATATGATCATAGGAACGAAAAAGGGTATGTTAATTCACTTCCCTGAAACGGATGTTAGGTCGATGGGACGTACCGCAACAGGAGTAAAAGGGATTACTCTAGATTCTGATGATGAAGTTGTCGGAATGGAAGTTTTAGAAGAGAGTAATGATGTTCTTATTGTAACCAAGAAGGGTTATGGTAAACGTACACCTGCATCGGAATATCGTATCCAGGGAAGAGGCGGTAAAGGGATAAAAACCTGCCAGGTGACTGAGAAAAATGGTCCACTTGTCTCCATGAGAGCAGTGACAGGTGATGAAGATCTTATGCTTATCACAACTGGCGGTGTACTGATTCGAATGGATGTAGCTGGTATTTCTAAAATGGGTCGAAGCACGCAAGGTGTCAAACTTATTAGTATGAAAGAGAGCGATAACGAATTCGTTGCAACAGTAGCGAAGGTTGAGAAAGAAGAAGAATCACAAGAGGATGACAGTAATGATGTTGAAGGAAACTTGGTGGAAGAAAACCAAGATGTGAATCCTTCTGAGAGTGAAGAATAATAGAAAATGGGCTGACTCAAAAATCAATGAGTCGGCCTTTTTTTATTATTTATATATTGATACAAGATGGTCGAGCTGGTATAATACTTTAAGTCGACATGGCGTTTCTAATTTACGAATAGTAAAAAAGAAAAAAACGTTGACTTTAAATATTGTACATGGTATATTTATTGAGTCGCTTACGAGCGGTGAGGAAAATTTGTTCTTTGAAAACTAAACAAACAAAAACGTCAACAAACAAAAATATTTCGTTTCTATATTGAAACGAAGCCAACGTAACAAAATGAGCTAATCAACTTTCTTGGAGAGTTTGATCCTGGCTCAGGACGAACGCTGGCGGCGTGCCTAATACATGCAAGTCGAGCGAACCACTTCGGTGGTTAGCGGCGGACGGGTGAGTAACACGTGGGCAACCTGCCTGTGAGACTGGGATAACTTCGGGAAACCGGAGCTAATACCGGATAATCCTTTTTCTCTCATGAGGAAAAGCTGAAAGACGGTTTCGGCTGTCACTTACAGATGGGCCCGCGGCGCATTAGCTAGTTGGTGAGGTAACGGCTCACCAAGGCGACGATGCGTAGCCGACCTGAGAGGGTGATCGGCCACACTGGGACTGAGACACGGCCCAGACTCCTACGGGAGGCAGCAGTAGGGAATCTTCCACAATGGACGAAAGTCTGATGGAGCAACGCCGCGTGAGCGATGAAGGCCTTCGGGTCGTAAAGCTCTGTTGTTAGGGAAGAACAAGTACCGGAGTAACTGCTGGTACCTTGACGGTACCTAACCAGAAAGCCACGGCTAACTACGTGCCAGCAGCCGCGGTAATACGTAGGTGGCAAGCGTTGTCCGGAATTATTGGGCGTAAAGCGCGCGCAGGCGGTCCTTTAAGTCTGATGTGAAAGCCCACGGCTCAACCGTGGAGGGTCATTGGAAACTGGGGGACTTGAGTACAGAAGAGGAAAGCGGAATTCCACGTGTAGCGGTGAAATGCGTAGAGATGTGGAGGAACACCAGTGGCGAAGGCGGCTTTCTGGTCTGTAACTGACGCTGAGGCGCGAAAGCGTGGGGAGCAAACAGGATTAGATACCCTGGTAGTCCACGCCGTAAACGATGAGTGCTAAGTGTTAGGGGGTTTCCGCCCCTTAGTGCTGCAGCTAACGCATTAAGCACTCCGCCTGGGGAGTACGGCCGCAAGGCTGAAACTCAAAGGAATTGACGGGGGCCCGCACAAGCGGTGGAGCATGTGGTTTAATTCGAAGCAACGCGAAGAACCTTACCAGGTCTTGACATCCTCTGACACTCCTAGAGATAGGACGTTCCCCTTCGGGGGACAGAGTGACAGGTGGTGCATGGTTGTCGTCAGCTCGTGTCGTGAGATGTTGGGTTAAGTCCCGCAACGAGCGCAACCCTTGATCTTAGTTGCCAGCATTTAGTTGGGCACTCTAAGGTGACTGCCGGTGACAAACCGGAGGAAGGTGGGGATGACGTCAAATCATCATGCCCCTTATGACCTGGGCTACACACGTGCTACAATGGATGGTACAAAGGGTTGCAAGACCGCGAGGTTTAGCCAATCCCATAAAACCATTCTCAGTTCGGATTGTAGGCTGCAACTCGCCTACATGAAGCCGGAATCGCTAGTAATCGCGGATCAGCATGCCGCGGTGAATACGTTCCCGGGCCTTGTACACACCGCCCGTCACACCACGAGAGTTTGTAACACCCGAAGTCGGTGGGGTAACCGTAAGGAGCCAGCCGCCTAAGGTGGGACAGATGATTGGGGTGAAGTCGTAACAAGGTAGCCGTATCGGAAGGTGCGGCTGGATCACCTCCTTTCTAAGGATATAAGCTGGACTTAGTGAGCCAGACAAAAAAGTTTGTTTGATTGTTTTTGTTTGCTTAGTTTTGAGAGTGCAAATTCTCAATTAAATATTCGTAGTGGGGGCCTATAGCTCAGCTGGTTAGAGCGCACGCCTGATAAGCGTGAGGTCGATGGTTCGAGTCCATTTAGGCCCACTTTCCTTCTACGGGGCTTTAGCTCAGCTGGGAGAGCGCCTGCCTTGCACGCAGGAGGTCAGCGGTTCGATCCCGCTAAGCTCCACCAAAATTGTTCTTTGAAAACTAGATAATCGTAATGAAGAAGTTAAGTAACACATCGAGTAATCGCCATTTTAGTTTTCTCTCTATTGATTTAGAGAAATAAACCTTTTAGGTTAAGTTAGAAAGGGCGCACGGTGAATGCCTTGGCACTAGGAGCCGATGAAGGACGGGACTAACACCGATATGCTTCGGGGAGCTGTAAGTAAGCTTTGATCCGGAGATTTCCGAATGGGGGAACCCACTGTTCGTAATGGAACAGTATCTTTACCTGAATACATAGGGTATTGAAGGCATACCCGGGGAACTGAAACATCTAAGTACCCGGAGGAAGAGAAAGCAAACGCGATTCCCTGAGTAGCGGCGAGCGAAACGGGACATAGCCCAAACCAAGAGGCTTGCCTCTTGGGGTTGTAGGACACTCAACATGGAGTTACAAAGGAACGGGGTAGATGAAGCGGCCTGGAAAGGCCCGTCAGAGAAGGTAAAAACCCTGTAGTCGAAACTTCGTTCCCTCCTGAGTGGATCCTGAGTACGGCCGGACACGTGAAATCCGGTCGGAAGCAGGGAGGACCATCTCCCAAGGCTAAATACTCCCTAGTGACCGATAGTGAACCAGTACCGTGAGGGAAAGGTGAAAAGCACCCCGGAAGGGGAGTGAAATAGTTCCTGAAACCGTGTGCCTACAAGTAGTTAGAGCCCGTTAATGGGTGATAGCGTGCCTTTTGTAGAATGAACCGGCGAGTTACGATCCCATGCAAGGTTAAGTTGAAGAGACGGAGCCGCAGCGAAAGCGAGTCTGAATAGGGCGTTTGAGTATGTGGTCGTAGACCCGAAACCAGGTGATCTACCCATGTCCAGGGTGAAGTCCAGGTAACACTGGATGGAGGCCCGAACCCACGCACGTTGAAAAGTGCGGGGA